>NZ_JACJED010000018.1:0-106939 GCF_014163885.1 Pseudoalteromonas sp. SR43-2 | reverse complement strand
CAAAAGCAAGAAGCTGAAAACGCAGCAAAAGCTGCAGCTGACAAACGCAAAGCTGAAGAAGAAGCGCTTAAAAAAGCAGAAGCTGAGCGCAAAAAGCGTGAAGAGGAAGCAAAAGAGCGTGCTGCTGAGGCCGAACGTAAACGCCAGCAAGCAATGCAAGAGCAAATGTTACAAGAGCAACTTGCCAAAGAGCAGGCTGCCCGTAGTAAAATACGTCAGCAACAAGTCGTGAGCGAAGTTGATAAGTACCGTGCATTAATTATGGCGCGTATTCAGCAAAACTTACTGATTGATGAAAAAATGAAAAACCAACAGTGCCGAGTTAATATTCGTTTGGGCTTTAATGGTTTAGTAACGCAAGTTAAATCATTAGGTGGAGACAAGTTAGTATGTGAAGCTGCATTAAGAGCAGTGCGAATGGCTGACACATTACCGGTATCTAAAGATAAAGACGTATTCGAAAAACTTAAGAATATTAATTTAACAATCAAGCCAGAATTTTAAAGGAATGATATGTTCAACAAAATAAAAATAGCCTGTTTAGTTTTACTGTTTGGGTTTACGGGTGTTGCTAATGCAGCGCTTGAAATTGTAATAACAGAAGGTGTAGACGGTGCAAGGCCTATTGCCATTGTACCTTTTAAATACCAAGGTGTTGGTCCAATTCCTGAAAAGCTAAGTGGTGTTATTGCTGCGGATTTAATGCGCAGTGGTAAGTTTAAACCTGTTGATGTGGCGCAAATGCCGCAACAGCCAAGTAAAGATGGCGATATTGATTATGCGTCTTGGGTTAATAAAGGTGTTGAAGCTGTTCTTGTTGGTGAGGTTGAACAACAAACTGATGGGCGTTATTTAGTTCGTTATGAATTAGTTGATGTGATTCGCGGCCAAATTACCGGTGGCAATACGCAAATGATGAGTAACGGTAAGTTAGTTAAAAGCCAAGATCATATTTTAGAAGCGCGTGAAAGTGTTATTGGCGAGAGTGGTTTTCGCCGTTACTCTCATCGAATCAGTGATGTTATTTATGAAAAGCTAACGGGTGAAAAGGGCGCGTTTTTAACTAAAATTGCCTATGTAATAGTACGTGATAACGAACCTAAACCTTATCAGCTAGTCGTTGCTGATTACGATGGTTTTAACGAACAGGTATTACTTCGTTCAAAAGAACCATTAATGTCGCCAGCATGGTCACCAAATGGTACTAAACTAGCGTATGTAACGTTTGAAAACCGTCAAAGCCAAATTTACATTCAAGATATATACACAGGTAAGCGTGAAATAATAGCAAGCTACCGTGGTATTAATGGTGCACCGCAGTTTTCGCCAGATGGCAAAAAGCTATTATTAGTGCTTTCTAAAGATAAGACGGGTGCGACAGAAGTTTACATGCTTGACCTTGCTACACGTAAAGAAACACGCTTAACAAATCATCGTAGCATAGATACTGAGCCATCTTGGCACCCTAATGGCCAAGATATTGTGTTTACATCTGAAAGGGGTGGTAATGCTCAGATTTATAAGTTAAATTTAAAAACAGGTAGGTCACAACGACTCACCTTTGATGGTGATATGAACCTTGCTGGTTCTATAACACCAGATGGAAAAGAATTAGTGATGGTTAACCGTACCAACGGGCAGTACCATCTTGCTAAGAAAGAGCTGGCTACAGGTGCGTTTCAAGTATTAACGAGAACACGCCTAGATGAATCACCGAGCATAGCGCCAAATGGTTCGATGATTATATACAGCACGCTCCATAATAATAAACAGGTACTTGCGCTAGTATCGATGGACGGCCGCTTTAAAGCACGGTTACCTGTGCTAGACGGACAAGTAAAGGCGCCAGCTTGGTCGCCATACTTACAGTAATATTACTGGTTTACTCAAAATAGGAATCTACTCAATGCAACTTAACAAAATACTTAAAGGCCTGCTAATTGCTGTGCCAGTAATGACATTAGCAGCTTGTAGCTCATCTTCTGATATTGATGAAGGCGCTGCAAACCAATCAAATCAAGGCGTTGTTGAGCAATCAACTAACACTGATACAGTTGAAGTAGCTACAATCTCTCCTGAGCAACAAGCAGAAGAGCAACTTCGTCAAAAGTACGAAGCACTTCGTCAAGAGCAAGTAATTTACTTTGACTTTGATAAAGCGACTGTTGAAGGTAAGTACGCAGATTTACTTCGTGCACATGCTGAGTTTTTAGTTCAAAACCCATCAGTTAAAGTACTAATTGAAGGCCACGCAGATGAGCGCGGTACTCCAGAGTACAACATCGCACTAGGTGAGCACCGTGGCCAAGCAGTTGAAAAATACCTATTAAGCTTAGGTGTTTCAGCTAGCCAAATGTCAGTGGTAAGCTACGGTGAAGAGAAGCCAATGGTTAAATCTCGCACTGAATCAGCTTTCGCTAAAAACCGCCGTGCGGTACTAGTTTACTAAGATAAGAGATATTATGAAGCCGAAAATTATTTTGGCAGCCATGATATTGAGCGGGAGCACCCAGTTAATGGCTGCTCCCGCTCCTGTTTCAGAAGCTGCAAGTTCACAATCAAGTATTGAGAAGCGATTAGCGTCGCTTGAGAATATGATGCAGTCGCGTAACTTTTTACAAGTAGAGTTACAGCAACAACTTAACTTGTTACAAGACGAAGTAAGTCAAATTCGCGGTGTAACTGAAGAGCAAAGCTACAAACTTGAAAAAGTACTGCAGCGTCAGCGTGAGTTATATCAAGAAATTGAAAACCGCGTGAGCCAGGCTTATACACAGCCAACAGTAGCTCCAGTAGCCGAACAGGCGCAGCCAAACGATGCACAGAGCTACAGCAGTGACTTATCTGAAAATGAAGCGTACGAGCGTGCTGTTGCGTTAATAATGAAAGATAAACGTTATGATCAAGCGATTCCTGAATTTCAAACGTTTTTAACTACCTATCCAAACTCTGTATATGCGTCTAACGCGCATTATTGGTTAGGGCAGTTGCTTACTATTAAAAATGATGGCGTAAAAGCGGTGGAGCATTTTAAAGTGGTTGTTAACGAATTTCCAAATTCTAATAAACGCCCCGATGCAATGCTAAAGTTAGGCACACTTTTACAAGATCAAGGTTCAGCGGCGCAAGCACAAAAAATATTGAGCGATCTTATCAATCAATACCCAAGTACTACCGCTGCAAAACTAGCAACTGATCGTTTAGGAAACTAAAGTTCACCAGCGATTAAATTTCTATTTTAGGCGAGCAAACTACATGGAAATTCTCGAAGAATCTTGGATTTGCATGTAGTTTGAGCACAAACGGTTTAATTTTGTGCATCTAGACATAAAAACTTAAAAAAAGAGACAATTTCGGTTGCACTCATTTTATAAATAAGTATTATAAGCGCCCGCAGCAAACGAATGGTTACCCCACTCGAAATGCGACAAAAAGAGCGGGTTATTAGCTCAGTTGGTAGAGCAGTTGACTTTTAATCAATTGGTCGATGGTTCAAATCCATCATAACCCACCATTCTTTGAATGGTCTTTTATCGGCGGATTTACGTACAATACTAAGTTGTTATAAAACGCAACGTCAGAGCGGGTCATTAGCTCAGTTGGTAGAGCAGTTGACTTTTAATCAATTGGTCGATGGTTCAAATCCATCATGACCCACCATTCTTTATTCCTCGTGAATACGGTTTGGCATCAATCGGCGGATTTACGTAAGCTTTAACTTAGTAATAAGTTAGCATCTGGAATGGGTTATTAGCTCAGTTGGTAGAGCAGTTGACTTTTAATCAATTGGTCGATGGTTCAAATCCATCATAACCCACCATTCTTTATTCCTTGTGAATAATGACTGGTTCCAATCGGCGGATTTACGCAAAGTAGTAAGTTGCATTTAAACGTAACAATAGAGCGGGTCATTAGCTCAGTTGGTAGAGCAGTTGACTTTTAATCAATTGGTCGATGGTTCAAATCCATCATGACCCACCATTCTTTATTCCTTGTGAATACGGTTTGGAATCAATCGGCGGATTTACGTAAGCTTCATTCATAATTGAATAAGTGCATAGAGCGGGTTATTAGCTCAGTTGGTAGAGCAGTTGACTTTTAATCAATTGGTCGATGGTTCAAATCCATCATAACCCACCATTCTATGAAAAGTTATATAAGAGCGGGTCATTAGCTCAGTTGGTAGAGCAGTTGACTTTTAATCAATTGGTCGATGGTTCAAATCCATCATGACCCACCATTCTTTATTCCTTATGAATAGTGTTTGGCATCAATCGGCGGATATACGTAAGCTTCATTCATAATTGAATAAGCGCATAGATTGGGTTATTAGCTCAGTTGGTAGAGCAGTTGACTTTTAATCAATTGGTCGATGGTTCAAATCCATCATAACCCACCATTCTATGACAGTTTAATCGGCGGATTTACGCAGCTTTTTACAAAGCAGATTTATATTAGAGCGGGTCATTAGCTCAGTTGGTAGAGCAGTTGACTTTTAATCAATTGGTCGATGGTTCAAATCCATCATGACCCACCACTCTCTAATACTTTCCTTTATATTCTTTTTTAATTTCCCACTTTATTTTTTATAAACAGCCTTACTAGTTTACTGTTATTTGCTTTCATATTCTCGTATAATTCGCCCTAATTAATGCACTGTAGATAAGTGGTCGAGAACATGAGTCTAGCTCAAACTATTATGCCTGAAGGTTATATTTTTCCCCCTAAGCCAGCACCGTTAACACAAGACGAGCAAGGCGAATATAAAGCGCGTATAAAACAGTTACTAAAAGATAAAAATGCAGTACTTGTTGCCCATTATTATACCGATCCTGAAATTCAAGCACTTGCTGAAGAGACCGGCGGCTGTGTTGCCGACTCGCTAGAAATGGCGCGTTTTGGCGCACGTCACGATGCAGATATGATTATTGTTGCGGGCGTAAAATTTATGGGCGAAACAGCCAAAATTTTAACGCCAAATAAAACGGTTGTTATGCCAACGCTTGAAGCAACATGTTCGTTAGATATTGGTTGCCCGATAGACGAGTTCTCTGCGTTTTGCGATCAGCACCCAGATCGTAAAGTAGTTGTATATGCAAACACCTCTACGGCTGTTAAAGCACGTGCAGATTGGATTGTAACTTCATCATGTGCACTTGAAATAGTAGAGCACCTCGATGAGCAAGGCGAAAAAATCATTTGGGGCCCAGATAAGCACCTTGGTAGTTATATTCAAAAAAATACCGGTGCTGATATGCTTATGTGGAATGGCGCATGTATTGTACATGACGAGTTTAAAACAAAAGCACTTAAAGACATGAAAGCGCTGCACCCAGATGCAGGCGTATTAGTTCATCCTGAGTCACCAGCAGAAATAGTTGCTCTTGCCGATTCGGTTGGATCTACGAGCCAATTAATCAAAGCAGCGCAAACAATGGACAATAAAAAGTTTATTGTAGCAACTGATCGCGGCATCTTTTATAAAATGCAGCAACTATGTCCAGATAAAGAGTTTTTTGCGGCTCCTACGGCAGGTGAGGGCGCTTCATGTAAAAGTTGCGCACATTGCCCTTGGATGGCAATGAATGGCTTAAAAGCGATTAAGGAAGCCCTCATAAGCCCTAAAGGTAAAGAAGTATTCGTTGATATGGATTTACGCGAAGGCGCACTTAAATCCTTAAATCGCATGCTTGAGTTTACTGCGAGCATGGCTAAGTAACTTCTAAGGTATAAATTAAAAACGGTTAAGTCTTAGATTTAGCCGTTTTTTTGTGCCTATAGGTATGTGTTGCTTGATTAGTAAGCATTTAAAGGCCCAAATTTAAAAATGCCTTGCACCTTAAGGGTCTATTTCATACTATAGCGCGCTGTTGCATTACACAATTGCAGCACCGTGGAGGGATGGCTGAGTGGCTGAAGGCGCACGCCTGGAAAGTGTGTTTAGGTTTATCCCTAACGAGGGTTCGAATCCCTCTTCCTCCACCATTATTCTTAGAGCCCAGTTATTAATATCGAAAGGTAACAATAACTGGGTTTTTTAATGCCTTCAGTATGACTAATTACTTACTAAGCTAAGTGTCGATAACATGCCGACAAGTTCATGTTTTTCGATTGGTTTTGAAACGTAACCATCAAATAACTGCCTGTATATTTCTTTTTGTTCTGTAAAAACATTAGCAGTTAATGCAATAACAATTTGTTCGCTATTAAGCGCCTTAATTTTTTTACATGCCTGAAGACCATCCATTTTTGGCATTTGAATGTCCATAAAAATAATGTCTGGTTTGTGTAACTCGTATAATGAAATCGCTTCTAAACCATTGTTGGCAATAATAATAGTGGCTTTAGTTGGTTCAAGCATCGCAGCTGCAACGAGCTGATTTATTTTATTATCTTCAGCTAATAAAATAATTTTTCCAGATAGGTCAGGAAACTCAATATTTTTGGTTGTTAATGTGCTGTCATCCCCCTGCGCTTGTTTTAATGGTAAGTACACATAAAACTGACTCCCTGAACCTAACTGGCTTGTTACTTTAATTTCGCCATTCATCAGGCCTATTAATGATTTAGTGATGGGTAAGCCGAGGCCCGTACCACCATATTCACGCGTGGTTGATTGCTCAGCTTGTTCAAAGCGCTCAAACAATCGATCAATTGCTTGCTCAGAAATTCCAATTCCGGTGTCTGATATACAACAACATATTTTTTTTTCGTCGGTTAGCCTAAAGGTTACTGTAACGCCACCTTGAGATGTAAACTTAATCGCGTTAGATATTAAGTTTAAAAATACCTGTCTGAGTCTAACTGGGTCGCCCACCCAATGCTTGTGCTCAATATCAATCACAAATTTAAGGTAAATGTTTTTATCTGTTGCTTGCACACCTAAGTCTGACTCTAAGTGATGAATAAGTTCAAAAAAGTCAAAAGGCTTATGCTCTAATGAGAGCTTGCCAGCCTCAATTTTAGAAAAATCAAGAATATCGTTAATAATGGTGGTGAGTGCTCGAGTTGAATACAGTGATTTTTTTAAATACTCTTTTGATTTTTCATTAAGCGGCTGTTCTTGTAATAGTTGTAATGTGCCAAGTATACCGTTCATCGGGGTTCGTATTTCGTGGCTCATATTTGCTAAAAATTCAGACTTTGCCTGCGATGCTTGCTCAGCAAGTTCTTTTGAGTGACCAAGGGCTTGCTCGTGGTCAATTTGTTCTGTTAAATCGTAAGCAATACCTAAGTAGCCAACGGTGTCTCCTTCGTTATTTAACAACGAAGTGACGCTTAAATTAACTTGTATTTGCTCGCCTGTAGAAGAAATATATGTCCATTGATTAATATCTGGCTCTGTTGCTGTTGCTTTTAGGATAAATACTTCAAAACCAGGGGGTACAGGTTTATTTAATTCAGCACTAAGTAGTTTAGCCTTTGTTATAATTTCTTCTTTTAAATGAAATATGCCAGGGTTTTTAATGCCAATAACATCTTGCGCTTTGTAGCCTAATAACTTTTCAGAGGCGGGATTAAATAGAGTGATTAAGCCGTTAGTGTCGGTCGCAATAATTGAATAACTAGCACTGTTTAAAATACTTTGTTGGAGCATGTTCATATCGGCTATTTCTTGAGTACGTTGTTTAACTTCGCTTTCTAGTTTTAAATTTGCTTGCTGCAATGCGAGTTTATTTTTTTTAGCCTGAAGTGTTTTTCTCTTAATTCTTTGGTTTCTTCTAAAAATAAACAATTGCATTAAAAAAACTACAAACATACAGCCAATAGTGGCGAAAGAGCCATTAACAATGGCTTGATACCGACTAGGAAGATGAAGGTTATAAATAAAGGCGTCTGAGGCATCAATGGTAATTTTCCACGTTCTACCCATTAATTTTATAATTTTAGTTAATTGATAATCGTTAGTTTTGCTTTTTATGCCATAACTAAAAAAATCAGTCTCAGTATTGTTATTGATATCACTTATCGTTAGTTGATTTTCGTCAAGGTGTGAAAGTGAGTCTAAAATTTTATCAATTAACAACGGCGAATATGCCCAACCTAAAAGCTCATTAAGGCGCTGTTTTTTATTATCAGAAATAGTAATGGTTTTATATATTGGCACTAATATTAAAAAGCCTTGTTGCGAGAGTTTATTCGCTTGTACTAAAGTCAGTGGCGCCGTTAATTGGGTTGTATTATTTATGGCAGCATTCAGTGCTGCCTGTTTGCGCATGCTCTCAGATCCAATATCTAATCCAATTGCTTGTAAGTTTTTTTGCTCAGGAAAAATATATTGAATTATAAAATGCTCATCACTAGTCGCTACGAGTGTATTCAAATTAAATGTCTGATCGGGTCTATCGTTTTTTGCATCATTCAAAAATTTATTTAATTGCTCAACGCCAACTTTTTTTATATAGCCAATACCATTAGCTCCAGGAAATTCTTTAGCGTAGTTACGGCTCCCAGAGTAGTTAGTTATGGCTTGATAGTTTAAGTTATTTGCACCTATCCCATGTACAAAGCCCTTTAAACCAAATAGCCCATATTGATACAAATCGAGCCTACTGTTAATACCTGTAGAAAGCGAGGATAGGCGGTTATCAAGCGCATTGTTTATTTTATTTTTTATGGCTTCTTGGTGTTTAATATGAGCAAAGTAGGTAAGTATAATGCCCGCAATTAATAAAATGACGTGAGGAAGCAGTGAGATTAATAACCCTTTATTAACCGGTCGTGCTTGAATCATTAATTAATCCTTTTTCATGAGCCACAGTAAGTGTGTTTCTATTTTAATAACGTGATAAATATAGCACCTATTATTCAAGACACAACTTTGTTATTAATTGGAATGTATATATTTTATAGAGGTTTAGAGTAGGGGAAGTCTAAAAAGTTGATTTTAAGCCTCAAGATAAAATTAAAGTGCATATAAATATAATAATTTATAAATTTTGCATCACTTTATAGATACCAACAAAAGTAGTAGCAAAAGGTGCTGGTTTTTGTGCTTATTGATTTTTAGAAGAAATCAGCTGCTCATAACTTTACTTAGGTAAGTTTTAATCAAGTAAAATTCAATTAATATTATGAGGCTTTTTTAAATAAAATTAGCGACTTAGATACGAGTGAGCAAGAGGTAATCTTTACCAGTTTTTACAATTCATCCGTAATAAAACAAACTCTTACTATTTTATAATATAAAAATTAAAACATTATAAATTTATATTGTTCTATATTTATTAGCATGAAAGAAATGTAATTACCTTATGACATGTTTGCCGTGTAGGTCAAAAGCATACATATTCCTATGTGCTGCACAGTAAAAACTTAAAAAACAAGGTAACGGAGATAACTATGGCTCACCGAGTATCTAAATTACTTGCGGCAACAGGCGCAGTATTAACATGTATTTCTATCCCTACGTATGCTGCTGTTAATGGGCTGACAGAACAAGATGAATTTAATATAAAACTTAGATCAATTTATTTCGACCGTGACTACGATAACGACGCAAGTGACGATTCAACTTTTGCTCAAGGTATAGAGCTCAATTACACATCGGGTTATATAAATGATTTATTGAGTGTGGGTGTGTCGACTTACACCGTAATGAATATTAACTCTACAGGTTCAGCCGCAGGTAATATTTTACCAGCAGGTAATGAGAGTGGTGGAGTAGACGATAGCTTTTCTAAATTTGGTCAATATTTTTTAGATTTTAAATTGGGCAACAACGGTCACGTTAAAGTAGGTGGGCAAAAAACCAAAAGTATGCTTTTAAAAAGCTCAGGCAGCCGTGCTATTCCTAATACTTTTAGAGGCGTTTTTGGCGATTACAGAATTGGCAACACTAAATTATATGGTTACGTATACGATAAATGGAGCCGTCGACATGATGATAGATGGGAAGATTTTTCTACCGACCAATCGGCACCTGGCGCCATTAGCGTAATTTGGGGCGTAGGTGCTACGCATAAAAAAGACGACATAACATTAGAGGCTGAATATTTAAATTCCCACAATTATCTAAGTAAAATGGGATTAAAAATCAGTTACGACATTAAACTTGAGCAAAGTAAGTTAACCCTTTCAACTGGCATATTTACCTCACAAGATGATGGTGATTTATTTGTAACAGGCGCAGAGGGCGGCGATTTAGATGATGAAGATGCACCTGGTGCATTAACAGGTTTAACTAAAAGTGAAAACGATGGATTTGCCTATTACTTAGATGCTGATTGGAAAAAAGATATTTGGAGTGTAGGTGCGGCATTTACTAAAGTAAGTGATGCTTGGATTGAAGATAACTTTAGTGGCGATCATGGTACAAACCCATTTCCAACTCGCTCATTGATTGGTGCCGATTTAACAAATCAAAACGAGGCAACGTGGCAGGCACGTTTTGGCATTGATTTAAAAGCAGTATCGCCTGGCTTAACAACTAAATTTTACTACACAGACGGCAGCGATGCTGAAAACTCTGCATTGGGTAAGTTAGGTGGTACAGCCGACGAAAAATATTGGGCTGTAGATACTCGCTATAAAGTTGAGAAAATAAAAGGCTTAAGCTTACGTTGGTTATTTGTAGATTATACAACCGAAAAATCAGGCAGTGTTGATGGTGTTAAAGGCGACAGAGCCGACCATCGAGTTTATGTAGATTACACTATTAAATTTTAACATGACTTTTAATAAGCCAATGCAAATTTTATGCATTGGCTTTATTTCCTTTATTAATTACCACTATGATAAAACTAACAAATAGATAATAAAAATAAAGCTAATATATGTTTTCTCTTCAACAGTGGCAATCACAGGGTCAATTTACTCAAATTAGTGGCCATCAAATTTTTACTAAAACAGCTGGTGATATAACTAAGCCTGCGCTGCTTTTAATACATGGCTTTCCAAGTGCTAGTTGGGACTGGGAAGGTATGTGGCAAACCCTTAGTGAACATTATTTTGTAATTACACTCGATATGCTAGGTTTTGGTTTGTCAGATAAACCAATAAACGCTACTTATAAAATTACCGAACAATCCGACTTATATACCCAATTTTTAAAAACGTTAAATATTAATGATGTACATATTTTAGCTCATGACTATGGCGATACTGTGGCTCAAGAGTTATTAGCAAGGCAAGTGGTTAGCCAAAGTGACTTTAAAATAAACAGCGTGTGTTTTTTAAATGGTGGGTTATTTCCTGAGGTGCATAAACCATTATTTATACAAAAGCTTTTACTTTCAAAGCTAGGTTGGATAGTGCCAAAATTAATGAATAAACAAAAATTTGCCAATAATTTAGTGACTATTTTTAGTAAAAGTACACCGCCTTCAAAACAAGTGGTAGACACACTTTGGGAGTTGCTAATTTATAAAGATGGTTTAGCCGTTATGCCTAAACTCATTAGTTATATAAAGCAGAGGCAGCAAAACCGAGAACGCTGGGTTGGTGCCATCATAAATAGCAATATACCACTTACGTTTATAGCAGGCGCAGAAGATCCCATCTCTGGTAAGCACATGATTGAGCATTATAAAAAGCTTACTCCCAATGCGCGCGTACAAGAGTTTGTAGAGCTTGGGCATTATCCGCAAGTAGAAAGTCCAGATGCTATTACGCAGGCTTATTTGGATTTTAGAAATTGCCAATAAAAACGCGGCACTAAATTAAGTGCCGCGTTTATAAATTAATAACTCTGAGCATTTAGGCTTTGAACCTTAATATTTTTTCTTTGGTGCTTTTAATTGTTTTTCAAACTCGTCTGAAAACAATATCGTGCCGTCGTCTTCCTCTGTAGGGAAAGCAGCAATAAGTAAGTCATCTTCTTCAAGGCCTGGTGTCCAGCGACTAAACCAGTCAGCAAGCGGGATTGCTTTAGCGCTGCAGCCAGCCCATTCGCCGGTTGCCCATGCTTCTGCAAATTCACGAGTTGGCCAAACTGGTACGCAGTCGTCATCTTCGTTGGCAAGCATAACGCAGCCATCATCGTCGTTTAAAATCCATACTTGTTTAAATTGTTGTACGGTTTCGAACATATAGGCTAGGCGTTTTTTTGCCCCAAGCCCTAAAATTACTGCTTGTTCTTCGCTTAAATTTGGCGTTGTCATAATTAGCTCACTCTTAATTACTATATCTAAATTATATGCACACAAGTATATCGAGTTATATGACAGAGTGTTGAAAAGTTGATATTTAATTTCAGCAATGCAGATCTAATTTGTATATTGAGCAGTATAGGTCACAACTAATTTGAGCGTTCATTCAAAATAAGCTTGAATGTTTGTAAAAAGGCCACATTGTAGTAAGCATATACTTAATGAAGGATTGAAAAATGACTACTGATCTACTTGCTCCGTTTAAACTAAATAACACGATTGAGCTTAAAAACCGCGTACTTATGGCACCATTAACGCGTTGTATGGCTGACGATAACTTAGTGCCAACACAAGATATGGTTGAATATTATGCTCGCCGTGCCGAAACCGGTTTAATTATTAGCGAAGCAACTATTATTCGTCCAGATGCGCAAGGTTACCCAAATACACCGGGTTTATTTACCAGTGAGCAAATTCAAGGTTGGAAAAAAGTAACAGACGCAGTGCACGCTAATGGCGGCAAAATGTTTGCACAGCTTTGGCATGTTGGCCGTGTTGCACATCCTCACTTTTTTGATGGCGATGTACTGGCACCATCGGCAATTGGCGTTGAAGGCTCTGTCCCTCGTATGCGTGAGCTTACATATATCACACCAAAAGCAGCGACTATAGATGACATTAAGGGCCTAGTAGCTGATTACGCAAAAGCGGCAGAAAATGCGATTGAAGCGGGTTTTGACGGGGTAGAAATTCACGGTGCTAACGGGTATTTGATTGACCAGTTTTTACATTACGCTGCAAATACACGCAGCGACGAATACGGTCAAACACCTGAAAATATGTCGCGTTTTGCACTTGAAGTAACCGATGCAGTTATCGCCGCTGTAGGTAATGAGCGTACTGCTTTACGTGTTACACCGGGTGCTTATTTTAATATGAGCGAAGATAACCGTGATAAAGCGGTATTCGATTACTTATTACCAGAGCTTGAGAAGAGAGATTTAGCATATTTACATGGCGGTATTTTTGACGACAGTACAACGTTTGATTCGCTTGAAGGTAAAACAACGTCTGAATTTTTACGTGCAGGCTACAAAGGTACATTAGTAGGCGTTGGCAGCTATACTTTTGAGTCAGCAAAAGAGGCAATTAACGATGCTAAGTTTGATTTAATCGCGATTGGTCGCCCACTTATCGCAAACCCAGATTACATTAGCAAAATTGCAAACGGTGAAGAGTTAGTACCATACAGCGATGAAATGCTAGCTGAATTAAAGTAACAGCTAAATATTATATTTAGTGATTAAGGCACCTTAAGCTAAACCTTTGGGTGTCTTTTTTTGTACATATTCCCGCCATAAATCTTCCATATTTGTTTAACCTTTATGTAAATAAAGTTCATCCTCGTTGTCATATTTAAAATTCATACTGTGCTCGTTTTCATATTACATAATTAAAACTAAACGGGACAACAATGTACGCTTTAAAAAACAAATCGCTGTTGAGCATGGCTATTGCCATGGCTGTATCAACATCTACTTATGCTAACGACAGCACCATAGAAGAAGTAACCGTTGTAGCTAAACCAACGAGCTACGCTAACAATGTTATTGAGCCTGCAATGCTTGAGCAGCAAAGTTCGGTATCGAGCATATTATCGGTTATTGATAACTTACCAGGTATTAGCATAAACGAAGGTGATGCATTTGGTGGCGACGATTGGTCTACTACAATCACTATGCGTGGTTTTAGTATTGATGGAAACCAACAACAATTAGGAATGACCGTTGATGGCATTCCTAATGGTGGCTCTAATTACGGCGGTGGTGCTAAAGCTAACCGTTACTTGGAGAGTGAAAACTTAGCAACGGTAGAAGTAGGTCAAGGTACCTCTGATATTAAGTCGGCTTCACTTGAAGCACTAGGCGGGACATTTAACTTTGTAAGTAAAGACCCAAGCCTTGAAAAAGGCACTACCTTTGCTTATACATCAGGCAGCCACGATGCCACGCGTTATTATATGAAACACGAAACAGGCACTGTTTTTAATAACACACAAGCGTACGTAAGTTACTCGCAAACAGATACAAGCCGCTGGATTGGTTCAGGCAGTAATGGGGGCAAAGACAACCAACACGCTGAGCTTAAATTTGTATCTAATTTTGATGATTTAACGCTCTCTGGTCGTTTATCTTACGATGATGTAAGCGAGACAAACTATAACAGCGTAAGCCTTGAGCAGTTTGAACAAACACCCGATTGGGATCAGCTAACATGGAATTGGACGGGAGTTCCGCACTTTGACCAAATGTTTGCAGAAGGTTGGGGAACGCTTCGTGAAAATACCTTAGGCTATTTAAAATTTGAATACGCGATTTCGCCAACTTCATTATTAACCGTTAGTCCTTATTATCATAAAAATTCAGGTCGCGGCGATTGGATCCCACCTTATTTAACAACGCCGGTTGATGAAAATGGCGACCCAACAACCGAAGGTGGCACTAATGCAGGCTCTTATGGTTTTGCTGATAGTGAAGGCAACCCGCTTGCACCCAATGCCGATTGTACGCAAAGTTTGAGCTGGCCATGGGAGTCGGGTCCTGGTTTAAATCCTGCGTGTTACGATGCAACAGCAACGCCTGTTATGTCCTACCGCCATACGCATTACAACAAAGATCGTTTAGGTGTAACGGCAAATTACCAAGCTACATTTGGTGATCACGATATCGAAGCGGGCTTTTGGTATGAGCAAAGCGAACGTGATGAATCGCGTGATTGGCACAAAGTAATTGACGCGCGTATTTATCATCACTTTGATAGCACGCCTTACTGGACACAATACAAAAACACTTTTGATACCGATACATTCAAATGGTACCTACAAGACTCGATTAATTTTGGTGACTTAACATTAAATATTGGTGCAAAACAATATTTAGTTGAATTACAAAAATACGACCACTTTGCTAACGAAAGATCAGATAAAGTAGATAGCGACTCAGACGTGTTATTTAGCGGTGGTGTATTGTATCAGGTAAATAACAGCACAGAATTATTTGCTAGTTACAGCGAGAATTTTTCAGCAATAAAAGACGGTGTGCTTGAGCGAGATAGCTCAACACTTACAAACATAGAGCCAGAAACTGCCGACAACATCGACTTTGGTGTACGTTACCAAGCCGACAGATTAACCCTTACAGCAACGGCTTACAGTGTTAAGTTTGATAACCGCATTACCTTTATTGCCCCTGGTAGTGGCACAGACGGCATTGATTACACCATTGGTACAAATGGCTCGTACGTAAATGTAGGGGGTATTGACTCAAATGGGCTTGAGCTTGCAGCAAGCTATATATTAACACCAAGCTGGAGTGTGTACTCGTCGTATACAAATAGCAGTTCTGAGTATTCATCTGATGATCCAAATGCATACGATTCACAGGGTGTAATATTAAGAGATGAAAGTGGTAATGAGGTAGCACCGAGCTTTAGAAAAGGCGACAGCATAATAGATTCATCAGAAGATTTATTTGTGGTATCTACCGATTACTTTAGCGATGGCTTTAGTGTTGGTTTATCGGCTAAATACACCGGTGAGCGCTTAGGTGCATGGCAAGACGAAGACACTCGCACGCGTAATAAAGTAGACGGCTACACCGTACTTGATTTTAATGCAGGTTATTCAACTGACGTAGATGCCGGCCCGTTTAAAGCCATTGACGTATCGTTTGTTGTTTATAACGTTACTGACAAAAGCTACTTAGCAGGTGGTACTGGTAACGGCGCTACTTATTACATTGGCGCGCCACGCACCGCAGCAGTTACATTGACCGCTGACTTTTAAGTTAAAGTGTAGGATTAACAATTGAATTAAAGCAAAGCCCATCACCGATGGGCTTTTTGACTGTTTAATGACTAACTTATTGATTTATTAGAATCAATTTCAGTGAATAACTACCCCTAATATTGAAAATATCTTACACTGGTTTTATCTCAAGCAAGGTCAGTGTTATATGCTAAATATTATTCAATCAAACCGGATGGAAGCCCTGCAAGCGCAGTTCCACCAGCTGTTAAAAGTAAACCCATTGCAAAGCCCGTTCGACAAAGAAGTAGTGCTAGTGCAATCGCCGGGTATGTCGCAGTGGTTAAAAATAGGTTTGAGTGAAAACTTAGGGGTTGCAGCGCAGGTAGATTTTCCGCTGCCGTCGAGCTTTATTTGGCAGTTGTATCAGCAATTACTGCCAAATGTCCCTAAAGAGTCGGCATTTAATAAGCCCAACCTTGCTTGGAAACTGTTTGCAATTTTACCAACCTGCATTGATGAACCGCTTTATTTGCCGCTAAAAACCTATTTAGAGGGCGATATTGACGGGCAAAAAACCTTTGCGCTATGTGAAAAAATAGCCGATGTGTACGACCAATATTTAATGTACCGACCGCACTGGATAGCCACATGGGATAGCGGCAAAGATGAGCTTGATGACGTAGATGTAGCCATTGCCCCATGGCAACCTGATTTATGGCGACGCATTGTAAAACTAAGCCAAGAGCTTGGGCAAAGCCAATTTCATCGCGCTAATATGCAAGGACAATTACTTGCAGCACTTGAGACCATGGACAATAGCTTACTGCCACAACGCATTAGTTTATTTGGTATATCGGCGATTGCCAGCTCCCAGCTAGACGTATTTGAAGCACTGAGTAAAAAAACCGAGGTTATATTATTCTTTTTTAACCCAAGTGAGCATTACTGGGGCGATATTATAGATGAAAAAACAGCAGCTAAAATAAGCGCTAAATACGCCAAAATGCCGCTGGTGGAAGCACAACAAAAAAAACAAACCAATCCAGATGAAGAATACTACTTTATTGGTAATCCATTGTTATCGTCGTGGGGTAAATTAGGTCGCGACTATTTTGAACAACTTGTACAGTTAGATGCCCGTTGGATTGATGGTTTTATTGATGTGTTTGACGACACGTTACTAGGGCAAGTACAAAGCGAGATTTATCAGCTTGCGTTTAAGGGGGAGTCTCTTACCGATAACAAAGAGTGGTTTATAAACGACGAAGGTAAATTACCAATCAGCGCAACCGACACCAGCATTACGCTCAGCGATTGCCATACACCGCTCAGAGAAGTTGAGCGTTTGCACGACTACTTACTTAACTTATTTAATCAAAACCCAACGCTTACTCCCAAAGACATAATTGTCATGATGCCCGATGTAGGCACTTACAGCCCCTACATTGAAGCCGTATTTGGCGGGGCACAAGGCAGCCGCTTCATTCCTTACGCATTGGCCGATTTAGCCATAGAGCAAGAAAAGCCTGTCCTTAGTTCATTTGCGAGTTTAGCTAACTTACCGTTTTCGCGCTTTGGTGTATCGGATATTCTCGATTTATTACAAGTGACGCAAATAGCCGAAAAGTTTGGGCTTGAAGCGCACGAATACGAGCAAATTCAATATTGGCTTGAACGTGTAGGGGTAAAATGGGGTATAAACGCAGCGCATAAAAGCAGCTTTGATTTACCCGCTATCGATTTAAATACCTGGCAACATGGGCTCAACCGTTTACTGCTTGGTATAGCCATGCGCGACGAACAATGCCCGTTTAACGGTATTTACAGCGCTGATGAAGTAGAAGGCATGGCGCTTGATACACTCAACAAGCTCGTGCATTTTATTGATGTACTGCAAAGCTTTAAAGAGCAGCTAACGCCCGATGATACGCTCACTAATAAAGCGCATGTTTTAAGCGAGCTATTAAGCGCCATATACGAAAGTGAAAGCGACGACAGCTGGGATTTATTAGTACTGCAAAACGTGCTCGAAGAGTTACAAAAACACCACGATAACGGTGATTACAGTAAAGCGGTTTCGCAGCGTATTGTTAGTTACTTAGTTAAACAAGGCATTCAAGAAAAAGGCGTAGGGCAGCGGTTTTTGGTTGGGCAAGTAAACTTTTGTACGCTTATGCCCATGCGCGCCGTACCATTTAAAGTGGTATGCATGCTGGGCTTAAACGATGCCGACTACCCGCGTAACGTACAACCTATTGGTTTTGACTTGGTGCCTTATTCTAAAAAGCAAAAAGGTGACCGATCACGTAAATTAGATGACCGCTACTTATTTTTAGAAGCGCTACTGAGTGCCCGCGACAACTTATACATGAGTTACATTGGTCGCTCATGTTTTGATAACCAACCGCGCATGCCATCAACCCTTGTAAGTGAGCTGTTAGAATATATTGGGCGTAGTTTTGTATTAAACAAAAAGAGTGAAAAAACGCTGCCCGCATGTCTAATTAATCAGCAGCATTTACAGCCCTTTAATAGCCATTACTATTTAGCCGATGAGCAAGCCAATACTGTGCTGAGCAACCACAGTTACAATCCAATTTGGCTGCCAAGTGAGTCAATTAAACCACAGCCGGTTATTGCACTTGATGTGACTGTGCCAGAACAGCTAGATCTCGATGTGTTTATTAGAAGTGTGTGCAGCGCACAAGAGAGCTTTTATCAACAAACATTGGGCTTACGCCTACCACAATTTAACGAAGTAGCAAAAGACGAAGAACCCTTTAGCCTAGATGCACTGCGCCGTTATTTTTACCTTGATGAAATACTTAAAGCCAATATAAACGAGCAACCACTGAGTACCGAGCAAATACTGCAGCGAGGTGAGTTACCTCAAGCCAATGTAGGCAGCCTCATATTTGAGAGTATGGAGCACCGAGTTGATGCGCTTGCAGGGCAAGTTAAAGAGCACATTAAAGGCGGAAAAAGTGAGCCAATAGAAGTTTTGCTTACCATTGAAGGCACTAAAATAGAGGGCTGGCTCAATCATGTGTATTTGCAAAAACAAGTGTTTTACCGCAGTGCGAGTATTAAAGCGAAAGATTTAATTAAAGGCTTTATTTATCACCTCGCAGCGCAAAGTATGGATCAACAAGTAGAAACATTGTTACTTGGGCTTGATAAGCAAATTACCTTTGCGCCAATTAATAAAGCTGATGCGAATGCACTATTAGCCGATTGGTTTGAGTTATACAAAGCGCTGCGCGCGGAGCCTGTGCCGTTCTTTCCAGTAAGTGGTTATGAATACGTTAAAAGCGGCGGCGATATAACAAAAGCAATGAGCAAATTTAGCCCGCAATACATAGGGCGAGGCGAGGGCGAAAATCCGTATATTCGCTTAACGGTGCAATCGCTAAACGACTGCCAAGAAGAATTTATAAAATGGAGTGATAAATTGCTCACGCCTTTATTTGAACACGCAAAGGAGAGTGACCATGCAAGCGCTTAATCCTCTTACTATGCCGCTCATTGGTCAAAGTTTAATAGAAGCCAGTGCGGGTACTGGTAAAACTTATACCATTACGGGGCTGTATTTACGTTACTTACTAGGTATGCAAATAGAAGGTGAGTTAAGTACGCCGCTCAGTGTTGAGCAAATTTTGGTAGTAACCTTTACCGACGCTGCCACCCAAGAAATTAAAGACCGCGTACGCAGCCGAATTATTGCTGCGCGCGACGCATTGCTTGGGCAAGACCCAAACGACGAACTCATTGAAGGCGTAATTGCCAAAATTGATGATAAGCACCGCGCCTTTGATTTGCTCGATGCAGCTGCTAAATCAATGGACGAAGCCGCTATTTTTACTATTCATGGCTTTTGTCAGCGGATGCTAAAGCAACATGCGTTTGAGTCGGGTGTGGCGTTTAATCTCGAATTTATTTTAGATGAGCGCGACATATTACTCGAAACTATTAAAGATTTTTGGCGTGCGTTTGTATACCCACTTAATAAAGAACGCACCGATGCTATTTTAGATGTATTTGCCGCACCCGAGGCTTTATTCGCTCAAGTGGCGAGCATTTTAAACAAAGCTAATGCGCACATTACACCACAAATAAATTTAGATGATGTATGGAAAGCCCGTGACGAGTACATAACCCGTGTGCCTGCATTTAAAAAAGCGGTGTTAGAGCAAGAGTTTATCGGTGCTATTAAAAGCTCGGGTTTAAGCGGGTCTAAAACGCCAGCACGAAAAGGCAGCCTTGGTGCGCTTGAGGCATTTTGTTTAGGCGGCGATTTGTTTTTTGAATTTGGCACTAACAAGTATTCGTTTGAAGTGTGGAGTACAGAAAGCTTAAGCGATGTGAGCAATTATAAAAAAAATCAGCCATTATTTGTGCATCCATTACTGAGTCAGTTTGACGAGCTTGCCGCACTTAATAACACCATAAACCAAGGGCTCAAAATAGCAGTTGTACAACATGCAGCACGTTGGGTAAAAGCCGCAATAGTTAAGCGCAAGCAAGAGCAAAGCGTTATCACCCCAGATGACTTATTGACTAATTTACATAGTGCGCTTAATAACGAGCAAGGCGACGTACTAGCGCAAAAAATTGCGCAGCTGTTTCCGGTTGCTATGATTGATGAATTCCAAGATACCGATCCGATTCAGTACGGTATTTTTAGTAAAATTTATGGGCAACAAAACACCACGCTTGCCATGATAGGCGACCCCAAGCAGGCTATTTATGGCTTTAGGGGGGCAGATATTTTCACCTACATTGGCGCAAAAGAAGCTGTACAGACTGATCAGCAATTTACGCTTGGGACTAACTTTCGCTCAAGCACCGATATAGTAAATAGCGTTAATAGTTTATTTGGCAAACACGCTAACAGCTTTATTTATAACGACGCCATCCCCTTTAACGCAGTAGCTGCTAAAGGTAAAAAAGCGGAAGACTCTTTTTTAATTGATGGCAAACCCGCGACCGCATTCGAATTTAATGTATTTGTGGATGAAGCCGCAGACGAAAAAAACAAACCAACCAACAAAGGTGTAGGGCAAGCACATTTAGCCACTCACTTTGCTAATAAAATAGTTACCCTGCTTGAAAAAGCAAAACAAGGGGATGCGTGTATTGGCAGTAGCCCTGTAAGCGCTGCCGATATTTGTATATTAGTGCGCGACCGTGTTGAAGCGCAAATAATGAAAAAAGCGCTAGATGATGCCAAAATTGCCAGCGTGTATTTATCGCGAGAAAGCGTTTTTAGCCAAGAGCTTAGCCATCACCTACTTAACTTTTTAACAGCGCTGCATGGTCAATATGACGAGTCATTGCTGCGCGGTGTTTTAGCTGGCCCGTTATTTTGTTTAAGTTATAACGAAATACATGCACTCGCTGATGATGAAAATAAATGGCAAGAGCATTTAAACTTTTTTGCACAACTTAGCCACATTTGGAACAAGCAAGGCGCTATGGCCATGCTTGAGCGCTTAATGAGCCATAACCAGCTTAGCGCTAAATGGCAAGGGTTAGGATATAACGTTGAGCGTTGGCTGACGGACTTTAGGCACTTGGGCGAAATATTTCAGCAAAAACAAATAGAGCTTGAAGGTACGCTGCGTTTACTGCGATGGTTTGCACAAAAGGTAAGCCAACAAGACGGTGAAACAGTACAAGTACGCCTAGAAAGTGACGCCAACTTAGTTAAAATTGTCACTATGCATGCCTCAAAAGGGCTTGAATATCCACTGGTATTTATGCCGTTTGCCAGTGGCTATCGCGAAACAAAAGAAGCGCTTTATCATAATAATGGCAAGCTAGTTTACGATTTAAGTAAAGACGAAGATGCCCTTCAAAAAGCAGAACAAGAACGCCTAGCTGAAGATTTACGCCTGCTTTATGTAGCACTTACTCGCGCCGTACATTTTTGTGCGCTTGGTGTTTATAATATAGGGCAAGGACAAAGTAGCCGCTTGGCTATGCAAAGTAGTGCACTTGGGCATGTTTTATTTGCAGGGCTTGAACTTGCCAGTAGCCAAACATGGCGCACGCATTTAAGTGAGTTTTGCGACGCTAACAGCGCGATGAGCTATCAGCAATTTACCTCACACACATTATTAGAGCAGGGAACACTTTGTTTTAATAACAGTGAAAGTGCGCAGCAAACGTTAAGTGTTAATAAAGTAACGGCAAATATTGAGCGTAACTGGCGAGCAACTAGCTTTAGTGCATTGAGCTTTAAAAAGCACAGCGACCAATTAGCCCCAGGGCGAAGTGATGAAGATCACGAAAAAGACGAGTTTGCAGTGCAAGAGGACGAAATACCATCACCTTATAGTTTTCCTAAAGGGGCAAAGCCTGGTAGCTGTTTACACGAAATATTTGAACAAATAGATTTTACTAGCCCAATAGTTCACCCAACTAATACCGAGCAAAACTTATCTGAGGTAGTTAAGCGCAGCCTTGAAAAGTATCACATAGGTGATCAATGGCAAGAGGTGGCTGAAAAATGGGTGCTTGATGTTCTTGCGTGTCCCCTAGATAACAGCTCTTTAGAAAACGGGCTTCTTTCATTAGGTGTGCTTACACCAGGTGACTGCCTAGTCGAAATGGAATTTAATTTACCTCTTGAGAGCTTAAGTGCACCTAAGCTAAACGAAATGCTAATTAAACATTTTGGTTTTACGCAAAGTAAGCTTGAATTTTCGCAAGTAAAGGGCTTGTTAAAAGGCTTTGTCGATTTAATATTTTGCTACCAAGGCAAATATTATATTTTAGATTATAAGTCTAATTATTTAGGTAGCACGCCAGCTGATTACGAGAGCGACATGCTTGAGCAAGCGATGAGCAGTCATCAGTATCATTTGCAGTATTTAATTTACACGGTAGCGCTGCATCGTTTATTAAAACAACGTATAGCTGATTACTCAATAGAAACTCATTTAGGCGGCGTGTATTACACATTTTTACGAGGAATGCCCGCAGGGCAAGGCGTGTACTTTAAAAAGCTAACTGAAGAACAGGTGATTATTTTAGATGGCTTATTTAGCCAAGGAGCCATGCTATGAGCGATTTAAATGAGCAACCTGGCTTGTTTGACGATATAGACGAGACACTTAATAATGAAGCCGTAGAGCCTCTTACTTCAAAAAATGTAGCACAAGATGCCCCATTAGAGGACATTGTGTTAAATAATACGATTACCGAAGTCCCGTTACTTGAGTATTTATTAGCGCAAAACCGACTGCGTGTAGTTGATGTGAAGCTCGCTGAATTACTGTGTGCTAATGACATTGAGCAAACTCACAATGAGCTGTTTTATATTATTTTATTACTGTGCTTATCGCAGCAAAGCCAGCATAGCTGCCTAACTTTAAATGAGGTTGATTGGAGTAATCCTTTTAACTTGCGCAAAAGCGACTTTAATAAACTCGATGGCAATGTACCCAGTACGCTAAGCCCGTTTAGTGATGACTTTAATGTACATACAGCGCTCAGTTATTTACAAAACCATGAAAGCGTGGGCGAAAATAAACCACTGCAACTGTTTAAAGAGCGACTTTATTTTGCGCGCCTTGCCGGTTATGAGCAAACACTCGCAGATAGACTATTAAGCATGAGCGAGCGAAAGCTCAATATTAATAATGAAATATTGGCTGAACTTTTGAATACCTATTTTCCTGCTGATTCTGCAATTGAAACTGATTGGCAAAAAGTGGCGTGTGCGATTGCTGCCACCAAAGGCTTTAGCGTGATCACGGGTGGTCCAGGTACCGGTAAAACTACCACAGTGACTAAGTTGTTGGCTATTTTGCAGTCACTTTATAAAACCGCACCACTTAGTATTAAGCTGGTGGCACCGACAGGTAAAGCCGCTGCACGTTTAAGTGAGTCTATTTTAGGCGCTAAAAATAAGCTCACAACGATTCCTGATGATATAAAAACGCTGATACCGCAAAACGCTCAAACTATTCATCGCTTATTAGGCGTAAAACCGTTTACTAATAAATTCAGACATAACAAAAGCAATCCACTGCATTTAGATGTGCTGATTATTGATGAAGCCAGTATGGTCGATTTATCGCTGATGGCTAAATTAATAGAAGCACTGCCTGCGCATGCGAGATTAATACTCCTAGGTGACAAAGACCAGCTGGCCTCGGTAGATACTGGCAGCGTAATGAGCGATTTATGCCAAGGTTTAACACTTGGGCAAACGCCACGCTACTCGCAAGCACGTTGTGATGAGCTAAATAGCTTATGTTTTAATAATGAGCCTAAGCTCGTAGCGCAAAGCGTGAGTGAATTTAAACTCGCAGATTGCGTTGCCTTTTTACAGCACAGTTATCGATTTGATGCACAAAGTGGCATTGGTCAACTCGCACTTGCGGTAAACACAAATAACACCGGCATTTTAAATTACGTTGAGCAAGAAAGTACTGAAGGGCGTTTTAACGATGTAATTTTAGATTACGACTTTGTAGCGAAACCAATTGAAAAGCTTGTTAAAAGTGCAGCAAGTCATTATGCAAAATACCTTAACTTAATTGCCCAAGGTGCAGATGTTGCACAGGTGCATGCTGCTTTTGCGAGTTATCAGCTTTTAGCTGCGGTACGAGAGGGCGATTATGGTGTGCATAGCTTAAATCAGCGAATAGAGCGCGTATTGCAACAGCAAGGTTTAATAACAGTTAGCCCTAATACTCATCATTATACAGGCATGCCCATTATGGTGAGCCAAAACGATTACCAGCTTAAGTTATTTAACGGCGATATTGGTATTTTAATGCCCGATGAAAGTAATCAGCTCAAAGCCATATTTATTGATGAGCAAGGTAATCAACGAGCATTTTCGCCAGCACGACTCCCTGCACACGATAAAGTATACGTAATGACTATTCATAAATCACAAGGCTCAGAGTTTAGTTACACCGCTATGGTACTGCCACCGCTAATACAAGCGCGCATGGGTATTAACAGGCAATTAGTGTATACGGGAATAACCCGCGCTAAAAATAAGTTTGAGCTGGTGGCTGACAAAAAAGTACTGCAACTAGCAATGAATAAAAGCGTATCAAGAGCATCTGGTTTATATGAAAGGTTACAATTTTAAGCTTAATTTGAATTTTTTATTAATAATTTAGCTTCAAACTGCTTGTTATTTATCGCGTTATTATAAATGTCTTCTATACTAAAATTAATTTTATATTGAATGTATTCGGGCGTGTTGATCTTTGGTGGGTGAATTTGCGGCAGTGTGTTTGGTTTTTAGGCAAGGCAGAGCCTATGTAGTGTGGTATTCCCCATAAATAGGCGATAACGTAGTATAAATACCAAACATACGCTGCCCTTTGGGTTCTTTCTAGGGACGATTAACTCTTTGTTACCTACATGGATGTAGGTAAGGGGCGTGAGCAGGACGCGGTAGCTTTGCTCGGTTTTTACTTATTCTTACATGGATGTAAGCCATTAGAATAACGCAGGAGCAGTTATCGAGCCCACTAGGTTACAAACCTCGCGCCGTGATTTAATCGCCCCTAGATTGAACAAATTTCAATCCACAAAGGTCAACACTCCCTAGTAAGGATATTAATGTTTTTTTCTAAAAATAAGCAAAATGAGATAGCCTCTTTAAAAGCAGAACTCTATCCGTTACAACAAGTGTGGGAAGGGCTTTACCGAGAGATGTTAGTACTGAACATTCTCTATGATGGCAGAATTTCGCACGCCAATGATAGGTTTTTAGAAAACTTAGGCTACAACGAAGACGATCTTACTAATAACTCTTTTGATGATTTTATTACTGAGTCATCTCGTCAATCTTCAGAATTTAAAAGCCTACAGCAAGCTATAAAAAAAGAAGGACATTGGGGCGGTGCATTACAAATTGCGCGCGGTGATGGTAAAGCTGAATGGTTACGTTTAATAGTACATCCTGTAAAAGGGGAGCAAGATCAGTTGCTCTATTTTTCTATATTCGGGAGTGTGCTTACAAAAACAATTACGGCTTCCCGCGAGCAAAGCGACACTATCAAAGCAATATATCGCTCTATGGCAGTAATTGAATTTGATTTAGAAGGCCATGTTTTAAAAGCAAATGAGCAGTTTTTATCAGCAATGGGTTATCAAGAAAGTGAATTAATAGGAAAACACCATCGCACATTTTGTGAAGCTTCAGAGTATAATTCCCAAGAGTATCAACAGTTTTGGGCTAAATTAAGAGAAGGACAGTTTATAGCGGAGCGCTTTAAGCGTGTTGATAAATACGGCAATGTTGTATGGTTAGAAGCGTCATATAACCCAATCTCAAATGACGTGAATGAGCTTTATAAAGTAATGAAGTTTGCAACAGTTATTACAGAGCAAGTAAATCAAGAAATTGCGATATCTAAGGCTGCCGAAATTGCTTATAGCACCTCAACCCAAACGGATAAAAAAGCAGAGCAAGGCGCGAGCGTTATACAAGATACAGTTGCAGTAATGACCGAGCTGGCTATTAACATGGAGCAAGCGGCAAGTGAAATTTCAGCGCTTGATCAGCAGTCGCAACAAATATCGAGTATTGTACAAAGTATTAGTAGTATTGCAGAGCAAACCAATTTGTTAGCATTAAATGCCGCAATTGAAGCGGCTAGGGCTGGCGAGCAAGGTCGAGGTTTTGCTGTGGTTGCAGACGAGGTTCGATTGCTTGCATCTCGTACATCAAAAGCAACAGAAGAAATTGTAGAAGTAGTACAGCGTAACCAATCACAAACCCAAAATACGGTGGCTGTAATAGAAAAAGGTAAAGAAAAAGCAGAGCAAGGTTTAGCACTATCTAAAGAGTCGGGTGATGTGATGCAGGAAATTCAGCAAGGCGCACAAGAAGTTGTAAATGCGATTGGGCAATTTACCAGTGAACTCAAAGCTAACGGCTAGATTAGTTACGTCCTTATTCTAAAGCGGGTACCTTTACCGGTACCCGCTCAACCCAACCCCCCTCAATATTACTCTCGAAACATCCCTGATAATTTTAAATTTAACAATTATTTTTTAATAACCCATTAAATAACAAGTAATAAGTTTCTTTACCTTTTTAAATGAAAATAAATTGTTGCATTTTTGTTCTCTGTTCCTAATACTGATGAACGCCAAGGCTGACAAGCCCTAGTATGAATACCTTAAATGATAATAAAATATTACGTACACAACATTAAGGAATTGTATGAACAACACTAAGCGCACACACACATTAATTAAACCAAGTCACCTAATTGGTGCTGGGCTTGCTATGCTAATGAGCTTTTCTGCTGCGAGTAAAGACTACAAAATTATATTAATTCACGGGTTACAAACTTCGCAAATAACCAATAAGTCGGGTAGTGATGTAATTAATGACGGTGAAACATATTGGCAATCGTACTGGAATAATCGTGCAGATGAGCGAATTGATTGGCCTGCTTATGAGCGAATTGAAGATAAAATTGCTACCGATTGGGTGTGGCCAAAGTTAAAGCAAATTTCACGCTCTAATTTATGCAGTGATGGCTGTGTATTTGTAACACATTCAACAGGCGACTTAGTTGCACGCCATATTATTGATAACCAAGAAAACTGGTTAGAAAACGCAGGCTTACAGCCGCTTAATATTGTTGCGACGTTTGATTTAGCAGGCGCGGGTGGTGGAAGTGAGCTTGCAGATGTAGCCGTTAGTGCTTTAACTGGCGCATCATGGAACTTTGCGGTCGATGCAGCACTCAAATGGTGGCTAGGGAGCGATGTAACCGAAGCTGTTGGTGTATTACACGATTTAAAAGTGAATAATGCCCGTAAAATATCGCCATTTCCTGATGCACGTACACCTCGTTTACGCTTTGTGGCAGATGGTAATGCGTATTTAGGTTTAACAGGTGGATTTTTAAAAGGTAATGATGATTCGGTTGTAGCATCGCACTCTTCATGTGGTGCAAGTTCGGCTGGCTCGTTTGGAAGTTGTAGCAGCAGTATTGATACAGATGGCCATTTAAAATCGCAAGGTGATGCTGTTAGTAGCTTTATGCCAAATCATTATCCAATGATGATGAGTGACAGTTATAGCCATAACGAAATACATAACGCGCAGCGTAAAGGTAATGTCACAATAGCCATGAATAACGTAAATGTTGAAGGTAATAACGTAGGGTTTAATACGTTTGATAAAACTACAGGTAGTTGGTTTTGGAAAAAACAATATCGTTATATTAAGGATTCAAATAATTTAAGTGCATCAGCACTTATTTATAATGTGATTCCATAACATAGAAGGCGTGTAGTTAAAAACTATACGCCTTATAAAAGATTGAAATATAAAAATGAAAAAATTTTATGTCGTTGCTTTAAGTATTAGCACTATTTTATTCTCGCTATGGTTGACTGGTAAAAATGATGCTCATAAAGTTGCTGAGCCAATAAAACCACAGATTAAACACAGCGCGAACGCACCTGACTTATCGCCTGTAAAAGTGATCCCTATAGATGTGCCTAAAGCTAAAAAACCACAATCAAAAAAGCAAATTACGTTTAATGAAGACCTAACAAAAGCAGCGCAGCAAGTGGTGATGCAATACGAAAGTGCACTTAAGTTTCCTCCTTATTCTCAACCTCTAAGTCCTTTAGATGAAGATCGATTAAAGCCAAATCAATTTTATCCTGTGTCGAGCCCCATAGGTGAAAGCGGCGATGCTTTAACGGTAAGCCTCAAACAATATCGTTTTGTATATCCAGAAGAAATAACATTAAAGGTAAGCGCTCAAGGGCTTGGTAAAGTGGTCGTTGAACTTGCAAATACTGATACAAAGGAAGTATTTAATACCCATACGGGCAATGCGCGTGAAGGTGAGGCAATTATTACATTTAAAGAAGATGAAGATTACCCTCGTAGTTTGCAAGTGTATGTGCAGGGCGATGTTGACGGCAAAAAAGTACCCGTAGTTGCGCAAATTCAATATATGCCGCCAAGTGCTACTTTGACAGGTTTTGAAATTGCTTATGCTCAAAATGAAAACATGATTATGCCAGCTAATTTAACGGTGATAAAAAGTGGTTTGTATCGTGTTAGGGCGAATTTATATAGTGGTGATACACCACTTGCTCATTTGGTATCTAAGGAACGCTTAACACAAGGGAGCCAAACCGTAGACTTAAAAGCTCATTGGTCAGTATTACCTAAGGGCGTTACCGATATGCGCTTAAGTGACTTTGTAATAGAAAGAATGTCGCCAAGCCCAGGTGAGCGTAACAGCTTTGGGAATAGTGAAATAAGCCATTTTGATATAAACGATTTCTCGTACGACAGTTTACAGCAGTTGCCGTATCAGACTAATGCACAAGAAAAGTTAAGTTTAGAGTTTTTACAAGGCCTAGCTGAGAGTTAAAAAGACAACGTAAGGCTGAATTGGTAAATTCAAGGGGGTTGTACATAAATACAACCCCCTTAAATTTGTTAGCCTAGATATGTTAGCTTAGATTTATAGTAACTACACTTGGCGCTTCTTGTTCATCAAGCTCATTTGTAACAGGCACTTTAGGAATGTCTGGCTTATCAAGAGCTATATCGCCACCATCAATGACTTCACCGGTTTGTAAGTTTTTAAAATCAAACAAATCAGCATCAGCTAAGTGTGAAGGCACGACGTTTTGCATTGCTGTAAAAATACTCTCAATACGGCCTGGGTGCTCAGCATCCCATTTAGCGAGCATTGCTTTTGTATGTTTACGCTGTAGGTTTTCTTGCGAACCACATAGGTTACACGGAATAATTGGATAACCTTGTGCAAATGCGTATTGGCTTATATCGCTTTCTTTGCAGTATGCAAGTGGGCGAATAACCATATGCTCGCCGTTATCACTCATTAATTTAGCCGGCATACTTTTTAGTTTTCCACCGTAAAACATATTTAAAAACAACGTTTCAATCATGTCGTCACGATGGTGGCCAAGGGCTATTTTAGTTGCGCCTAACTCATTTGCTGTGCGGTATAAAATACCACGACGCAGTCGTGAGCAAAGTGAACAGGTTGTTTTACCTTCAGGAATAATGTCAGTAACAATGCTGTAGGTATCTTCTTCTACAATTTTGTATTCTACATTCAATTTATCAAGATACTGGGGTAAAACGTGCTCAGGAAACCCTGGTTGTTTTTGATCTAGGTTTACAACAACGAGATCAAACTTTATAGGTGCTACACGTTTTAAATGTTGAAGCATTTCAAGCATTGTGTAGCTGTCTTTGCCACCTGATAAACACACCATTATACGGTCACCTTCTTCAATCATATTGAAGTCCATAACGGCTTGACCAGTTTGGCGACGTAAACGCTTTTGTAGCTTATTTAAGTTAAATTGAGCTTTAGCTTGATCTGAGTGTGACAATTACGCCCCCTAGTAAAACAATACAGCAAAGTTATTTGCTAAAAATAAAGGGGCGTATTATACCCAAACCACCTGAATATGCGAGTTTAGGATGTAATTAAACACGGTATTTTTAGCAAGTAATATCCAGTTCGTTACTTGCTAAATTTTTAATTAATCTAGTTTCTTTGCCATCGGGCTTACGTAACCATCGGGCTTGAGTGCCAGTACATCGCAGTCAAGGCTATCAATTACATGCTCTGCTGTATTACCTACTAAAGCGGCACTTAAGCCTGTACGACCAACGGTACCAATAACAACTAATTCGCTATTTAACCGCTTAGCTACATCAGGGATTACATCCTCTGGTAGGCCTTCTTCAATAAAACATTGCTCTTGGCTTAAATTAAACTCAGCAGCAAGTGCATTGGTTGATTCAATGTGGTGTTTTTTAACTGATTCGTTATAAAGTCCAGGGTTAAACTCAGGAATTTCGATTGCTATATTTATGGGCGTTGCAGGATAAGCATTAACTAAATTAAGCTTTGCGTTGGCAAGTTCACATAAAAATTGTGCGTCTTTAATTACCCGTTTATTAAGTGCTACATGTTCTTCGTTTTCACTAACCGCATTCACAGCAGCTAAAATATTACCGTTTTCTGGCCATGCCATTTCTTTAACAAACAACACCGGGGCAGGGCATTTTCGTACTAAATGCCAGTCGGTAGGGGTGAAAATAACGGATTTAAGTGCACCATGTTGATGTGTGCCTTTAATTACTAAATCGTACTTTTGATCAATTACAGTATCGATTATGGCTTCATAAGGACGGTTATGCCAAACCACTTGGGTGTCAATATTTATATCTTTGTAAGGTGAAACCAAATCGTTAAGCCATAGCTGGCGATCTTTTAGTACGGCATCACGCATTGCTTCGCGTTCATCGCCAGATAGCATCGTTGTCATTTCATAAGAGAAGTCGTAAACCGTCATAAAGGCGGTAATACTTGCGCCAGATTTTTTGGCCAAATCTATTGAACGTGATAAACCGTGTTGATCGTCTTTGGTAGGGTCAATAACCGCAATAATGCGTTTAATAGTGTTCATATGCTACTCCATTTGCCTAACGGGTGTACAATTAGTGTAACGCAAATATAAAACAGTTAAAGGGGTAGCATATAAATTGTTGTTCTAAATCAAACTATTTAATTTAGCGAGGCTTAACGATTGCTGCCGTTTTAGCTAAGGCATCATTATCTAAAATTGTAATAAATTTACCTTCTACTTTAATTAAGTCAGCTTTTTGAAAACGGCTTAATAAGCGGCTAATAGTTTCTACGGTAAGGCCTAAGTAGTTACCTATTTCACCACGAGTCATGGTAAATCTAAATTCTTTACGCGAAAAACCACGCTCGCCAAAACGCTCTGACAGGTTATAAATAAAACTAGCTAAGCGTTCTTCTGCTGATTTTTTATTAAGTAATAACAGCATTTCTTGATCGTATGTAATCTCACTGCTCATTAAACGCATAATTTGTTGACGAAGTTTTGGTAATTTACCAGCAAGTTCATCAAGTGTATCAAATGGAATTTCGCACACCATTGACGTTTCAAGTGCTTGCGAAAAGCTCTGATGCGCCATTTTGCTTATCGCGTCAAAGCCCACCAAATCGCCCGCTAAATGAAATCCGGTTATTTGCTCATCACCTTGCTCTGATAATGTGTACGATTTAAATGAACCTGAACGTACTGCATAAATAGCTTGTAAAGGGGCGCCTGATTCAAATAAGTAGTCGCCTTTATGGAGTGGTTTTTTTCGCTCAATAATTTCGTCTAGCTTATCCATTTCTTGGCCATTGAGAGAAAATGGCAAGCACAATTGACTAATACTGCAGTTATTACAGCTAATAGCACAATTACCTTTAGCGCGACTTTGAGAGAAATCCATAATTTAATCCGTTTAAATTTTTATACACACGACTGCAAAATAACCATAAAAGGTTAATACTGCGAATAGGTTATTGTATCAGCTTGTCAGTTGCAATTATCAATAAGTAGATACCATACCAGATTATAACACTGCCCAATACAATTCGGGTCCACGGGTGGTTAATAATACTATTTAGTTTTTGTGCGGTAACGCCTAACGTGATAATTGCGGGGAAAGTACCCAAAGCAAAACAAAGCATCACTAAAGCACCGTCTAGAGCACTTGGGCTAGTCATCGCCCATGTAAGTGCTGAGTAAACAAGTCCACATGGAAGCCATCCCCACAAAGCACCGTAACCTAGAGCTTTAAAAGGCGAGTTAATAGGCATTAAGTATTTATTTAGCTTAACAATGTGTTGCCACACTAAGGTTTTACCAATTTTTTCTAACCATTGCAACGTAGGGCCTAAGCGCATTATATACACGCCGACTAGGAGCATAAAAATAGCTGCAATGAATGAAAGTGCTAAAGAAAAAGATGTGTTTTGCCTAGCAAATTGGCTGCTAATACCAGCAACAAGTGCACCTGCTACCATGTAGCTCAGTGCACGCCCGGTATTATAGGCAAATGAATAGGTAAATGTTTTGCGTTTATCACTTGCCAGTTGTAATGAGCTTGCAATACCGCCGCACATGGCAATGCAGTGACCGCTGCCTATTAGCCCCATTAAAAATGCGCTGGTGTAAAGAGGATCAATCATTACTTTTGTTATGTTGCTCTTTGTCGTCTTCAAACAAAATACTATGACCTTGCTTATTTAAATCAGAAAACTGCTCACTTTTTACGGCCCAAAAGAAAACGCCTATAGCAATAATGACAAATAAAATGGCAATGGGGATCAAAATGTAAATTATGCTCATAACTTTAATAGCCTTAGTGAATTACTAATCACAATAATTGAGCTGGCAGACATGCCAATAACAGCCATCCACGGAGCAACTAAGCCCAGTGCTGCCAATGGTAATATGGACGCATTATACAATAAAGACAGCGCAAGGTTTTGCTTAATAATACGTCTGGTTTGTTTTGCCACATTGAGTAAATGATCAATTGAAGCTAAATCGCTATTAAGAAGCACTACATCGGCGCTATTTTTTGATATGTCAGCACCGGTTTCCATTGCAATGGATAAATGCGCACTGGCAAATACAGGGCTGTCGTTTACGCCATCCCCGACCATTGCTACAACTTCGTTTTGTGACGCCCATTGTTCAACGGCTGTTTGTTTATCTTGTGGCGAACACCCAGATTGCACACTTTCAAGGTTGAGTTGTTTAGCTACTTTTTGCCCTGCATCTGATGCGTCACCGGTTAACATATGGCACGTTAAATTTTGCGATTGAAGTGAGTCTATAAGCTTTTTAGCATCGTTTTTTACTTTATCAATAAAGTAAAAACGTGCAACAACCTGCTTATTTATATACAAGCTTGCTTGTGCATTTGATTTTTTGCTATTAAACCAACCACTTTTACCAATTGCATAATGATTGTTTGCATCTTGTGCGCTAATTCCTAGACCTGGATGTACTTCAACGTTATCAAAATTGTGGTGAGCAGGAGTAATTTCATCAAATGCGCTGGCTATAGGGTGTTCAGAATAACGCTCTAACATAGCTGCTATATCTAGCACTTGCGCTTTTGTGTATTGCTTATCGAGTATATCTACTTCATCAAGGCTAAATTTACCTTGGGTGAGTGTGCCTGTTTTATCAAAGGCAAATAACGTAATTTGTGAGAGTGTTTCGAGCACATGCGCTTGTTTTATTAATACGCCTTTACGGGTCAAGGTTGCAACCGCGCATGTAAGTGCGGTTGGTATGGCTAAACTCAGGGCACATGGGCAGGTAGCAACTAAAACCGAAATGGTGATCCAAAATGCGTGTTCAGGGTCAATTTGGTACCAGCCAATAGCTGTAAGTGAAGCAAATATAAGCAGGCACGCTATAAACCATTGCGCAACTTTATCTGTAATTTCAACCAGTTTAGGGCGTTTAGTTAATGCGTTGTGTTGCAAGCGGATAATTTGATTTAAAAGGGTATTTTGGCCAATTTTATTGATTTTTATTTCAATAACACCGTCGTGGTTAACGCAACCGGCGTAGACATTGTGACCGATAAACTTTGTAACGGGTTGGTGTTCGCCCGTCATCATTGATTCATCAACCGTAGTTTTACCCCTAATAAGCTCGCCGTCGGCAGGGATTGTTTCACCCGCTTTAATGAGTACTACGTCATTAAGTTTTAGTTTTTTGGCTGCAATTATAAGTTCTTCACCACTATCATTAATAGTGCGGGCTGTTAATGGCAATAATTTTTGTAAGTTGGCAGTAAATTCGCTCGCTTTTAAACGCGCTCTAAATTCAAGATATTTACCTAATAAAAGTAAAAAGGTAAACATGCACACAGATTCAAAATATACTTCGCCGACTTGCATAAATGTAGCATAACAACTTGCGCCAAACGCACCAAAAATAGCCAGCGATACAGGTAAATCCATATTGAGCTGTTTTGCTTTTAAGCCATTTATGGCGTTGGTTAAAAATGGCAGTGCGCTGTACAAAATAACCGGAGAGGCAAGTACTAAGCTGATCCATCTAAAATACTGCTCAAAATTGCTGTCCATTCCTGAAAACATGCCAAAGTACATGGCAAACGCAAACATCATAACTTGCATGGTCATTAAGCCAGCAACACCTAAGCGGCGAATATAGGCTTTGGCAGTTTGTTGCTTTTGTTGAGCTTCAATATCTGATTGAAATGGGTAGGCTTTATAACCAATTTTGGCTAAGGAAGTAATAATTTCACTCAATGGGGTGCTGGTTTTATCCCATTGGATCATCGCGCGGTTGGTGGATGTATTTACATCAACCCGTTTTACAGTATTTAAGTTTAAGAGTTGTTTTTCGATAAGCCATGCACACGCTGCGCAGGTTATACCTTCAACACTCAACAATACCTCTGAGATATTATCGTTAGTAGCTATAAATTCGTCTTGAATGTCTTCGTTGTCATAACTTTTTATAAATGCGAGTTGCTCAGGTACCAGTTGCTCAACCTTGCCTGCGCGAACAGTTCGGTATTTATAATAATCAGTCATACCTTGTTCAACAATATTTTGCGCAACTGCTTGGCAGCCAATGCAACACATTGGCTGGGCTATATCGTCAATTATAACGTTTGCGCTAAATCCGTTTGGCACACTTTCAAGGCAATGAAAGCAAGAGTGAGACATAGTAATGATTACTTATAGTTAGGAGTAACTAAAACGGTTTCAGCCGTCGGTAGAACAATGTTTTCTTTTAGTTTCCAGCTGCCATCAATTGGCTCAATAAATACAGAATATGCACCTGGCGTATACTTATCAAGTAATGCAGTAAATTCTTGATTGGCATTAGGTGTTAGTGTGGCCTCAAAGTCATGCGCTTTAATAGTACGGTGGTAAAACGAAAGTTTTAAAACATGTACGTTGCTACTGTCACCTTTTGTAAACTTAAAGCTTACACGCTCGTTGGTAACATTTAATTCGCCATGTAAGTAAAGTGCTTTTGCTTTTTCAAACTTAGTCAGTTCTAAGTTTATTGCTTTGCCTTTTTTGTAGTAGTCGTCAACAACCATATCTGGGCCGTTACCTATTGCCGTAATAAATAAGCTAATACAGCCAATAATGGCAACTAACGGAAAAAAGATTAAAAACCAAGGCCAAAAATTTTTATACCACGGAGTAGGTTGCATAGTGTCTCTAAAATTAGTTTAGGAAGCGTTATTTTATAGGAATTATACGTAAAAGACTAAAAAAAAGCCTCACAGTGGAGGCTTTTTTGATCTGGATTAATCTATTGAATTAAATAAATTAATTTATAAACATTTTATTAACCACGTGCTTATTTATCTTGCGATAAACTGTAAACGTAGGCTGTTAATAAGTGAATTTTATCTTCACCTAAAATGTCTTTCCAAGCAGGCATTACACCAGCACGGCCGTGGTTAAGTGTTTCTTCAACAGCACGTTGAGAACCACCGTATAACCAAATGTTATCAGTCAGGTTAGGCGCGCCAAATGGTAGGTTATGTGCAACCGACCCTTTACCGTCAGCACCGTGACATGCGGCGCACATTGCAAACTTAGCTTTACCTGCGGCAGCATCTTTTTGGTTAACAGTACGACCAGAAAGGCTCAGCACATGTGCAGTCATTTCTTTAACGCCTTGCTCACCAAGAGCATCGCCCCAAGCTGGCATTGCAGCTATGCGGCCATTAAGCAGTGTTTCTCTAATTTTGTCTGGTGTACCGCCATATAACCAATCTTTATCAGTTAGGTTAGGGAAGCCGGTTCCACCACGTGCATCAGAGCCATGACATTGCGCACAGTTTTGTGAGAATAAACGCTGACCAATTTCGATGGCTAATTGACCATCTGTTTGTTCATGTTTGTCACCATTTTCTAGAGCAACTTGCTGCGCTGCGTCACCTTCAAACTTAGAATTAACTAAATCTAAAACCGGCACTTGTGCAAGTCGATTAAAAATAGGACCAAAGCGTTCTTCTGCAGCTTCATACTCTTTATCAAGTTTAACAAAACGACCTTCTGCTTTGGCCTCTGCAACTGCTTTTTTAGATTCAGCTAAAGACGTAATACCTTGGTTAGAGCTAGTCCATTTACCTAAACCTTCCCAATTGCCTAAACCTGGGTAAGCTGCAAGGTAATATACTGACCAAATAAAAGTTGCGAAAAACATGTAAGTCCACCATTTTGGTAGTGGATTATTTAGCTCTTCAATGCCGTCAAATTCATGTCCACAGCTTTCACCTTCTTTTACGCCAGCATAGTTTTTTAAGTTCCAAACTAATAGGCCAAAGATGATGCATAAGCATGCAAGGGTTAATACAATAACCCAAATACTCCAAAAGCTAGTCATTTTTCAGACTCCTTTTCCTCGTTAGAGAGTGTGTTGTTATGTTTTTTTTCATCTTCGAAAATGGCATTAGCAGCGCTATCAAAACGATTTTTGCTACGCTTGCTGTATGCCCATACAACAATCACAATAAACAATACTAAAATTACCAGAGTCAAAATGCCTCTGTATGTTCCGTAATCCATAATAATTTACTTCAAGTGGGTACCAAGTTGCTGTAAATACGCGATTAGAGCTTGGATTTCTGTTGCGCCTTCGCCGTTATTCATAGCGTTAACTTTTTCAACATCAGCTTTAAGTTCTTCATCGCTGCCATAACCTAGGCCCGGGTGTTTAGGGTTTTCTGGGTTAATAGCAAAAGTATCACGGAAAATTTGTAGTTTTTTCAGAGTCAGGCTTGTATCTACCTTATCCTCTGCTAACCAAGGAAAACCTGGCATATTCGACTCAGGAACCACAGCACGTGGGTCAACTAAGTGAGCATAATGCCAATCGTCCGAGTAACGTTTACCAACGCGAGCAAGGTCAGGACCAGTACGTTTAGAACCCCATTGGAAAGGGTGATCCCATACTGACTCGCCTGCTACAGAGTAGTGACCGTAACGCTCAACTTCATCACGAAAAGGGCGGATCATTTGTGAGTGACAGTTATAACAACCTTCACGTACATATATGTCACGGCCTTCCATTTCTAAAGCAGTAAGAGGGCGTAGGCCTTCTACTGGTTTAGTTGTGTCGTCTTGGAACATTAGCGGAGTAATTTCAACTAATGCACCAAAGCTGATAGCAAAAACAGTCAGAATAGCCATAAGGCCAACGTTCTTTTCTACTATTTCATGTTTGTTTTGTGAATTTTTATTGCTCATCATCTCACTCCGTTATGCTAATTGTGCTTGCGCGTCTAACTTCAGAGATTCTTTCTCAGCTGAAATTGTACGGAAAACGTTATAAGCCATAACTAACATGCCTGTTACGATGAATACACCGCCTACAAAACGCATAATGTAGAAAGGATGTGACGCTTCTAAAGACTGCACAAAGCTGTACATTAATGTACCGTCGGCATTTACCGCACGCCACATTAGACCTTGCATTACACCAGAGATCCACATTGCAACAATGTATAAAACAACACCTACAGTGTGTAACCAGAAGTGGGTGTTAACCAATTTAACGCTATACATACGACCTTGCGCAAATAACGCAGGAATTAAGTGGTAAATAGCACCAATTGAAATCATAGCAACCCAACCTAGTGCACCTGAGTGTACGTGGCCGATTGTCCAATCTGTGTAGTGGGATAACGCATTTACAGATTTAATTGCCATCATAGGGCCTTCGAACGTAGACATACCGTAGAAAGACAATGAAACAACTAAGAAGCGTAGTACTGGATCAGTACGCAGTTTATGCCATGCGCCTGATAGGGTCATAATACCGTTAATCATACCACCCCAAGACGGTACGAATAGGATAATAGACATAACCATACCTAAACTTTGCGTCCAATCAGGAAGCGCAGTGTAGTGAAGGTGGTGAGGACCTGCCCAGATGTATAATGAAATTAATGCCCAAAAGTGAACTACCGATAAACGGTATGAGTAAACTGGGCGACCTGCTTGTTTTGGTACAAAGTAATACATCATACCCAAGAAACCTGCAGTTAATAGGAAACCTACAGCGTTATGACCGTACCACCACTGAACCATAGCATCTACAGCACCTGCGTAGATTGAGTATGATTTAGTTAACGACACAGGCACTGCCATGCTGTTTACAATGTGTAGTACTGCAACAGTAATAATAAAGCCAGCATAGAACCAGTTAGCAACATAAATGTGCGACACTTTACGCTTGATTAAAGTACCAAAGAATACAATAGCGTAAACAATCCAAACCACAGCGATTAAAATATCGATTGGCCATTCAAGTTCTGCGTATTCTTTTGAGCTAGTAATACCAAGTGGTAATGTAATTACTGCTAATACAATAACTAGCTGCCAGCCCCAAAATGAAAAGGCGGCGAGTTTGTCTGAGAAAAGACGCGTTTGACAAGTACGTTGTACGACGTAATAAGACGTCGCAAACAGTGCACTAGTACCAAATGCGAAAATTACTGCGTTCGTGTGTAACGGACGTAGTCGAGAGTAAGTTAACCATGGTGTATCAAAGTTAAGTGCTGGCCAAGCTAATTGGGCAGCAATCAGAACCCCAATACTCATGCCAACGATGCCCCAAATCACTGTCATAATAGCGAATTGGCGTACAACCTTATAGTTATACTCAGTTTGTGATGCTACTGTTTGGCTCATTTTCTGGCTTCCGCTGCAATAAATGCGTTTAGAAATGAATTACCCACTATTAAAAGTGGGGCCTACTATTTTCCTCAAGCGTGTTACCTAAAACTTTCAATACATGAAAACTTCAGAAAAAAAACTTGAGAAACCCTTATTTTTTGCGGGTGAAATGATAAATTTTTTGGCCTAAAAAAGATAGGTCAATTACATAAAATTATGACATCAATCAAACTTTGTGAGCTTGTTGTTTATTTTTTGATACAGTTTGTGCCTAATTTGGCCTAATAGTAACACTCGCACTTGTTATTTACAGTCACGATTATTAGTATTTGCTTTTCTTTAGTGCGAAATTGTTATGCTTATATATAGGTTAAGTTTATTCACTGTGGTGTTTTTTTTATTAACAGCGTGTGATTTTTCTAAAAATACAGATGAAAAATTTCTTAAAAATGCCCAGTGCGAAGCCAATTTGCCTTGTACCTTTTCAAATGATGTTAAAGTATGGTTAAGCGAGAAAACCCTTTCCCCCGAAACCCCATTTACTATCTTTAGTGACTTACCTGCAAACGTTACAATTGAAGATGCCAAGCTTAAAGGCATCACTATGTACATGGGTTACATTCCCCAAAAATTTAAAAAACATAATAATCTTTGGCAAAGTAATACTATGGTTGGTATTTGTTCAGAGCAAAATATGCTTTGGAATTTAGAACTAACCATTAAAGATAATGCCACCTCTGTAATACAAACACTCAATTACTCTTTTTACGTAACGTATTAAAGTCGCGACTACAAGCTCTTGTATACAGCTTACATTTTTGATGTGAGTTCGTTTTCTTATACATACGATTATTTGAGTGACAAGATCAATAAAATTGCCTTTTTAGGTTTTAATACTGACAAAACTTCAATAGTGAATAAGTGCTCTCTAAAAGTTCAACTTTAATTACGACTGAATAAAAAATCTAATCAAAAAACCTTCCAAAGGGGCTAAATAAGACTATTTAAGTACCAAGTATGCATAAATATGGTTATTAATTAACATTTAGTTTTGCGGTTTTAATAATGTGCTGTGATTAAGTTGTTAATTTGTCTGTTTTTGGTACGTAGCTCAGTTAATTACATTTGATTACAAAGTGAATCACTTTGGTTTCAGGTGTGTTTCTAATGTTTCCTTGTTTTTTCAAGGCATTGTTTTTAAAGTGTATTTATTAATTAACACTGAAACATAATGTAACCTATGTACCTACTATAGTTATTCCATTTTATTTCTTGATATAAATTGAGCTGTCGTTAAGTTTTCGTTCAGTTAAAAGCGCCTAAGTTGCCCACCTGACTCACTATTCTAATAAAAAGTGAGCATTACCAATAAAGGTAAATTTCCAACAAGTAGGGTTCTTTCATGAAAAAATCAACTCTTGGTTTAGCTGTAATCGCAGCATTTCCAATGTTCTCAAGTGTGCAAGTTCTTGCTGCTGAAGACTCAGCACAAGCAATCGAAAAAATTCAAGTAACGGGTTCTCGCATTAAGCGCGCAGATATGGAAACCGCTAGCCCAGTTACTATTATCGGTGCTGACGATATTGCTGCTTCTGGCGCAGTATCAGTAGATTCTGTACTACAAAAAATGACCGCTACAGGCGGCGCAATGACAAACCCAGGTATCAATAATGGTTCTGGTGGTAATGCATCAATTGATTTACGTGGTTTAGGTTCACAACGTACTTTAGTACTTGTAAACGGCCGCCGTATGATCAACTCAGGTACAGGCGCAGCTTCTACAGTTGATTTAAATACTATCCCAGTATCTATGATCAAGCATATTGAAGTACTTAAAGATGGCGCATCTGCTGTTTATGGTACTGATGCTGTTGCGGGTGTTGTAAATATTATCTTAAAAGATAACTTTGAAGGCCTAGACCTTAATGTTAAATCAGCAATCACTACTGAAGGTGACGCAGATGAAACATCTTTTGATATTACAATGGGTGGTAACTTCGGTCGTGGTAACGTTGTAATCGGTTTGCAGTACACAGACCGTGGCGATGCTTCTCAGGCTGATCGTAGCTTTTCTGATTGTCCATTAACTGAAGATGGCGATGGCAGTGCTCCGTACTGTTCTGGTTCTTCTTATACTCCTAATGGCCATGTTTGGTCAGGTGATGAATCTTTACAAGGTCAAGCTGATAATGGTTGGCACGACTTTGGTACTAGTGATGCTTACAACTATTCGCAATCTAGCTACTTATACACGCCAATGCGTCGTTTAAACCTTACAGGTATTGGTAGTTTTGATTTAACTGATGACACGCGTTTATACTCTGAATTTACATACTCAAAACGTTGGTCAGAGCAGCAATTAGCACCTCAACCAGTATGGTTCGACTTTGACTACGCTGAGTGGATGGGTGATTCTTTAATCGACCAAAATATTAATTACGGTGATGAAGTTTCTTACGGCCGTCGTATGGTTGACACTGGTACACGTGATTCATCTCAAGTAGTTGATACAGTTCGTTCTGTTATCGGTGCTGCAGGTTATTTAGATAACGGTTTAGAGTGGGATACATCAGTAATTTTTGGTCGTAATGACTCAGTAGATCGCTTAAGCAACCTTCACAATATGGGTTCAATTCAAAGCGAAATTGAAGCTGGTAACTTTAACCCACTTTCACAAGCTTCATGGTCAAGCAGTAGCTTTAGTGATTATGTTTACACTGAGCAAAACTCAGGCGGCAGTCAATTATTTATGATTACAGCTGCGCTTTCTGGTGAGTTAATGGAAGTACCTGCGGGCTTTGTAGGTTTTGCTGCAGGTCTTGAACGCCGTGAAGAAAAAGCGTGGTACACACCAGATTCGATCACTTCACAAGGCCTTGCAAATGACCCACGCGTTGATGCAACAAGCGGTCGTTTTGATGTAAACGAAGCATACCTTGAGCTGGCTATTCCTTTAGTTGCAGATGCTTATCTTGCACAAAATGTAGAATTAAGCGCTGCGATCCGTGCTTTTGATTACAGTACATTTGGTTCTGATGAAACGTGGAAACTTGGTTTAACTTGGCGTGTAAACGACGAATTAATGCTTCGTGGTGTTCGTTCTACAGCTTTCCGTGCTCCTACAGTTGCTGAGCTATACTCAGGTGATTCTCCATCTTATGAGCAAGTTAGCTTCACCGGTGCACAAGATCAGGCTGAAGTAACCGTTGGTGGTAATGACCAATTAACACCTGAATTAGCTGATACAGTTACCGTTGGTGTAGTTTACGAACCAGAATGGTTTGAAGGTTTCTCAATGACGTTAGATTACTACGACATTGAAATCGAAAACGCTATTGCTACAGTAAACAACCAATACATTGTTGATTCATGTCTTGCAACAGATGGCTCTTTAGCGAATCAATCAACAGCACTTTGTAGTTCAGCAAATATCGATTTTAACCAAAGCACAGGTCGTATCGCGTTTAATAACCAACTACAAAACGTAGGTTATGAGCAAACAAAAGGTTATGACTTAAACTTAAATTACAAATTTGATTTAGCTGGCCTTGCTTGGAATACGTCACTAGATGTCACTTACCTTGACGAGTACACTGTTGATGTTATTGAATCAAGCATTGATTACGCTGGTTTAATTACTTCTGGTATAGGTGGTTATGCTGACGTAAAAGCAAACTTCGAGCTAGATGTTAAAGGTGATGCTTGGTCTGCTAACTACAAAGCACGTTACATTGCAGGAATGGATAGCTACAGCTGTTTAGGTAAAGAATCTACATGTTATGCACCAACAACACCATCTGTTGTTTACCATGATGTGAGCGGTTCTTACTTTATCAGTGACATGGTTTCGTTAACTGCAGGTGTAAATAACTTATTCGATAAGCAACCACCATACTACTCAGGTAACAACGATTCTAATACTGACCCGTACACATATGATGTACTTGGCCGTCGTGTATTTGCTGGTGTAAACGTTAAATTTTAACTAGCACATTAATCTTATTAAGGCTCAGTATTTACTGAGCCTTTTTTATTGAACAAAATAAAGGAGACAAGTACACTAAAACGATATTTTAGAAGGAGAACTGATTGTTAAAACAAGATGAAAACTTATCTTTTGTCATTGAACCAGAACTAACACCTCGTTCTGAACAGCGCATAGATCTGTATTTTTCTATCCCTAATGAAATGGGTATCAATCCGCAAACACTTACCGAAGAATCTTATTTTAATAACCACTTTAAATCACACTTAGCGTATAACGCTAATAATATACACTTGCCTTTAGTGCGAAGCCGTTTTGTTAGTAAAAACAAAGGTGAGCAACAAGATTACCGGCAAAACCTTAATTTATTTTGTTACCAAGTACGTTTAGCCCTTGATGCCGATATAAAAGACGCGTTAAAAATTGATGAAGCAGAAGATTTTTATAAACGTGCTAACGAGGTATATGAGCAAAGCGAAGGGCTTTTAAAAAAGCTGCGTCGCTACACACCAGATGACGAAAAACTACTGCCATTTTTTACCAATGCTGATAACTATTTAAGTTGGCATGTTGAGCAATCTTTTTTAAAGCTTTTAGATGAAGGCCCACGTAGTAGCGATCATGCAAAAGAGCGTAACGATTTACTGCAGTTTTGTAAAAGCGAAAATACGTATCGAGCAGAGAAAAGCTACAACTCTGAAACAACCATGCAAGACGCAAATCGAATAACAAATAAAATGCGCTTGTTACAACGCTTAATTGAGCACGGCGTAATATTACAGCGTCAGACGCGGTTTCTTAACAGCTACCTTAAGCGATTAGTTAAAGGCACTGTTACAGCCGTTATCATGGCATTTGTGATGGTTGTAATACTCAATGCTCGCTCAACGTTTACTGAAGTCACCGCGACGCTTATTTTAATTTTAGGGGTTATTTACGGGTTACGTGAAATATTTAAAGAAGATATTACACGTATGATTTGGCGAGCCATTGTACAAGGGCGACCTAAGTGGCGATTTAGTTTTAAAAATAGTATTACCAAAGACAAAGTAGCGAGTCAGCTAATTTGGCTTGAATACATGCGCTTTAAGAAAATACCTAAAGAAGTGAAATCTATTTTTTCAAAACGTCGTCAACAAAATAAACAAGCTGCGCAGTGGTTACACTTTGCAAGTGAGACACGTGTTAGTGCGAAAGAATTTTTGCCCGGCTACGATACACTACAGCACACGCTACAATTTAATCTTGCACCATTTGCACGTTATTTAAAACGTGGTGAAGGGAAGCTATATCATTTAGACAGTAATAAAATTTCTAAGCAGGCTGTAGAAAGGCGTTATCAATTAAACATGGTACTTGTTCTAACTGAGGAAGATAAAACACTTTATCAACGCTATAAAATAACGTTAAATCGCAGTAAAATCGTTAATATTGAGCTTATCTACTCCAAAAAATGAGTTTAATTAATTTTAAAAGGGGCTGATACAATCAGCCCCTAATATTTGGTCACTTTATTTATTAGCTAAGCCATGTTTGCTATACAAAGTTACTTTGTCTGATACTAGCGTGATCTCGATATTTTTTGCTTCATCGCCCCATACACAGTTAGTATGTAGTGTTTTTTCAACACAGTTATCAGCACTGCCTAAAATAGTTTCAACTTCAGTCTTATCAATGCCTACTTTAATTTTTTCATAATTTTCAAGACTTACCTTAGAACAAGCCGCAAGGCTTAATGTAGCTGCGATGATAAGGAGTTTTTTCATTGTTATATCCTACTTAAAATTAATGTTTGAATTTTCTGATCTGGACAATCATGCCCATTCGTGGATGGTCAAAGTAATGTACTTCACCACTAATTACACGTCTAAACTGAGAGAAACGGGCTGACTCTATATCGCCGTTTTCTAGCTTTTGGCTAATATCAAAATTAGCTGTTATGTATAAATAATGTCGTAAATGTATTTTAAATAAACCGTCTAGTTCCCATTCTGCTTTTGATTGATCTGGGTCGTTAAATAGCGCCGGTTGTGAATTCAATAAACTTACAAAATCAGGGTTTGAATAGCTAGGTGTTACATTGGGTTCATTTTTAAGATGCTTACCCGCTATTAAATGCATGCTTGGGGCGCGTGACTTGCTTGCGCCTTCAAAGCGCCAGCCAGTATGTAGAATAGGTGTTAAGCCTTTGCGGTCTAGTTGCCTATATTGCGCTTTAAATTGCAGCTGTTGCGGCGCTAATAAATAGGTTTGCTGCATATCATCTTTAGCGACTGCTAAAGGCGTTACAGGTAGCTCATCGTAGCTTTGTAGGTAGTCAATACTGTTGTCACATACACCCGATTGCGGGTTTGAATTAACTAATGAATCAGTAAAAGTGCGTTTTTGAAAACGCTCATCGCCATCTATGCAGGCCTGCATTGCTTGTTCAGTGTAAAGAGGGGTCAGTAAGTCTAGCGTATTTTTATCTTCAATAGCTTTGTGCTTAAGGCTAAAGTCTTCTTGTAAATACGGGGCAGGGCGCTGTTTAAATACAAGCACCTCAACCTCAAACCAGCGTTCTGCAAATGCAGTGCTGCTAAATAAGCAGCATAAAACAATAAGCGATTTTTTTAGCAACATTAATGGCTAACCTTTTTTTCGAAATCTGCAATCATTGCAGTGACCATTTTTAAGCGTTCGCGGGCATTTGCCTCACTAATTGCAAAGCGCAGTTTATTTGCGCCATCCATTTTGTACACCTTAGGCGCACTTTGTATCAAGCCAATGATGAAGCTAGGGTTAACCTTGGTATCTTGGCTAAACTCAAAGTAACCACCTTTTGGGTTTGCCTCAATTTTAGTTATACCTAAATTACTAGCTTTCATTTTTAATAATTGTAGGCTAAATAGGTTTTTAGCAGCATCAGGTAGTAAACCAAAGCGGTCTATTAGTTCTACCTGTAGTTCATCCATATCATCAAGGTTAGCACAACTTGCAATTCGCTTATACATACCCAAACGTGCATTAACATCGTGTATGTAGTCATCAGGTAATAATGCAGCGAGCTTTAAATCTACTTCGGTTTGTTTCTGAAGTAGGTTTTCAAGCGTTGGCTCTTTACCTTCGCGCAGCGCATTTACGGCTTGTTCGAGCATTTCCATATATAAACTAAAGCCGATGGTTTGCATTTGGCCTGATTGATCATCGCCAAGTAGCTCACCCGCACCACGAATTTCTAAGTCATGTGTAGCGAGGGCAAAACCTGCACCTAAATCCTCTAATGATTCAATTGCTTGTAAGCGTTTACTCGCATCTTTAGAAAGGGCTTTAGGGTCACCTGTTAGTAAATAGGCATACGCTTGATGGTGGCTTCGACCAACTCGTCCACGTAATTGGTGTAACTGGGCAAGGCCGAGTTTATCTGCTCTGTCCATGATAATGGTATTAGCCGTAGGCACATCAATACCGGTTTCGATAATCGTGGTACATACTAGCACGTTGTATTTTTGATGGTAAAAGTCAGTCATTATTTGCTCAAGCTCTTGCTCGCGCATTTGACCATGGGCTGTAGTCACACTAGCTTCAGGTACCCATTCACTAATTTCTTGTGCAACACGCTCAATAGTTTCTACGTTGTTATGTAAAAAGTAAACTTGGCCACCGCGTTTAATTTCTCGCAGTACCGCTTCGCGTATTAGTTCTACATCGCGTTGGCGTACAAAGGTTTTTACCGCTAAACGTTTAGCCGGTGGCGTTGCTATTATCGATAAATCGCGCATGCCGCTCATGGCCATGTTGAGTGTACGAGGTATTGGCGTTGCAGTCAGTGTGAGTATGTCTACATCGGCGCGCAGTGCTTTAATTTTCTCTTTTTGGCGAACACCAAAGCGATGTTCTTCATCAACAATGAGCAAGCCTAAATCGTTAAATTTAATGTCTTGTTGAATAAGTTTATGCGTGCCAATAACTATATCGAGCTTACCGTTGGCCATTTTTTCAAGTGTGTCTTTTTGCTCTTTAGTGGAGTTAAAGCGCGAAAGCACACCTACTTCAATAGGAAAATCAGCAAAACGGTCTTTAAAGTTTTCATAGTGTTGTTGAGCCAGCAGGGTAGTTGGTACTAAAATGGCTACCTGTTTATCATCGTTAACTGCTACAAAAGCAGCGCGCATGGCCACTTCTGTTTTACCAAAGCCTACGTCACCACACACTAAGCGATCCATGGCTTGTTTTGATTGCATATCACCTAATACGGCTTCTATGGCGTTACGCTGATCGTCAGTTTCTTCAAACGGAAAGCTATCGCTAAATTGTCGATATGCGGGGGCATCTAGAGTAAATTTATTACCAGGTTTTGCTTGGCGCTGAGCATAAATGTCGAGTAATTCAGCGGCGACATCGCGAACTTTTTCAGCAGCACGTTTTTTTGCTTTTTCCCATGCATCTGAGCCAAGCTTATGCAGTGGGGCGCTGGCTTCTTCACCACCAGAGTAACGACTAAGCATATGCAATGCAGACACTGGCACGTACAATTTAGCTTCACTTGCATAAGTAATTGTCACAAACTCTGTAACTACACCTGCAGCATCAATTGTTTGCAACCCCTGATAACGGCCAACACCATGATCGAGATGCACAACAGGTTGACCTTCTTTAAGCTCGGCTAAATTACGAATTAGCGCATCTTGGCTGGCTTCGTACTTGTGCTTGCGGCGTCTGCGCTGAGATACTTTTATGCCAAGTAGTTCTTGCTCGGTAATAATAGAAAGGCTTGGTTTAGTGCCAAGTACGACACTTTGCTCGAGGGGGCTTACTATTAAGCCTACGTCACTTGCACTTTTTATAAATTGTTCGAGTGTTTCAAATTCTTTAAATTTTAAACCGCTTGGCTTTAAAATGCTCAGCAATGATTCGCGACGACCGTCCGATTCAACACTGAGTAATATGCGGCCTTTTTTCTTTTTTTGCTCTGCTACATAATTTATAAACGCGCCATAAGGTTCATGCTGTTTATGGTCGATTCGAATAGCAGGCAGCTCGCTAACGCTTAAGTTTTTATTGCCTGCTTTAGTACCAAGCTTTGCAAGGGATAATCTAATACGTGCAAAATTGCCTAAATTAGAAAACAGCTCTTCAATTGGCTGATAAAGCGCATTAGGTTCAAGTAATGGACGAAGTGGATCAACTCTGCGGTTTTCATAGCGTACATTTACATCGTGCCAAAAGTTATCTGCCGCATGCTCTAAATCACCCAGCTGCATAACGGTTGTTGTATCTGGCAGGTAGTCAAAAATAGTCGCGAGCTTTTCAAAAAACAACGGCATGTAGTATTCAATACCTGCAGGCCAGTTACCTTTGCTTACTTGCATGTATACTGAGTCTTGCTGCGAGCTTGCGCCAAACTTTTCACGGTAGCTTATTCTAAAACGTTCAATATCAGCGTCGTTAGTAGGAAATTCATGCGCTGGAAGTAGCTCAATTTTATCTACTTTTTCATCAGAGCGCTGTGTTTCTACATCAAATAAGCGAATGCTATCGAGTTCGTCATCAAAAAAGTCGAGTCTAAATGGGTGTGGGCTACCCATTGGGTATAAGTCAACGATAGAGCCGCGTATAGCGTATTCGCCGTGCTCCATTACTTGTTGAACATTTAAATAACCAGCTTGCTCTAAGTTGTCACGAAAGTTATGAGTGTCTAGTTTGTCGCCCACTTTAAAGTTTATTGTTGAACCGTAAATAAATGAGGCCGGGGCTGTGCGCAACATTAAAGTAGATACAGGCACAATTAACACACTTTGTTGTTCTTTTTTTAAGGTGTTTAAAGTGGCCAAACGGGCTGAAATAATATCTTGATGGGGAGAAAAATGATCGTATGGCAGAGTTTCCCAATCAGGAAATACCATGACTGGGTTATCGGGTAATAAATATTCTAATTCTGTTTCAAGGCGCAGTGCACTTGGTGTATCAGGCGTAACAATTAAGACTAAGTTATCTTGTTGTTTAACGCCTTCAGCAATAGCAATACTTAAACCACTTCCGCTTAGCTGGCCCCATTGAATTTTATCTTTATGAGATTTTACCCAAGGCAAGGCTGCCCATTGCTCAAACGCCATTTATTACTCCATTTATAGTTGGCTCTTAGCAAGTAAGAGCCATCTTGAGTTAAGGTTACTTAGTCTCGGTATATTTTTGTTAGGTCTTTATAGTGATCTATTCTACGGTCACGTAAGAAAGGCCAAATACGTCTTACGTTTTCTGAGCGTTTTTGATCAATTTCTACTACTAAAATTTGCTCATCAGTATTATTAGCCTCTGCTAATAGTTCACCTTGTGGGCCTGCAATAAACGAATTGCCCCAAAACGAAATACCATCGCTTTGCGCACTAGGGTCACTTTCATGGCCAACGCGGTTACAGCTAATTACCGGCACGCCATTGGCAACAGCATGGGCACGCTGGCTAATAACCCACGCATCTTTTTGACGAGTTTGCTCAGCAATGTCGTCGTTAGGATCCCAACCGATAGCGGTTGGGTAAATTAATACCTCAGCGCCAGCCATTGCCATTAAACGTGCAGCTTCAGGAAACCATTGATCCCAACATACTAGCACGCCTAATTTACCCACCGAGGTTTGAATAGGCTCAAAACCGATATCACCTGGGGTAAAGTAAAATTTTTCGTAAAAACCTGGATCATCAGGAATATGCATTTTGCGGTATTTACCTGCAATACTGCCGTCTTGCTCTAATACAACTGCAGTATTGTGATAAAGGCCCGTAGCGCGCTTTTCAAATAAAGACGCGACAATAACAATGCTTAGCTCTTTAGCAAGCTCACCTAAGGCATTACTGCTAGGGCCTGGAATGGTTTCGGCTAAATCAAATACGTCAACATTTTCGGTTTGGCAAAAATAGAGGCTTCGGTGTAGCTCTTGGAGTACAACCAGTTTTGCACCTTTTTGAGCGGCTTCACGAATGGCACTCATTGATTTTGCCATATTGTCCTGAGCGTTATCGGTATTGCTTTGTTGCACTAACGCAACGGTTAATTTTGCAGGGCTTGTCATTGTGCTGCTCCAGCTAAAAATCCACGAGGTAATTGCATTGTAATACAGTGCAGGCTGCCAAATTGTTCAATAATTGGTTGGCAATTTACGCCAATAATAGTGTGTTGTGGGTATGCTTTTTGAACTTGCGCAAGAGCACGCTCATCATTGGCATCATTATACGTTGGCACAAGCACAGCATTATTAATAATTAAGTAGTTAGCGTAGGTAGCCGGTAAGCGTGTTTGCTCATCGTCATAAGCGGCTTTTGGCCACGGTAACTCAATTAAGTTATATGGGGTGTTATCGGCAGTTTTAAAGGTTTTTAGTTGTTTTTCCATCGCATCAAGTGCGCTAAAGTGCTCATCAGTTTTATCGTCACACTGCACATATACAAGGGTATTATTTGGAGCAAAACGCACTAAAGTATCAATGTGGCTGTCGGTGTCATCGCCCGCTAAATAGCCATGTTCAACCCATAAAAAACTCGTCGCGCCTAAGTGCTCTTTTAAAAGTGCTTCAATATCATTTGGGTTTAAATCAGGGTTACGGTTTTTATTAAGCAAACATTCGCTGGTTGTTAGCAACACACCGTGCTCGTTTATTTCAATACCGCCACCTTCAAGTACCATATCGAGCGCTTGATATTGGTTGTTTGTACTACTTAGCTCTTTTACCAAAGTGCGATTAATTTGATTGTCTAATGCGCTTTCAAACTTATTGCCCCAACCATTAAAAGTAAAATCATATACTTTTAATTGTTCTGTTGAATCAATAGCGGCGCAAGTAAGCGGACCATGATCGCGCGCCCATGTATCGTTAGTAGGCGTTACTACAAAATGAACACGATTAAGAGAGACGTTAGCACTATTTAGTAATGCTGTAATATGCACTTTTAAGGCACTGTTATGCGCCACAATAACAAGCTGTTGCTGCGTTGTTATGTGTTTAGCAAGTTCAATATATACAGGTTCTACACGCGCTAAGTTGTCGGCCCAATCGGTGTCTTTGTGAGGCCATGTAAGCATAACAGCGTCTTGCTCGGCCCATTCTGGTAAAAGTCTAAAGTTCATGAATTTTATATACTAATTAAGATGGCGCTAGTTTAGCATTTTACATAAAGATGTCAGCTAATTATCACTGTTTAGGTCGCCTTGGTTTTGATCAAGTTCTTGACGTTTTTTAAGTTGGCGGGTTTGAGCATGTAAACTCGCTCTAACAATAAGTTCTTGGTCCGTAGTTCTAATTGCGGTAAAGAGCATAGTGTATTGGTAGTGTTCGCTATCTTGTTTTTCTACTGCTACAACTTCGGTGTAACAATAAACCGCAGAGGCCTCGTGGTGCAAAAATAGTTTGGTTCTAAATGCTTGGCCAATTGAGTGTACTTCAGGTGATGTAAAACGAATACCGCCACCGCCGTAGCTATCACATTGTATTGCGTTATCTTGGGCTTGTTCTGAGGCCAAAATATGGCTCATTATTAAATCTATTTTACGTGACTGCGCTTGTAAAAATGTAGCTAGCTCTTGTGCTATATCGCCTAAGTTACGCAGTGGGCGTAACGAGCTTTGCTCAAGCTCACTTACTTCATTTGCTAATCTAAATAGTGGGGGAATGTCGTCTTCAAGCTCAAGCTGCGATTTAGGAACTTGTCCGGTTGATACGGGGAATAAATTTACTCTTATACTTTCATTAATTTGAAAGTACTGCTCAAACTCACCTAATCTTTCACTATTCATTATGTTCTCCACCACGTATTTATTTAATAGTAGCGTTGTGAGTACTAAATTGCTAGCAGATAAAATAACGCATAGCGGGCTAAATGCTTTGTTTACATTCAATTTTTAACATACTAATTATGAAAATAAATACACTAAGACATATTTAGGGTTAGTTATAAAAAAGCGGCCAATGTCATCCTAACATTGGCCGCTTGGGTATTGATTCATCAGCGTGTACTTATTTAAGTAGAGCGGCTAATTCATGTAAATCTTTCACAACGTGATCTGGTTTTTTAGCTAGTGGGTAAAGTGCCTTACCTGGGCGTGCTATAAAAGTGGTTTGTAAGCCAGCTTCTTTTGCACCAGCAACATCCCAACCATGGGCTGCAACCATCATTGCTTCATTTGGTGCTACGTTTAGCTTTTTAAGTACCCACTCATACGCACGTAAGTCTGGTTTGTAAATTTTTATATCTTCAATGCTGTAACGCGCATCAAAGTAAGACATTAAACCAGCGCTTTCAAACTGTGCCTTTACACCTTTGTTTGAAGAATTTGTAAGGCTTACTAACTTATAGCCCTGTGCTTTGAGTTTTGCCAGTCCTTCTTTAACATCGCTGTGTGGAGGAAGCGTTAAAAGAGGCGTAACGATAGCTGTTTTAGCTTGTTCACTTGTAATATTAATGTTGTTGTTTTGAGCAACCATAAGGAGTGACGCCACACCGATTTGCCCAAAGTCGTGATAACTACCGCTTACAGTATCTACTAATGAATGATGCAGCATAGTTGAAAACCACAGTGGTAATAAATCTTCACGTCCGCCTAGCGCTTTACCAATAGAGGTACGCATTGACGTTAAATCAAGTAGGGTTTCGTTTACATCAAAAATAAGCACTTTAGGTTTTGCTTGTTCTTTTGTTTCATCAGCGACTGCATAACCAGATACAAGGCTTGTGCCCACAAGTAGCGAAAGAGTAAGTGTTTTTAACGATTTTAAAATAGACATTAATTATTCTCCGATTCAAGTGCTGTCATAACATCAATAGGTTCTGCGCGTAGGGTGTAATCTTCGCTTAAAAATGCGTATGTAATAACACCTTCTTGGTTTATCACATAGGTGGCCGGTAGCGGTAATTTAAAGCTTTTATCGCCGTAGTAGTGTTCAAAATCAATACCAAATTGTGTATATAACGCTTGAATACGCTCATCAAGTGTAAACAATAAACCAAATTGCTCAGCTACTTTATTGCTCACATCGCAAAGCACGTCAAATTCAAGGTCGTTTTTTTGTGCAGTTGAGAGAGTTTCATCAGGTAGTTGTGGTGATATTGCGATTAACTGAGCACTTTGAGTTTTAAATTGTGGTAAGTAGTCGTTAAGTGCTTTTAGTTCTAAATTACAATATGGGCACCAGCCACCACGGTAAAAGCTAATGATTACCGGGCCTTTTTTTAATAAATCTGCAAGCTCAATGTTTTCGCCGTTATGGTTGGCTAAGCTAAAATTTTCTACTTTTTGACCAATTTGCAATGCATTGTCTCTAATATGCTGTGCAATTAGCTCTTCGTTTGTAGTGTTCATTAGTGCCAAAACGTCAGCCGGTAATTTGGCATCTTTTTGTACGTTATAGGCATCTATTTGCGCTTTTAAACTCATGATTGAACCTCAATAATTAAACTATTTGCAATTATAGTGTTTTAGATATTTAAATAAACATTGCAATACTGAAAGCTTCATTCGAAAATATTAAACATTGAAAAGTGCACAATGGCATCTTTATGTATAATTTAAGCGACCTAGAAACATTTATAGCTGTAGTTGAAAATAAGGGCGTGCTTGCTGCTGCCCACGAGCAGCGTTTATCGCCTGCAACGGTGAGCCATCGCTTAAGTAAACTAGAGCGTGAGCTTGCTACAGTACTAGTTTTTAGAGATAGCAGGCGAGTACGGTTATCTCCCGCAGGTGAAATATTTTATACGCGTGTGGGGGCTATAATAGAAGCTCTACACGATGCTGAACATAGTATTGGCGCGCGCAGCGCATCGGTGAGTGGTTTACTACGCGTGACCATGCCGCCTTGGGTTTTTTCAAAATACGTAATGCCTAAACTCAATGAGTTTGAGCAAGCTTACCCTGAACTAAAGCTTGATTTTTTAATAACGGATCATTTTGTAAATGTGGTTGATGACGCGCAAGATGTTGCAATTAGGGTGGGAAAATTAAATGACTCAGGATTACTTTCTCGTAAAATCGTAAACAATAGTCGCATACTGTGTGCAGCTCCTAGCTATATAGAAAAGTACGGCATGCCTGAAAATTTAACGCAATTGAGTGAGCATTATTGGGTTTGTCTGCCATGGCAACGCCAGTTAAAGCTTTTTGACGAACACAAAAAAATACATACCTTTAATGCTAAAACTCGTTTTACTATTTCAAACTCCGATAATATGACACAAGCTGCCATTGCAGGTCATGGTATTGCTATTAAATCAAAAATAGCGATTAATGAAGATCTTAAAAACGGTATTTTGGTTGAAGTTATGCCTGGGGTAATGGCACAAGATGATGCACCGGTTTGGTTTTTACGTCCGCAAAATAGTTTAACAACCCGCAAAACCGATGTATTTTATGATTTTATGAAATCACTATTTTTGAGCTGCGAATAAGCGTTTAAATGAGCGTTTTACTCCAGTTAAAAACAAATAACCAGTAAGCTCTGCAAGCAAGGCAACAATTATGGCTGCAACAATGGCGGCTATAATAGAGTCTTTTTTCAAAATGATTTGACCTTCAAAGCGTTGCCATACTTGTTGCTTTATATCGCTCATGCCACTGATGATAGTAAATATATATGGAGACTTCTCAAACCTATCTACGGCAATCTGTAAATCTTGCTGTCGCTCGTAAAGAGTACTGATATTACTTGCCCCTTTATTGACAATTTCATCATCAATATCTTGGTAGTGTTTTATTAGCTTATTTACATCGTTGTTAAAATACTTAGCTGCGTCGCTTTTAAAAGGCGCAACGGCATTACTAGCTTCAATTAATTGGGCTGATAATGCTTGGCCAAAGTCACTGACAAATGCAGGAATTTGCACCCCAAGTAGTAAACCGAATGCAAAGAAACTAAGTCGTATATAATCTAAAAGTTTACTCATTTATCTTCCTATGCATTTAAATAACTCAGAATTAACATTTGAGCTTGTTTTTATATCAAAAACTCGTAATCTATTGGGGCGTGTTAACCTTTGTGGATTGAACCCAAAGGGCAGCGCATGTTTGGCATTTATGCTGCAAATTCAACCACGAAAGGCCAACACGCCCTAATAATAAAAATAACAACAGGTGGATGTTAAGGATGACGAAAAAAGTAAAGTTCACGTCAACATTTGTTGATATTTCTAAACAGCTCAAACGTTTTGTATCGCGCATTGTTCAACCCGACGATGTAGAAGATATTGTGCAAGAAACTTTTGTAAAAAGCTATGAAGCTGATTTAAAACAAGACATCCAGTTTACCCGCAGTTATATGCTAAAAACAGCAAAACATCTAGCACTTAACCATATAGCTAAGTGGGACAACAAATTTAATGATTCGTTAGAAAACGATAACGAATTGCCCGTATTACTCAAATCAATGAAGCTCGAAGACGAATACACATCTAAAGAGCGTTTTTTACTTTTTTGTAGAGCTACTGAGCAACTAAGCTCATCGATTCGTAAATGCTTTATATTAAAAAAAGTTTACGGTATGAGCCAAAAAGAGATAGCAGACCAAATGCAGTTAAGCCAAAGCACTGTTGAAAAACACATTGCCAAAGGATTGTTACAAACCATGTTATACATGCGTGAACATGAGCAAAGCCCTCAAACGAACCCTAAAGCTCAGGCACATCCTATATCAGTTAAGAGGGTCGCAGAATGAGTAATGTTCATCAATTTAATTCAAAAGATTTAATCTTAGAAAAGTCATGTGATTGGATAAGCGCGATTGATCGTGGTTTAACTGATGATGAAAAAGAGCAATTTAAATTATGGATGATGCAAAGCACCGCACATCAAGAGTCTATATACGAGCTTGCTCAGCTTTGGGATGAGCTTTCAGTATTAAACGAATTAAGTCATTTATTTCCTCAGCGCAACAATACTAAAACATCAAAAAACAAGTGGATGTTTTCTTACTCAATTGCAGCGAGTTTGTTTGCAGCGTTAATGGTATGCAGCTACTTATTAATTAACTTAGAAAATGGCTACAACCAAGAGCTTGCAAAAGTTAATTACACTAAAATTTACAAAACAAAAGTAGGTGAGCAAGCAACGTATGTATTGCCAGACGGCACCATAGTGCAGCTTAATACTAATAGCTTACTAGAAGTTGCTTATAGTAAAGGCCGCAGGCAGTTATTACTTAGTCGTGGGGAAGGGCGCTTTAATGTAGCAAAAGATGCCACGCGTCCGTTTAGTGTTATGGCTGGCGATAAAAGTTTTACCGCGTTAGGCACGGTATTTAATGTACAACGCAATACATCATCAGATTTAGAGCTGGTGGTTACTGAAGGCAAAGTGATGATCACTGACCCAAGTGTAGCGGTTGATGCAAATGACTTTAAAGATTATCAACTTGCAGATAATAGCACGCAAAAAATTCGTCAAATTAATGCCAATATTGTTACCTCAGGCGAAAAAGCAGTTATTGAGCAAAGTGTTACAAAGCCAATTACGCAGCTTTCAATGAACGACGTACAACGCGATTTGGCATGGCAAAACGGGATGCTTATTTTTAATGGAGAAGAGCTGAGCGATGCTTTAAATGAAGTAAGCCGCTATACAGCCACACGTTTTGAGCTTTCATCAGCTGAGCTTGCCAGTATTAAAGTGGCTGGAGTATTTAAAGCCGGTGACGTCGAAGGTTTACTAGAAAGTTTACAAACTAACTTTTCGATTGATCATGAGCGTTTAGGTGAGCATGTAGTAACGCTAAAACACCATACAGAATCATAAGTAGACGTTATGCAAATCAAACTAATGTTAGATAAAGTTGCATCAATAAAGATTGAACGTAAAAAAAACATTAAAAAAAAGAAACAAACCCATAGAGGATTTTTGTTTGTCAGCTGTTTATATAAGTTGCGCAGTAACCAAACGCATTTATTGAGTGGATTTAGTGTGCTTGCACCGGCTATTTTTAGTTTAAGTGTACAAGCAGCAACACAAACCACTGGGCAAATGGTGCAATTTGATATAAAAGCGCAGCGAGCAGACAAAGCCTTAATTGAATATGCTAAACAAACAGAGCAAACCGTGGTGTTTTCTTATGAGTTGGCAAAGCAGTATGACGCAAATTCAGTTTATGGATTTTACACTCAGCTAGATGCCCTAGAGGCATTATTAGGTGGGACTGAGCTCGATGCGGTTGTTGATCAAAATGGTTTACTGAGTATAAAACTCAAACAAATCAACAGGAATGATAACAACATGATGAAGCTTTCAGCGGTCAGTGCAGCAGTATTACCAGCTTTACTTGCAGTAAATTCGCAAGGTGTAAACGCAGCAGAAGAAGTCGCTCAAGAAAAAATTGAAAAAATTGCTATTGTCGGTAGCCGTGTAGCAGGACGTTCAGTTGAAGATTTACCCGTTCCAGTAGATATCCTAAGTGCAGAAGCGCTTGAAAATACAGGCCAAACAGAAGTTGGTCGTATGCTACAGTCTATCGCCCCTTCATTTAACTTTTCAAGCTCTGCAATTAGTGATGGTACTGATGCTTTAAGACCTGCGACACTTCGCGGTTTGGGCCCTGATCAAACATTGGTGTTAATTAACGGCAAACGTCGTCATCAAGCAAGTATTATTCATATTAATGGCTCTGTTGGGCGTGGTACCGCAGGTACTGACATGAATGCAATTCCAGCCTCTGCAATTAAACGCATTGAAGTATTACGTGATGGCGCTGCTGCTCAGTATGGTTCTGATGCAATTGCAGGTGTTATTAATATTGTGCTTAAAGATGGTAGCGAAGGTGGTAAAGCGGCTATTAACTACGGTCAATATTCTGAAGGCGATGGCGAAACCATTAACCTTGATTTTAATAAAGGCTTTGCGCTAGGTGATGACGGTTATTTAAATACAACTATCAATTACCGTGACCGTGCACCGACTAACCGTGCCGGTTTACATGGCTCTTGTCAGTTTTATGGTTGTACAGAACTAAGTGACGGCACTTTACTTGCTGGCGATCCGCGTGAGCTGACAGCCGATCGTGATACCTTTAGAATTGGTGATGCTGATTCTCAGCAGTTTGGTTTAACAATTAATACCGGTTACGAGTTAGGTGATGGCGAGCTTTACGGCTTTATTACTTACTCAACACGCGAAAATGAGTCGGCTGCATTTTTCCGTCATAATGCAAATGCAGGCGGTAACCCAGTACTACAAGATAACGATGCAACGATTCCGCTAGGTTTCTTACCAAAAATCAACACAACTATCGACGATATCTCGTACAACTTTGGTTATAAAACTGAATTTGATAACGATGCAAGCCTTGATTTATCTTACACCTATGGTGAGAACAGCATTGATTACACTACAAGTGACACTATCAATGCCTCATACGCTAACTTTTTACGTTATGACCAAGGCTTAAGTGCAGCTGATATTCGTACAACTATTCCACGTGAAGCGTACGCTTACGGCATGGAATTATCACTGCAAACAATCAATATTGATTTTACGCAAAACTTTGATGATTATTCGTTAGCAATGGGTGCTGAAATACGTACTGATGAATACCGTATTTTAGAAGGTAATGAATATGCGTACCGCGATTACGATACATTAAATGGTGTAAGTATTTACAGCGGTTTAAGTGGCGGTGTTGGCTCTGAAGATGCATCGGGTGGTTCACAAGGTTTTGGTGGTTCATCACCTGCGTCTTCAGTGGATGAGTCACGTGATGTAATTTCATTTTACGTAGATGCAGAATCTTATGTAATTGAAGATGTGATTTTATCTGGTGCACTTCGCTACGATAACTACAAAGGTTTTGGCGATACAGTAAACTTTAAACTTGCTGGTAACTGGTCTATTACCGACGATATTTCATTACGTGGTGCATTAAGCTCAGGATTTAGAGCGCCTTCAATGCAGCAGCTTTACTTTAATAACGTAAGCACACAATTTGTTGTTGATACTAATGGGAATTTAGTTGCAGAAGAAGTTGGTACATTTAGAAATGATTCAACACTTGCGCAAAGTTTAGGTATTCCAAAACTTAAAGAAGAAAAATCACAAAACCGTAGTTTAGGTATTGTGTATAACGTTACCGATAATATTAATGTAACCGTTGATTACTACTCGATTGATATTGACGACCGTATTGTAATTAGTGATCGCTTAGGTAAAGGGTTATCTACAAGCCTTGATGCAGCACTAAATAGTGCAGGTGCTGGCGTAGGGCAGTTTTTCTTAAATGGTGCTGATACAGAAACACGTGGTGTTGATTTTGTAGCAACGTGGAACACTGAAGGTTTAGGCGGCACACTTGATTTTACACTTGCAGCTAACTTTACCAAAACAGATGTTGTATCGTTGTTCTCTCCTGCTGGCTCAAGCCTTGAGACAGTAAAAGTAGAAGATATATTCTCAGCTGAAGACATCTCTATTATAGAAGAGTGGCAACCAGAGGACCGTATTAACTTAAGTGCGCTTTATCAACGTGATGATTGGACTGTTAACCTCTCACTTAATCGTTTTGGTGAATACACAGTAGAAGATGGTGGTCGTCAAACGTATGGCGCAGAAATTTTAACTGACGTTAAAGTTAACTACTTCGTTACTGAAGACTTATCAGTAAATATTGGTGCAAATAACTTGTTCGATGTTTACCCAGATAAAAATGAAATAGGTAACTCTCGCTCAGGTACTATTGTAGATGCTAATGGTAATACCGTAATTAGCAGCTCAGGTGTGTTTGACTACTCACGTCGTTCGGCTCCGTTTGGATTTAACGGTGCTTACTACTACGTAGGTGCAGAATACCGTTTTTAATTACTAACCTCCCTTTTGTTATTTAACTCAAAGGGCCGTAAGGCCCTTTTTTTGGTTTTAGCTTGGGCTGATTTTATTTAGAAATCAAACTTATTGGATAATCATCGTATTGCTTAATATTATTCATTACATTCATTAAAGTATTATGTGTACTGTTTTCGTCTGCGGTTATAAGTACCGAACTTATTTCATATTCAGCCGCGAACATAGCTAAATTAGTCGCAACTTGCTCTAAATCAATTAACCTCCCAGAAAAATATACTCCGTTACTTTCATCAATTCTAAATAAAGCATTTTTAACAGGCTTATCTATTTGAGGGCTGTCGAGTGGTCGGTTTAATTCAATAGCCACAGGTTTTACAAAAGATGTAGTTACAATAAAGAAAATTAGTAATATGAACACTATGTCTAACATCGGGGTCATATCTACATCGGCATTATTTTGTAGTTTGGTTAGTTTTTTCATATTGGACCTTATTTTTAATTAAATGCTGCGGCGCCACAGCAAGGTTTTAGGTACCTATTAACAAAATTAGCACAGCAAAGATAAAGCGTGGTTAAATAAACATTCTAATAACATTAAATATTTGTACTAATTATGTTTTTAAAATGTGGTGAAATAAGGTGGTGTTTATACCGATCTGCTTAAATATGGGATCTATTTAGCATCGTTATAGTGTAATTCAATTCGTTAAATTGCTTTAAAAACTATGCAGATTGGTATTAGAGGCAATAAAAAACCCAGCTCGAGGCTGGGTTCTAGTTATGCGCTATGTCAGCTTAATGCTTTTGCATACGGCTCATTTCTGCATGGCAGCTTTGCATTGTTAATAATGTTTTAGCCAGTGCAGCTTCGCAATCAGCCGGTTGTGGTTTATCCATAGCGGCTTTAATTTCTACAAGCGTTTTATCTTCTACTTCTTCAAGCTCTTTTACATACGTGCTGTCGTTATGTGAGGTGAATGTAGTAAGTAAGGCTGTGTATGCACGTCGTGCTTCAACTGCGAAAGATGAACCATCTTCGCGTTCGCCTTTTTCATTAATTGCATATGGCTGCAAGCGCTCAACACTCACTTTTCGGGCATCTATCATACGCTGAAAAAGTGCGCCAATAGCAGGGTCTTCAACTTTTTCCTGTGCTTTTTGATAAAAGTCGATGCCGCTGTTCATAACTTGAATGATGTCAGTAATATGATTTACTTCTGATCCTTGATGGGTGTTCATAATGACCTCTTTAATTAAATGAATGTATAGTTCAATTTAATAAAAGCAATGTATGTTCCACGTTTTTATTTTTATGTAGTTGTTTGATTTTATTAGTTTAATTGTGTTTCAGAAAGGGGCTAAGTTAATGAGGAAAGTATTAACTTAGCAATTTTTACATTATATTGTGTAATAAAGTTATTTTAGCTCTTCAGCTACTTCAGCTACTTTTTGGCGTAACCAGATATGGCTCGCATCGCGATGTAACAGTGGGCTCCAAATCATATCAAGCTCAAAAGGAGGAATTGGAAACGGTGGCTCTAAAATTTTAAGCCCCGGATCATCTAAATATATATTTGCGGCTTTTGAAGGAAGGGTCGCAATCAAATTTTTCTCTTTAGCTAAATGAATCGCTACATGGTAGTTACGCGTAAAAGTGGCAATGTTACGATGTTTACCAAAGTGGGCAAGTGCTTCGTCAACCCAACCAAGTTTTTGCACATCTTTAGGGTCCATGCCCACACCTACACCAAAACCTGTTTTACTCACCCATATATGGCGCGCTTTTAAGTAGCTGTCGAGGCTAAAGTTTTCAATAATAGGGTTGTCGGCCTTAACTAAGCAGCAAAAACTGTCTTTCCAAATACGTTTATGATGAAAAGACTGAGGTAAGTTTTCAAAACGGTTGATTGCCATATCTACTTTACCGTTTTCTACATCATGAAAGGTGACATCACTTGGTGTGAGTATATCTAAAGTAGTATCGGGGGCTTCTTCGTGTAGTTTACTTAATAGCTTTGGCGCTAACGTACTTGCAGCGTAATCACTGGCCATTATTCTAAACACACGCTTACTTTGGCTTGCCTCAAATTCTCGATTAGGTGCTAGAGTTTCTTCAAGGGTCATTAAAATGCCACGAATAACGGGTTGTAACTCCAAAGCACGCTCGGTAGGTACCATACCATCGCTGGTACGAACTAAAATAGGGTCGTTAAATAAGTTACGAAGACGTTTAAGGCCATTACTCATTGCAGGTTGCGTTATACTCAATTGATTAGCAGCGCGTGTTACGTTGCATTCTCGAAGCAATGTATCGAGGTAAACGAGTAAATTTAAATCTATTTTACTTATATTCATTGTGTGTGTCCTTTAGCGCTTACCAGTGGTGAATAAAGCGCTGTGCTGTCGGGTATGGGTAAATATGACTTACCTGACCATTTTTTATATTTTGTTGTGCCTGCTTCCAAAAGCTAACATCTATAAGCTCTGGATGAGTGCTGAGGAAAAACTTTTTATACATAGGGTTTGGCATTACAAATGTACAAAGCTGCTCAGGAAATACATCCTGTGGTGCAACAGAGTAACTTTGTTCATCCATTAAATAGTCGTCATAGCTCTTTGCTTTTGGTAATGCTCTAAAGTTCATATCGGTTAGATATTGGACTTCATCGTAATCGTAAAAAATAATACGTTTGTGCTTACTTACACCAAAGTTTTTTAAGAGCATATCACCAGGGAATATATTAACAGCAATCATTTCTTTTAGGGCTTGCCCATATTCTTCAATCGCATCGGCGACACTTTCTTCATCAGCATTTTCTAAAAACAAGTTAAGAGGTGTCATTCGCCGCTCAATATACAAGTGCTTGATGATCAACCAATCGCCCTCAATTACCATTGATGAGCCAATTGTTTTATGTAATTGCGCAAGTAAATTACTATCAAAACGCGCTAAAGGAAATACGACGTTAGAATATTCTATGGTATCGGCCATTCTGCCAACGCGATCATGGTTTTTTACTAGTTGATAGCGCTTTAATACGGTATCACGGCCAAAGGGTTTACTCTCACCAAATTTGTCTTTTATTACTTTAAAAACATAGCCAAATGAGGGGAGGGTAAATACCATCATCACCATACCGGGAGTCCCCGGTGCAATTGTAAACTCATCACCAGAGTGAGATAAGTGATTTAAAAACTCTCGGTAAAACTCAGTTTTCCCCTGTTTATGAAAACCCACTGCATTATAGAGCTCAGCAAGTGTTTTGTTTGGCATAAGTTGATTTAAAAATCGAACAAGTGCTGAAGGTGCGTGAGTCTCTACCATAAAGTAGGCGCGGGCAAAGCCAAAAATAACACGCATTTGAGATGACTTAGTTAAAAGTGCATCTAAATATAATCCGTTATCTTCATCGTGTAATACAGCGATTATAAAGGGCTGAACCCCACTTTTTGAAACAACACGACCAACAATATAGGCTGCTTTATTACGATAAAAAGGTGTGTGTAAAATATCAAAGCGCATTTGCCAAGGTTGGTGATGTGTATCGGGGGCTTGTTTATAAAAAGCTTTAACAAGGAGGCGAATATCACGCTCTAAATTTACAAATGGGGCCTTAAAATCAAAATGACTAATAATGCGTTTTATTGTTGGTTTGAGGCCATCAACTACAGGAAAGTATGTTCTATATTCTGCTTCTACAGGCACTGAAGGAGCATCTTTTAAGGTTGCTTCTACAAATATAAAGTCATTATGAAAATAGCGCCTATGGTACAGCCGGCAAAATACAGAGTTATAAAAAGTTTCTGCGAGCTCTGCTTGGGGATGAAAACATAAAAAATGCTGATATACCTTTTTAACTTCAAGCCATAGGCTTTCATCGAGTTGTTCGGTTGGGGTTTCTTTTTTTAGCGCTTGCGTGGTTTCGTTAACACGATCATCATAATAGCTGATACGCAAACGGCTGATATCATTAATTGCTTGCCAATCTTTTTTTGCAAAGGCAAGAGGGGCTTTGGCTGTTGTCTTTTGAAATAACTGATAGTGCCTTTTAAAACCCGTTAAAATTAATTCAGCAATATGGCGAGGTTGCATTTGCACTCCTTAAAAGTCCCTAGAGTTTATACTCTATTGTGTTAAGGGTATGTTATTTTAGGTTTAAAACCAAGATAAATGTTACTTACTAACTAAGAGTAACTTATTGGAATTGAGCTATCTTTTTTTCGAGAATTTTAATTTTTTTAGTCACAGCCGATACGTTTTTCTTATATGTTTTATTGATTATTTTTAGTTTTTTAGTAATGTCTTTAGTAATACGCTTTTTATCATCAATGGCTAAAATATGATTTAACCGCTCTTGTTGTTTGTATTCAGCACGCTCTTTATTACGATCAAGTATTGTTAGTTTATTGTTATTACTGCGAAGCTCTGCCTGTAAGCCAGATAGAAGCCTTTCACGCTCAAGTTCGTTTAGTTGTTTAGTGTAGTCAACCTTAGGACCAGAATACTGATTACCCGTTGTGTTAACTTTATAAGTCGTTGCTTCGTCGTCACACGGCAGTTGAGAAAAGACAGTGCCTTTTTCTGTTACACATTTGTAGTAAGTGGTATCGCTGAAGCTAAAAAAACTGATAAGTAAAAAGCTAGAATGGAGAATATAACGAGAAGTTTTAAACATACATGTCATCCTTGGTTTTTATATCTAACAACAATATAAAACTATAACCTAGCTTGGTGGTATATCAAGCTAGGTTAGGATAACTGTTATTGGGTAAAGGTTTTGAGCTTTTTAATACTCTGTACTAAAAATGGTATATCTAAACCTTGTTCAATAGAAAAACCTTCAGCGGCGGAAATGTTTTTAAAGTTACCATCTGAATCTATTAAGGTAATCCTATCTTTTTTATAGGCTATAACAACACCCTGAGAGTAGTTCACGCCCATATCGTCTTTTTTCTTGTATAGATTAACGCCTAGCATTGTTTGCTTGGCAATAGCTTTGCAATTTAAATATTGCCCAACGCTTGTTGCAATTAAATCGCTAGGTTGAATTAACCCATCTACTTTAGAAATACGTTTGTCAGAGCTGTATAAAGTTGAGGTGGTTACTACTTCTTGCTTGTTATTGGCAAGACTAAAAGCAAAAACCTGTGTTTCATCATCTCGAACAGTAGGGGTATCACTCGCTTTAATTACTCGAATAGCACTAGAGCTATGTGCTTGATCATTAATAAAGCTTAGTTCTTCAATGCCATTTACTTCAATGCTACGGCGCTGACTTTGCCAAACAGGGAGTGTTTGCTCGGTTAAAATTGCTGCTTTATAAAAAGCGGGTAAACCATAAACTAAGCTAAATAGCGTATCGTCATGATTTGTTGGCTGTAAAAACTGCTCTGTTTTATGCATGTTTTTATTCTCGGCAACAAATTTTTCGAGTTGTTGTTGAGTTTCAAATACAAATATATCTACATTAGCTTGTGTGTAGTCCTCGCATTTTTCAAGCGGGCTTGGCATTTGATAACTAATATTTTGGTTATTAATTTTTACGTTGTGTGCTTGCTCGTAGCTTTCTATATCTAGCAGATCATTTTTAGCTAACAAGCTTTTAGCAGTAGTAGGGTATGAAAGTGGCAAAACATTATCTTGTTTTGTTACGTCAAAGTTTAAATTGGCGTCAGCCCAAATATGAATACTGTGGCTAAGCGAAAAACACACGATTAAAAAAGAAATTGCGTAACGTGCAAATTTATATTGCTTTAAACGCTCAAGGTGGTGCCATGTGTAATTACTAACAAGTAGCTGAAAGCCTAAAATAACAACAACAATACCACTGGCTAAAATTGTTGTTAAAGCAGGAGAGCTTGTTAAACGATGCCACAACAATGAAATGATTTCAGGTAAGGCAGATATACTTAGGTGATAACCTAAATTAACATACACATAAGCATCAAGAGTAAGCAATGATGCGCCTACAGTGGCTATTACAGCGGCCATGCCACGAATGTGTCGTGGGTAGGGGAATATTAAACTAAGCGGAAATACCGTCAGCACAAACGCTAAAAAGGCTATAAAACTAGTGTGGCTTAGCCAAGTAACTAGCATATAGGTAATGCCTAAAAAGCTTGTAGGTGGCGAGTCTGCAAATAAATAGCTTAAGCTAATAAGTAGGGCTAAGCCGATATTGGCAAAGGTAAACCAATGCCCCCAACTTAGCAGCTGACTCGCTTTTGATGAAAATTGATTGTGCTGCGATAAATTCATAAATTTTACTTAACCGACTGCGCGAGCGCTTTTGCAAAGTTCTCGGTTACAGCTTGTCTTTTCCCTGTTGGTACATGCTCTTTTAAGATATGCGTGATAGAATTTCCTAAACACATGAGACTTAAATCAACCGGCGCATTGTGTTTAGTTAGCACATCAATAAGCTGATCGACGATTTGTTCTACTTCTTCATTAGAGTATTTTGATAAGATTGGCATTAGTTGGTTCAATAAAATAGTTATATTCTCGTATTTTAACACTAGAGGCGTGAAAAACAAAGATGACAACAGACGTTAAAAAATTAGTCGTTCACTATGTAGACAAAAAAGACGACGATACGCAAATTCACCTTCGAAATGATGAGATGGTAATTAACGATAAAGTAGCCGTTTTTATCGAACAATTACATCATGCATACAATGGTAAACCTGGTAAAGGTTATTGTACTTTCAGTGGTGACAAAAACAGTGTTGTAGCATCTGCAATGCAAAGTTACCGTAACGATGAGTTAGGCTTTTGGCATATGACCGAGCAAGCCTCAACGGTTTTAAAAGAAGAGCTTGATAAGTATGCATTTAGTGAAACAGGCTATTTAGTATTTTGTCATTACCAGTACGTTGCAACTGATTACATGCTAATTGCGATGATTAACATCAAAGAGCATTATTCTATGACCTCAGAGCTTGATTTAGCCGCTTCTCGTCATTTAGACATATCACGCATGCAACTTGCTGCTCGTATCGATTTAACAGCGTGGGATACACAAGCTGACGACAACCGTTATATTTCATTTATCAAAGGGCGAGCTGGACGTAAAGTTGCTGACTTTTTCTTAGACTTTTTAGGTTGTGAAGAGGGTATTGATTCAAAACAGCAAAGCCAAGTAATGCTCAGCGCAGTAGAGGATTATTTATCTGAGCAACAATTTGATAAATCAGAAAAAGACGATTTACGTAAACAAGTTTTTGACTACTGTAATGACTGTGTGACAACTGGTGAAGATGCCAGCGTAAGCGAGCTATCTGCAACGCTTACAAAAGGCGATGACAGCCCGTTTGATAGTTTTTGTAAAGAGCAAAGTTACGATTTAGAAGAAACTTTCCCTGTTGATAAGAAAACCGTAACCAGCATGGTTAAGTTCTCAGGTCTTGGTGGTGGTGTGAGTGTAAGCTTTGAACGTAAACACTTAGGTGAGCGCGTAACTTACAACGAGGCAACTGACACACTTGTAATTAAAGGTATTCCGCCAAACTTAAAAGATCAGTTACAACGTTTTATGGAAAGTGAAAGCGAGTAAATTTAACAAGTTAAGTTAAAAATCTGATTTAAGAGCGCGGTATCTATATCGCGCTTTTTTGTATCGGTATATAAATTCGTTGCATCGGAAAAAAACCTTAAAGATTTATTTCACATAGAGAAGTGAAAGAGGAGTAAATGAGAAAACACAAGCGATGGTTTACTAGCGGGGCTTTTTATAGTTAGCAAGACTTAGACTTATTACTACCTCTAAAAGCGCAGCGTCTCTTAACCTCTTTGTGAAAAAATTACTTTTTACGGGCTTTGTGCCCGTCACGCTAACAAGTTGTGCGTCTACAGGTTAATTTTATTCATTGTGTTAAATTTTGGCTGTAGTAGTGAAGCTTGCTTACACGAGAAGCAACGCTTCTGTTTATTTAATTTATTTGCTAACAAAACCACTAAAAGATCTATTTCACAAAGAGAAGTGAAAGAGAAGTAAATGAGAAAACACAAGTCTTGCTTTATTGACAGGCTTAGCCTTATTACTACCTCTAAAAGCGCAGCGTCTCTTAACCTCTTTGTGAAAAAATTACTTTTTACGGGCTTTGAGCCCGTCACGCCAACAAGTTGTGCGTCTACAGGTTAATCTTATTCGGTTTTAAATTTCGGCTGAAGTAGTGAAGCTTGCTTACACGAGAAGCACCGCTTCTGTTTATTTAATTTCTTTGCTAACAAAACCACTAAAAGATCTATTTCACATAGAGAAGTGAAAGAGGAGTAAATGAGAAAACACAAGTCGTGCTTTATTAACAAGACTTAGCCTTTTTACTACCTCTAAAAGCGCAGCGTCTCTTTACCTCTTTGTGAATAAATCGCTTATTGTGGGCGTGAAGAAACTTTAATAATTATTCAAATCATATAAACAAAAAAGCCCCGCTATTTATTAAATAGCGGGGCTTTTAAATGAATGTTAGTTATTAATCAACACTCATTGTTTTAGTCATTGCAGAGCTCGCACGACCAGCAGGTTTGATTGAACCTGCACGTAAACCACTGTCTGGAACTAGTTCACGTTTATCGTGATCCATTGCTACAGACGTATGTTTCACTTCGCTATCAGCTACAGGAGTAGGTTGTGCCATTGGCGCACTTGCTGACCCTTGAGTAACTGCTGTTTTAACATGCGGTGCTGATTTTTCAGTTTTCACTTTTGCTTCAACTTTAGCAGGCTCTTCAGTTACTACTGATGTTTCAGCTTTAGCAGACTCTTCAGTTGCTACTGGCGTTTCAACTTTAGCTGGCTCTTCAGTTGCTACTGGCGTTTCAACTTTAGCAGGTTCTTCAGTTACTACTGGCGTTTCAGCTTTAGCAGGCTCTTCAGTTGCTACTGGCGCTTCAACCTTAGTTGGCTCTTCAGTTACCACAGGCGTTTCAGCTTTAGCCGGTTCTTTAGCTTTTACTGGCTCTTCTACAGCTTCAACTTTTGCTAAATCTTCAACCGCAACGGCTTGTTCAACTTGTTGCGACGCATCTACCGGTGTTTCTTCTGATTTAGCTTTAAGTTCTGCTTCGTATTCTGCAGCAGCTTGATCAGCAACTGGAATAAATGCAGGAGCTTCATCAGATTTAACTTCTGCTTCACCTTCAGGGCGACGACGACGTTGACCAGATGCACGAAGATGACGAGGAGAACGACGTGAACGTGTACGTGTTTGCTCTTGTTCGTCTTCAGTAGTTGCTGTTTCATCGTTAGAATCAACAACATCAACTTTCTCTTCTTTAATGTGAGCTGTTTTTTCTGCCGGAGTTTGCTTTTGCTTTTCTACAGCAGGAGCTTGCTCTTGAACTTGTGGAGTTTCAGTTACAGCCGTTTGCTCAGGTGCTTGCTCTGTTGAGTTAGCTTGCTCAGCTTTTTCATCTTGCAGACGTACTTTTTTACGTATGTTACGACGTTGACGGCGAACTTTAGGCTTTTGCTCTTTTGGCTCTGCAGCTTGTGCTGGCTTAGAATCAGTTTCTACTTCCGCCTTTGCAGGGGCTTCAGTTTTAACTTGATCTTTTTCTTGGTTTTTATGCTCTGGGCGCTTACGAGAGTTAGGATTACGACGGCGCTTGTTGCGGTTCTCGCTTCTCTCTTGAGTCTCGGTGCTTGCTGCTGAGTCAGTTTTAGCTTCCTCTTCAGCGGCTGGACGCTCATTGCGCGGCTTGTTAGTGCGTGGGTTATTATTACGACGACGTTGATTGTTATTACGACGACGATTATCGTTACCACGACGCGCATTATTGCGCGTTTCTTGCTGCTCTTTTTCTACAGCTTCTTTTTTCTCTTCTTCAGATTCACTTACAAATAACGACTTAAACCAATTACCAATAGCAGCTAGTAAGCCACCTTCAGTTTTAGTTTGTACTGGCGCTGCAGGCTCTACTGCTTTAGCCGGAGCTGCTTGTGGAGCTGGAGTAGAAGGCATAACTACGCCTTTTAGCATTGGCTCTTCACGTACTGGTGCACTAGGAGATTTTGACATCTCAAATACTTCAGGCTCCGGCGCAACAACTTGTCCATAACTTACAGTTTCAAGTGTTTCGTCTTTACGTAAGCGCATAACTTCATAATGTGGTGTTTCCATATGTTGATTTGGAATAATCACTACGTCACATTTATGATGTTTTTCAATGCGATGAACACTACGACGTTGCTCATTTAATAAATAAGCAGCAACAGCAACAGGCACTTGTGCATTTACTTGTGCTGTATTGTCTTTAATTGCTTCTTCTTCAATTAAGCGAAGAATTGAAAGTGCTATTGATTCGTTTGAACGAATAGTACCTTGGCCACTACAACGTGGACATGGGCCTTGGCTTGCTTCACCTAATGAAGGACGCAAACGCTGGCGCGACATTTCAAGTAAACCAAAGCGTGAGATTTTACCAATTTGAACGCGAGCACGGTCTGGGCGCGCTGCATCTTTTAAACGATTCTCTACTTCACGTTGATGGCGTGGAGGAGTCATATCGATAAAGTCGATTACAATTAAACCACCTAGGTCACGAAGACGTAATTGACGTGCAATTTCATCGGCCGCTTCTAAGTTTGTATTAAGTGCTGTCTCTTCAATATCGCCGCCTTTAGTTGCCTTAGACGAGTTGATATCAATAGATGTCAGTGCTTCAGTAGGGTCAATTACAATTGAACCACCAGAAGGAAGACGTACTTCACGCTGGAATGCAGACTCAATTTGGCTTTCAATTTGGTAATGCGTAAATAAAGGAGTGTCGCCTTGATAAAGCTTAACACGGCTCATAAAGTCAGGACGAAAACGCTCAATGTGCGCTTTAGCTTCTTCAAAAACACGTGGTTTATCAATTAAAATTTCGCCAATGTCACGACGTAAATAATCGCGTATTGCGCGGAAAATCACGTTGCTTTCTTGGTGAATCAAAAACGGTGCTTTAGCACTATCGGCTGCTTGTTTAATTGCATCCCAATGTACTAGTAGTGCTTTTAAATCGTAGTTAAGTTCTTCAAATGACTTGCCAACACCCGCTGTACGAACAATCAAGCCCATACCTTTAGGTAGTTCTAAACGACCTAATGCTTCTTTAAGTTCAGTTCGCTCATCACCTTCAATACGACGAGAAATACCGCCGGCGCGAGGGTTATTAGGCATAAGCACTAAATAGCTACCAGCAACACTGATAAAAGTAGTTAACGCTGCGCCTTTTTGGCCGCGTTCTTCTTTATCAACTTGTACTATTACTTCTTGACCTTCTTTTATTACGTCGCGAATGTTAGGGCGACCATGAAAAGTGTAACCTGCAGGGAAGTAAGTACGGGCAATTTCTTTTAAAGGAAGGAAACCATGGCGGTCAGCACCGTAATCAACAAATGCTGCTTCAAGAGATGGTTCAATGCGAGTGATTTTGCCTTTATAAATATTGGCTTTTTTCTGTTCGTGACCTGGGCTTTCGATATCTAAATCATAAAGGCGCTGGCCATCAACCAGTGCTACGCGCATTTCTTCTTGCTGCGTTGCATTGATTAGCATACGTTTCATATTGTTACTCTACTTATTTATGTCGCTGACATGACGATGTTTTTCTCGCCTGTTCAGTTGTCCCTATTTTTAGAATGTGCAGCCTCACGACTGGGTCTTTAACGGAACGGCTCTGTATTTCGTATGCAGTATTTTAAATGCTGGCAAACAATAGCGATTATTATCGCTATTAAATTCTTGATGGTGCTAAAACTGTCGGCTTTTCAGCTACGTTTACAAGTTTTACCCAGAAGTCGGCCTGTCATATTAATCTTACTAAATATCATTCATATTAGGTGCGTAGGGCTCATTAAGTTGGTGAGCAATACATACTGATGTATCGCTAATATCCGTTTTAAGAGCAAAAATCGCTACCGATGTTAATGAACGCTTATTTATTAGATTTTTTTAATTCTAAATAAGCTGCTGTACGGTACTACAATAATTGAGCTAGTGCTGAACGACGTTTTTTACGTCGTCACTATCAGACAAATTATCTGTTCATTGCTTTCTCTAGCACATTAAAAATCGCTTCATGTTCAAACTTAACCAGCAATATATTACGCGCATTGCCGTTAATTGATCGCACGTGTTAACTGAGGAGGCATAAAAGCTTTGGAAAACTTAACTCGGATCTGTATGATCGGCTACCCAGAATGTGCATCACGAATGTTTTAATGTGTTAAAAAGCACCGTTGTTATTTGCAAATACTAAATATTTGCGCTGCTGATTATCCCACTATTATTACAGTGTTAGCAACTAAATTATTTTACTTAAATTAGTGATTAGGCAATGTCAGAAAAAAACGACTTACAAGTAACTTATGTCACGATCAATGAAGACCATTTAGGTCAGCGTATTGATAACTTTCTTATTACCCATTTAAAAGGGGTGCCTAAAAGCGCTATTTATAAACTTTTGCGTAAAGGTGAGGTACGCGTTAATAAAAAGCGTATTAAGCCTGTATATAAACTACAGCTTGACGATGTACTGCGTATTGCACCTATCAGAGTTGCTGAGCGTGAAGAGTTTGTACCATCAAAGTTAGACAAAGTAACTCGCCTAGAAGACGATATTTTATTTGAAGATAAATACCTTATTGTCATAAATAAACCTTCAGGTATGGCTGTTCATGGTGGCAGTGGTTTAAGTTATGGTTTAATTGAAGCATTGCGCGCACTTCGCCCAGAAGAGCGCAGCCTTGAGCTAGTTCATAGGCTTGACCGTGATACATCGGGTTGTTTACTTATAGCGAAGCGCCGTTCGGTGTTAACCGCATTGCATGAACAGCTTCGTGAAAAAACCATGGAAAAAAATTACTGGGCACTTGTAGAAGGGCAGTGGGACTCTAAAACTAAAAACGTGACCGAAGGGCTGCGTAAAAATACACTTAAATCGGGTGAACGCGTAGTACGTGTAGATAACACTGAGGGCAAGCCTTCGCATACGCGTTTTAAAGTACTTGAACGTTTTAACGATTGCTCACTTGTACAAGCATCACCTGTTACAGGACGTACGCACCAAATTCGTGTTCATACGCAATGTAAAGGTCATCCTATCGCGTGCGATGATAAATACGGTGACCAGGGGTTTGATGAATCTATGCGTAAAGTTGGGTTAAACCGCTTATTCTTACATGCACACGATTTAAGTTTTTATCATCCTAAAAACGAAACAACGATGCGTATTGAAGCGCCCCTTGATAAAACGCTTAAAAATACATTACTAAAATTACGAGACGCAAAACAGTGATTGCAGAGACGCCAATTAAAAAATATAAGCTCGTCATTTTTGATTGGGATGGCACCGTTATGGATTCAGTCACTAAAATAGTTAACTGTATTCGTAGTAGTGCTGAGTCACTTAATTTAGTGCCACCAAGTGATTTAGCAATTAAAAACATTATTGGTATGTCGCTTGAAAAAGCAATTGATGTTTTATTTCCCGATAATGCCGCGCAGCATCAAGCGTTAATTAAAGGGTATAAACACCAATATAGTGTTGATACCACGCCAACTCCTGTATTTGATAATGTTGTCAGCGTTTTAGGTGCCTTAAAAGAGCAGGGCATTGTTTTAGCGGTTGCAACAGGTAAAGGTCGAGATGGATTAGAGCGTTTGCTTGATCAAAGCCAACTTAGACATTTTTTTAGTGCAACACGTACAAGCGATGACGGACTGTCTAAGCCCTCTCCAGATATGCTGTATCAATTACTTGAAGAGCTTGGCATAAGCGCTCAAGACGCTGTAATGATTGGTGATACCCAAATAGACATGACAATGGCAAAAGCTGCAGGCATGGATAGAATCGGCGTAACAATGGGTGTACATAACGCACAGCAGCTAAATGAGCTTAGCCCTGTTGCAACGGTAGATAATTATCTGCAATTGCAACAGGTTTTGCTTGGTTAATTTATTTAACTAGAACTTGTTTGAGCAGTAAGTACATCAATACCAAACTCAGCCAGTAATTGGCTGAGTTTAATTAATGGTAATCCAATTAAGCTATTAGGATCGTCTCCGCTTAGCTTTTCAAATAAACAGATACCCAACCCTTCACTTTTAAAGCTGCCAGCACAATTATAAGGCTGCTCTGCATCGCAATAAGCACTAATTTGTGCATCACTGAGTGTTTTAAACGTCACATTAAAAGGTTCTACGCAGGTTTTTTTTGTTCCAGTTACAATATCGTAAACACAAAGCCCAGTTAAAAATGTTACAGTATTACCGCTAAATAAATTTAGTTGTTTTAGAGCATTTTGTTTATTGTGCGGTTTACCTAAAATTTGATTGTTAAACACAGCGACTTGGTCTGATCCAATTGCTAACCCTTTTTTAAAGTGTTTATTAGCTGCTGAGGCTTTTAACTCACTTAAACGCTTAACCAGTTCAGTAGGTGTTTCGCATTCAAGTGCTGATTCGTCAACGTCGGGTGAAAACTTATCAAAGGGTAAATTAAATTTTTGTAATAAAGACTGCCTAAAAGGCGAGCTTGACGCTAAAATGAGTGGAAGCTTCATGGACTGTTTTCCTACGATAATTCAGATTGAGTTAGGATAAATCAGATCCGAGAGTAAAACACGTTAAAAACCAAGTAAAAATGGTTTTTTACTTTGACTAACAAACTAACTATCTATATGATGCAGCCCCTATGCAAAAGGTGAAAATTCCCATCACTCTTCATCCAGGCAAAGCAGCGCAGCACCGTTTAAAGTATGACGGAATTGTACCGCTTGAAAAACTTACTCGTTTAGAGAAAGTTGTGCAGGAAGAAGTAGGTGAAATAGCGGTAAAAATACATTGCAAAAACGATGATCAAGGTTTCGCTGTGATTAGAGGCAATTTGTCCACACATGTTACTGTCATTTGTCAACGTTGTAATGGTGATTTAGGGTTGGATTTGGTTCAAGACTTTGCATATTCACCAGTAGGTGAAGATACAGAGTTAGATATTTTTCCTGAAGACTACGACGAAGTAGCACTTGATGAAAATGGTGAAGTTAACGTTTTTGATTTAATTGAAGACGAACTAATTTTAGCAATTCCATTAGTGGCTACCCACAACGAAGCTTCATGCAGTTATTCAGCAAAGCCTGCCAGCTTTGGTGTATTAAAGGCGGAAGATGATAAACCTAATCCATTTGATATTTTGAAACAACTTAAGAAAGATTCTTAGGAGAAGACTATGGCTGTACAAAAAAGCAAAAAGTCTCGTGCAAGACGCGGCATGCGCCGTTCACACGATGCGATCAGTGGTCCAACTTTAACTGTAGATCAAACATCTGGTGAGACTCATCGTCGTCACCATGTGACTGCAGATGGTTACTACAAAGGCGTTCAAGTAATTTCTAAATAAGAGATTACTTATATGCTGAAAGATCTAACCATAGCGTTAGATATGATGGGGGGCGATTACGGCCCCCGTTCATCTATTCCTGCTGCCGTTCATGCGGTAAACGCTCATGCCAATTTAAGTCTCATTTTATGTGGCAATGAAGACGTTATATCTAAAGAACTCGAATCCCTCGATTCTTTATCTCATCCAAGACTCATAATTCGTCACTGTAGTGAAATAGTCACTAACGCCTGCGAACCTGCGATTGCTGTACGTTCAAAAAAAGATTCATCTATGCGTGTTGCCCTTGATTTAGTTAAATCGGGCGAAGCACAAGCGTGTGTTAGCTCAGGTAATACCGGCGCTTTATTTTTTATGGCTCACTACGTATTAAAAATGCTGCCAGGTGTTAAACGTGCCGCACTCATTTCATCTGTTCCTACAGAAAGCCAAAACCCAGTATATTTACTCGACTTAGGTGCTAATGTGCATTGTGATGCGCAAATGCTGTATCAGTTTGGCATTATGGGCTCTGTAGTTGCTGGTCAAGCACTTGGCTGTGATAACCCTCGCGTTAGCTTATTAAATATTGGCGCTGAGGACATTAAAGGCCACGATGATATTAAACAGGCTGCACAATTAATGCAGCAAAGCCCATATATTAATTACATTGGTTATAGCGAAGGAAGTGATATTTTTTCTGGTAAGGCTGATGTTATTGTATGCGAAGGGTTTGTGGGTAACGTGGCGCTTAAAACATGCGAAGGCATTGCCAAGCTTATTATGAATAAGTTTACAGCTGCACTCGAAAAGCACCTTTTGTATAAATGTATGGCGTTTATATTGCGTCCAATAATAAAAAAACTCTATAAAAGGGTGAACCCCGACCAGTATAACGGTGCTTCTCTGGTAGGATTGCGCGGTATTGTCGTTAAAAGTCATGGAAATGCGTCAGCTAAAGCATTTCAAGCAGCAATTGATGAAGCGGTAAAAGAGGTTGAACGTCAACTTCCTGATAAAATAGCCGCTATTTTCGAAAAAACACATTCTAAAGACACGGCGGTTAATCAATAATTGATGTGCCGTGTATTTCATTATTTATTTGTTTAATTAAAAAGAGCAAAGTATGGCACAAAAAATTGCACTTCTATTCCCAGGTCAAGGCTCGCAAAGCGTTGGTATGTTACAAGAGCTACTAGAGAGTTCTGACATTGTTAAAGCAACATTTGCAGAAGCATCAGATGCACTGGGTTACGACTTAGCAGAGCTAGTTCTTAATGGCCCAGAAGAAAAATTAAATCAAACTCATCGTACACAACCTGCATTATTAACTGCAAGTGTTGCTATTTACCGTGATTGGCTTGCATCAAACCCAGATGCAGACGTTGTTATGGCCGGGCACAGCTTAGGTGAATATTCAGCACTAGTATGTAGCGACGTACTAAGCTTGAGCGAAGCTGTTAAGCTTGTTGAAAACCGTGGTTTATACATGCAAGAAGCTGTACCTGCAGGCGTAGGTTCAATGGCTGCGATTATTGGCTTAGGCGATGAAGAAATAAAAGCGGCATGTGCTGCCTCAGCGCAAGGTGAGGTTGTATCTCCAGTTAACTACAATTCTCCTGGTCAAGTTGTTATTGCAGGGCATAAAGCGGCAGTAGATAGAGCATCACAAGCATGTAAAGATGCTGGTGCTAAACGCGCATTACCACTTTCGGTTAGCGTACCTTCACATTGTGAACTAATGAAGCCAGCAGCTGATAAGCTAGCGGTAGACTTAGCCGCTTTAACATTTAATACACCTAAGTGTGATGTAATTAATAATGTTGATGTAAAAGCTGAATCGACCGCTGATGCAATTAAAGATGCACTAGTACGTCAACTATACAGCCCAGTTCGCTGGACAGAAACAGTACAAGCCTTGGTTGCACAAGATGTAACGCAAAGCTACGAATTTGGTCCTGGTAAAGTATTAACAGGGCTTGCGAAACGAATTGATAAAGCAATGGTTTGTGGCTCAGTAAACGATGCCGCTTCAATCGCTGCAGCTAAATAAGAGTATATAAAATGTCTAATTTATTTTCTTTAGAGGGCAAAATTGTCCTAATTACTGGCGCTAGCCGTGGTATTGGTAAAGCAATTGCAACAACATTAGTTGCGCAAGGTGCAAAAGTTGCAGGTACTGCTACAAGCGAGTCAGGCGCTGCTAAAATTAGCGAGTACTTAGGTGACAATGGTAAAGGTTATGCATTAAACGTAACGGATCCTGCATCTATTGAAGCGACACTTGCCGCAATAAAAGCTGATTTTGGCGATATTGACGTACTTGTTAATAACGCAGGTATCACACGTGATAACCTATTAATGCGTATGAAAGAGACTGAGTGGGACGATATAATCGACACTAACTTAAGCTCGATTTTCCGTTTATCTAAAGCAGTACTTCGTCCAATGATGAAGAAAAAGAAAGGTCGTATTATCAATATTGGCTCAGTAGTGGGCACTATGGGTAATGCAGGGCAAGCTAACTATGCAGCGGCTAAAGCAGGCGTAATTGGTTTTTCTAAGTCACTTGCACGCGAAGTGGCATCACGTGGTATTACAGTAAACGTAGTGGCACCTGGTTTTATTCAAACTGATATGACTGATGATTTAACTGACGAGCAAAAAGCAGCAACACTTGCAAATGTTCCAGCAGGGCGTTTAGGCCAACCAGACGAAATTGCAGCTGCGGTATGTTATTTAGCATCTGACGCGGCTGCGTACGTATCAGGTGAAACTTTGCATGTAAATGGCGCGATGTACATGGTTTAATAACCATTGTACCCACATTGTTACCTAATAAAGTTAAGTAAGTTACCTCAAAAACATTGAATTATTTGTGAACTTGCTTTAAACATACTTGAAATCGCTGCGAAAATAAGCGATAAAAGACAAAACACACACTCAGAGGTTTGACCAGACAATTATTTATGGTCAAATCATTGAATCAGAGAATTATGCCGCGTAAACTACGCGGCAATCTGAAAATAACGCATCGGCGTTTTTAATAAAGGAAAGAAGAATGAGCGATATCCAAGAACGCGTAAAGAAAATTATCATTGAACAACTAGGTGTTAAAGAAGAAGAAGTTAAAAATGAATCTTCTTTCGTAGATGACCTAGGTGCAGATTCTCTTGATACTGTTGAACTAGTAATGGCTCTTGAAGAAGAGTTTGATACTGAGATCCCAGATGAAGAAGCTGAGAAGATCACTACAGTACAAACTGCTATCGATTACGTAACAGCACACGCTGAGTAATTAATCGCACGTTAAAGGCAGCATCCGCTGCCTTTAATTTTTTATATCCAAACCACCTCAAAGTTCGTGATTCAAAACTTAAGCCTCAATGCTCAATTTTAGCTAAAAATTAATTTTGATTGTGTTATGCGTTTTTAATCTATTTTGGGACTAGCACTTTGAGGTAGCTTGGGTATGATCATCCCCTTGTAAAATATCCCTTATTGGAGGCAAACCGTGGCTAAACGTCGAGTCGTCGTAACTGGCTTAGGAATGTTGACGCCGCTAGGTAATGATGTTCAATCAACCTGGCAAGGCTTATTAGATGGCAAAAGTGGCATTCAAACAATAACCCACTTTGATACATCAAAATTTGGTACTAAATTCGCTGGTTTAATAAATGACTTTGATGCAACTGCATACATGTCAGCGAAAGATACTAAAAAAATGGACTTGTTTATTCAGTACGGCATTGCAGCGGGTGTTCAAGCCTTTAAAGATTCAGGCCTTGAAATTACTGAGCAAAACGCAACACGTATAGGTGTAGCTGTGGGCTCTGGTATTGGTGGCTTAACGCTTATCGAAGAAAACCACATTAAGTTATTAAATAGTGGTCCGCGCAAGTTATCGCCATTTTATGTGCCGTCTACCATTATTAATATGATCTCAGGTCATTTATCAATGATGCATGGACTTCGTGGTCCAAATATTTCAATTGTAACTGCCTGTACTACTGGTTTGCATAATATTGGCCATGCCGCGCGTATGATTGCCTATGGTGATGCAGATGCAATGGTTGCTGGCGGTGCAGAAAAAGCCTGTACGCCTATTGGTATGGGTGGCTTTAATGCTGCACGTGCACTTTCAACCCGCAATGACGATCCACAAGCGGCTTCTCGCCCTTGGGATAAAGACCGCGATGGCTTTGTGCTTTCTGACGGTGCAGGTGTTGTTGTAGTTGAAGAGTACGAACATGCTAAAGCACGTGGCGCTAAAATTTATGCTGAGCTTGTTGGCTTTGGTATGAGCGGCGATGCGTACCACATGACATCACCACCAGAAGATGGAGCGGGTGCTGCCCTTGCAATGCAAAACGCACTAAATGATGCGCAAGTAAACGCTGAGCAAATTGGTTACATTAACGCACACGGTACATCTACAAATGCAGGCGATAAAGCAGAAACTGCCGCTGTTAAGTCTATTTTTGGTAATGCAGCTAAAGATGTAATGGTAGGCTCGTCTAAATCGATGATGGGTCACTTGTTAGGTGCTGCAGGCTCGGTTGAATCGATTATTTCGATTTTATCACTGACAGATCAAAAAGTGTCGCCAACTATCAACCTTGATAACCCAGATGAAGGGTGTGACTTAGATTATATTGCTCACACTGCACGTGATGCAAAATTAGACTTTGCACTGTGTAACTCGTTCGGTTTTGGTGGTACTAATGGCTCGTTGCTATTTAAAAAGGTATAATCTTTTTTAACAACGAATCAAATTATAAGAGCTCAGTTGTTTAACTGGGCTTTTTTTTTATGCCAAATAAAATGCAAACAATAATAGCAGTAGATCAAAACAGCACTTTAAGCACGCGTGACAGAGGCTTAAATTACGGTGACGGCTTTTTTACAACGGCTAAAGTTGTTAATGGGCAAGTACAGTATTGGGCTCATCATAAAGCGCGTTTGATTGAATGCGCACAGCGCCTGGGGTTTCCTGAGCTAGACTTTAATCGCCTTGAAAATCAAATTGCTTTGCATATAAAAGCTGCACCACTCAACGTGCTTAAAATACTTGTAACGCGAGGCGAAGGCGGACGTGGCTATGGGCTGCCAAGTGAGTGTAATATTACTATTTTATTGAGCATATTAGATTACCCTAATAATTACGAAGCGCTTGTTAAAAAGGGTGTAAATCTAGAAATAAGCCCAATTAAATTAGCAGCACAGCCTTATTTAGCGGGTCTTAAAACACTAAACCGGCTTGAGCAAGTACTAGTTAAAAAAGCAATGCAAACGCAAAACTGCGACGATGTATTAGTGCTTGATTACAATAACAATGTAATTGAAGCTTCAGCTGCTAATATTTTTGCGATTAAAAATAAGTGTGTGTTTACGCCATTGCTTGATGAGTGCGGAATAAAGGGCGTTTATCTACAATCGTTATGTGATAAATTGCCTGTTGAATTTAAACGCGTGAAAGTAGAAGACTTAACCCAAGCAGACGCCGTATTTGTGTGTAATAGCTTAATGGGAGCAGTACCTGTAAAACGTATTGAGCAACAGGTATTTAATACAGACGATAGCCACGCATTACTAACTAAATTATTAGCCAAGGAGGCTGAGTGTTAAAAGTTGTTTTATCGGTACTTTTTTTAGCTGTTATAACCACTGCTGTTGGTTACCATCAATTACAAGCAACAATAAATAGCCCGTTAAAGGTAGCACAAAACACACAATTTGAAGTTAAGCATGGCACTGGCTTTAATAAGTTATGCCAACAATGGCAAGCTAATAACTGGGTGGAAAGTTGTTGGCGTTATCAGGTAATTGCCAAATTAGATCCCACGCTTACCGACTTAAAAGCGGGGCTTTACGAGCTAACACCCGATAGTGTTATTAACAACGTAAAAAAAATTAACCAAGGTCAGCAAATTAGTTTTAGTTTTACCATAATTGAAGGGCAAAACTTACGTGAAGTACTAAGTGCTATTAAAAAAGCTGATAATTTACAAAACGATTTAAAAGCTGACGAACTAAGTACTCAAATACTGGGTAATGACACGCACTTAGAAGGCTGGTTATTCCCCGACACTTACCATTATCATAATAACGATACTGCAAGCAGTGTATTAAAACGTGCAGCACAAAAAATGCAGCAAACATTAGATGATGCTTGGCAGCAGCGCGCTGCTAATCTGCCCTATAAAACAGCATACGAAGCACTAATAATGGCTTCAATTATCGAAAAAGAAACAGGCCTTGCCAGTGAACGTCCGTTAATTGCATCAGCATTTGTTAATCGATTAAACACTAATATGCGCCTGCAAACCGATCCAACCGTAATATACGGGCTAGGCGCTGACTTTGATGGTGATATTAAACGTAAAGATTTGCGCGATTATACGCCTTACAATACGTATCGTATTAATGGTTTACCGCCAACACCGATTGCAATGCCATCAAAAGCCGCTATTTTAGCTGCAGTTAATCCGCCGCAAAGTGAATATGTTTACTTTGTATCAAAAGGCGATGGTAGCCACCAATTTTCAACCACGTTAAAACAGCATAACGCAGCAGTTAAAACGTATATATTAAATAAAAAGAATTAATATTTTATGAAACCAAAATTTATAGTAATAGAAGGGCTAGAAGGCGCGGGTAAATCAACCGCTATTTCGTTATGCCAAGACTTTTTAAACAAACAAAAAATAGACTTCATTAACGTCCGCGAACCTGGCGGCACGCCACTGGCTGAATCGCTTCGTACGCTTGTAAAAGCAGAACACGAAGAAGAAATTGCCTTTGAAACCGAGTTGCTTATTATGTACGCAGCTCGCTCGCAGCTAATGCACAATGTTATTACCCCAGCGCTTGATAAAGGCCAATGGGTACTTGCCGATCGTCATGATTTATCGTCTCAGGCGTATCAAGGTGGTGGGCGTGGCATTAGCTCAAATACATTAGCTTCACTTTCGTCAATGGTGTTAAAAGGTTTAAAGCCAGATTTAACTATTTACCTTGATATTGACCCAGTGACAGGTCTTGAGCGTGCAAAAGGGCGTGGCGAGCTTGACCGTATTGAACAAGAAGCCATTGAGTTTTTTCAGCGTACACGTATGCGTTATGTTGAACTTGCTAATGACGACAATACAATTAAAACCGTTGATGCAAACCAAAGTATTGATAAAGTACATCGCGATATTACCAATGTACTGCATTCATTTTTTGAAGGCTTAAAATAATATGCCATTGCCTTGGCTACATGATACTCAAGCACGTTTAGCGAAAAGTTATCGCGCAGAGCGTTTTCATCATGCGCAATTATTTTGTGGGCCTGTTGGCGTAGGTAAGTTTGAGCTAAGTGATGAGCTTGGGAATGCTTTGTTATGCCAAAATATAGCTAAGCAGGTAGCTGCGCAAAACAGCGTGCTAAAACCTTGCGGACAGTGTAAAAGTTGTTTACTTACCCTGGCTGGCACTCACCCCGACAAACGTTTAACGCAAGTTGATGGGCAAAGTATTGGTGTAGATGATATTCGTGGCATTAGTGATTTTATGAATCACTCAGCAGCGCAAAATGGCAATAAAGTCGCGATAATCGAAAATTGCGAAAAAATGACCACAGCAGCAGCTAACGCATTATTAAAAACACTTGAAGAGCCAACTAATAGCCGCTTTTTAATATTAACCACAAGCCAACCAGAGCAGCTCCCTGCAACTATTTTAAGTCGATGCGCTAAAAGTGACGTAAAAATAACTAATACAGCACTTGCTCAGCAATGGCTAGAGACATTAGATATTCCTAATTATAGTTGGTTAGCACTTTTTTATAACCAACCGCTGCAAGTAAAGCATTGGCAACAGCAAGACCAGCTAAAAAATATTGATACACTGTATAAGTTTGCAACTGAGTTTAAACAAAGCCATAATTTCAAAGCGTTAGTCGATATAATAAACAAACAGCCTGAACTTGTTCGTATATTTACTTTGTTTTTAAGCGTGCAACTAAAGCAGCAATTACTGCAAGGCATGAGTTTTGACGCTTATCAAAGTGCGCAAAATGCATTAGGCGAGTTTTTACAAAATAACACACAAGTACTTGGCCTTAATTTATCGCTTGCTGTATCACGATTAGCATACACATTGCGAAATTCTTAAAAGGATTAATCATGCAAGAACTACTAGTAGACATAGACGATTTAGACGAGTTATACCGTTGTTATATGCCTTACTTAAAAAAAGGTGGCTTATTTGTACGCACTAATATGCGTTACGAAGCAGGGCATTCATTAGCGCTTAGAGTTACTTTGCCCGATGCCTTAGAAGATGACGTAGTGACAGGTAAAGTGTCGTGGATCACGCCACAAGGTGCACAAAGCTCTAATCCTCCAGGTATTGGTATTAGTTTTTTAGACGATAAAACAAACCTAAACGCTAAAATCGAAAAGCTGCTTGGGACTATGTTAAACTCAGGCGATCAAACATATACCATGTAGTTATAGGGTCGGTTTTTCATTGAGATTAACGCCGCCCTATATTGGGTTCTTTTAATTACTAACATAATAAATTAAACGAACAAATTTAAACCCTGAACATAATACAGGCCTTATAGTGATTGTAGATTCTCATTGCCATTTAGACCGTCTTGATTTTGATAAACTAGACTTAAACCTTGACCAAGTTCTTGATAAAGCGCGTGCAAAGCTAATAGAGCACTTTTTATGTGTAAGCGTAACGCTTGATCAGTTTCCAAGCATGCTTGATAAAATTAAGCATTACGACGATGTTTCAGCCTCATGCGGTGTACATCCACTTGATCAAAAAGACGCCCTTAATAAACAGCAACTAATCGACTTAGCCTCACACGAAAAAGTTGTCGCTATTGGCGAAACGGGTCTTGATTACTACTATTCAAAAGATACCCACGCAGTGCAGCAAGCAAGCTTTGTTGGGCATATTGAAGTGGCTAACGAATTACAAAAGCCGTTAATTATTCATACACGTGATGCCCGCAGCGATACCATTAATTTAATGCGTGAGCACAAGGCCGAAAACTGCGGTGGTGTATTACATTGCTTTACCGAAGATTGGGATATGGCAAAAAAAGCCATAGACATGGGGTTTTATATTTCTATTTCGGGCATTGTTACCTTTAAAAATGCTATTGAGCTAAAAGAAGTAGTAAAGCAAATACCGCTAGATAGATTATTAATAGAAACCGACTCGCCTTATTTAGCACCGGTACCGTATCGTGGGCAAACAAACCAGCCAGCATACGTAGAAGATGTAGCTTATTACATTAGCGAACTTAAAGGCATTAGCTTTAATGAACTTGCTAAAGCGACTACCGAAAACTTTTATTCTTTATTTAAATTAGCAGCTAAAGGCTAAATACATGATTACTCACACGGCAAACCTTCCTATTTTACTAATGGGGCCAATGGTGCGCCGTGCAGAGCAAACTGGAGTCTGTATTCAGTTTGCTACCTCCAAATCTGCTAGCTGCCAAATAAACTTATTAAATACTGAGTGTTATAGCGAACAACAAACAATTGCTTTAGGCCAGTATTTATACCTGCATTTTATTGTTATAAAACCAGTAGACAATCTGTTTCCTGTAGATAAATTATTAAGTTATGAGCTCATCATTGATGATGCAATAATTGATTTATCGCCTTGGTGCTATAGCAATCAAACAACACCTGCATTTGTAATTCCTAACAAACTGAGTGATATTTTGCATGGCTCGTGCCGTAATGCACATCATCCAGCAAAAGACAGCTTAGTGTCTGCAAGTCAGTGGCAAAATACTCAGCGCGGTAATAATAGCCAAGGCGCACAATTATTATTACTGAGCGGTGACCAGGTTTACGCCGATGATGTAGCAGGACCCATGTTATTAGCTATTCATCAGTTAATTAAAGTCTTAGGTATCTATAAAGAGCAACCACTTGCCATTGAGCTACCGGGCGATATAAATGAGCAACTTTATAATCGCCATTTGTTTTTACCAAAAACGCCTTGGCAAAAACGCTCAAAGTTAGGTGTTGGTTACTGGCTAAAAAAAGACGAACCTCATTTTTCAAGCGTAAAAGCCTACAATCACCTTATCCATTTTGAAGAATATATAGCACTTTATTTATTAAATTTTAGTGCTGCTGTTTGGCAATGCGTTGATATAAAAAACACAACGTATTCAGGTCAAAACAAGCAAAACAAAACTATTTTTGACGCTGAAAAAACAGCACTGATTGATTATGCAAAAGGCTTAGGTGAAGTAGAGCGGTTGTTTGCCAATGTCTCTACGCTAATGATGTTTGACGATCACGATGTAACTGATGATTGGAACCTCACCGCTGGGTGGGAGCAAGCTATAAATGAAAACCCAAGTAGTAAACGGATCATCAATAACGGCTTAATTAGTTATTGGCTTTTTCAAGGAATGGGGAACGATGCACTAAATAAAACAGGCGAGCTACTCACACCTTTTAAGCAAAGCCGTACAGCTAATAATTTGTGGCAGTTTAAAGCATTTGATAAACCACTAAACGATTTTAGTTTTTGGCATTATGAGTTAACTACAACCCCAAAAGTAGTGGTGCTAGATACACGTACGCACCGTTGGCGAAATGAGCAAAACTTTAACGAGCCTTCAGGTCTACTTGATTGGGAGCGTTTAACAGAGCTTGAAGAAAGCCTATTAAGCCACGATCAGGTTATTATTGTATCGCCAGCCCCTGTATTTGGTGTTAAATCAATAGAAGCCATTCAAGCCATGTTTAATATTTGCGGGCAACCGCTTATGGTTGACGTAGAAAACTGGATGGCGCACGAAGGCTCAGCCAAAAAGCTACTCGATACTTTTAGACGCACCGACACCCCAAACGAAACGCTTATTTTATCGGGAGACGTACATTACTCATTTTGCTTTTCGGTGCAAAAGCGTTTTGGCGATCACCACAATCGAATTTGGCAGCTTACCGCCAGCGGTATTAAAAACGAGTTCCCGCGTAAATTAATAAACATACTCGATAAGCTCGACTCAATTTTATACGGCCCAAAAAGCCCTTTAAACTTTTTTACTAAACGCTGGCATATGGAAGTAGATAAACACCAAACCATAGGTGAAGGGCAAAAATACTTAGTAAGCGACTCAGCTATTAGTTTAATAACACTAGAGCAAGGGAATTTAGCCCGATATCAACTTATACACGGTGAAGGGCATTTAACTGAGTTCGATTTAGAAGAGCAGTAATTTTTAATCAATAATTAATTAAATAAATTAAAGATCTATTTGCACAAAGAGAAACGAAAGAGGAGTAAATGAGAAGACACAACACCAATCAGAATACAGTTTCGGTGTTTATTTCCTTCTCTAAAAGCGCAGCGCCTCTTAACCTCTTAGTGAAAAAGTCACTAATTACATGCGCTGCTGTTACAGTAAAAACCAGCTAAAGATCTATTTGCACAAAGAGAAATGAAAGAGAAGTAAATGAGAAAACAGAATGCCAATCAGGATATAGTTTCGGTTTTATTACTTCCTCTAAAAGCGTAGCGCCTCTTAACCTCTTAGTGAAAAAATCACTAATTACAGGCGCTGCTGTTACAAAGCAATGCTTAAAATTATTCAATTTATTTATAAAAACCAGCTAAAGATCTATTTGCACAAAGAGAAGCGAAAGTGGAGTAAATGAGAAGACAGAATGCCAATCAGGATATAGTTTCGGTTTTATTACTTCCTCTAAAAGCGTAGCGCCTCTTAACCTCTTAGTGAAAAAATCACTTATAACGGGTACGATTGTTACGAAAGCCACCCTTAAATTATTTAATCTATTCACCAATAAATCAATTAAAGAGCTATTTGCACAAAGAGAAGCAAAAGAGGAGTAAATGAGAAGACACAATACCAATCAGAATACAGTTTCGGTGTTTATTTCCTTCTCTTAAAGCGCAGCGCCTCATAACCTCTTAGTGAAAAATCACTAATTACAGGCGCTGCTGTTACAAAGCAATGCTTAAAATTATTCAATTTATTTATAAAAATCAGCTAAAGATCTATTTGCACAAAGAGTAGTAAATGAGAAGACATAATACTAATAAAAACTGCGTTTGGTGTTTATTTTCTTCTCTAAAAGCGCAGCGCCTCATAACCTCTTTGTGAATAAATCGCTTAAAAATTTAATGTACAGTTACTTATAGCCCTTTGGATAACGACTTAAAACCTAAGTAAATAATTTTTATGCATTAAAGCGCTTTATACCATCGACTAGCTTTAGAACATTGAAGTTTATTAGTAAACCAGTACTTATTTCTGCAAGTTTCATATAAGTTATCAATTGTGCAGAGTGAATTGGAAGAAGCTTATCAACCGCCTTTAGTTCAATTATTAATTTATTAGGTAATAAAATATCTAACCGGTAACCTGTATGTATATATTGATCTTTATAATATATCGGCAGCTCAACTTGGTTTTTAGCAGATAAGCCAATTTTACTTAATTCATATATTAAGCAAGTTTCGTAACTCGATTCTAATAACCCTGGGCCTAAATTCCTGTGTACTTCTATAGCGCAACCTATTACTGTTTTTGTTAATGTATCAGTATCCATAGGTATCCTTTTGCTTAATTTACAAGCATTTAATCAACTAAGAAAGAGTTCTAAAATAAGACTTAAGTGTAGTACAAATAAAATAATAAAATTGAATACTTGTAGGCTATATGAAGCAATTTATTAAGTTGTCACTCGTTTGTTGAGCTATTTACTAATAAAATCAATTAAAAATCTATTTGCACACAGAGAAGCGAAAGAGGAGTAAATGAGAAGACACAATGCCAATCAGAATACAGTTTCGGTGTTTATTTTCTTCTCTAAAAGCGTAGCGCCTCTTAACCTCTTAGTAAAAAAATCACTTATAACGGGTTCGATTGTTACGAAAGCCACGCTTAAATTATTTAGTCTATTCACCAATAAATCAATTAAAGAACTATTTGCACAAAGAGAAGCGAAAGAGGAGTAAATGAGAAGACACAATACCAATCATAATACAGTTTCGGTGTTTATTTCCTTCTCTAAAAGCGCAGCGCCTCATACCCTCTTAGTGAATAAATTACTTACACGGGGTAAGGTTGTTACGAAAGCAACGCTTAATTTATTTAAAAACCAGCTAAAGATCTATTTGCACAAAGAGAAGCGAAAGAGGAGTAAATGAGAAGACATAATACTAATAAAAACTGCGTTTGGTGTTTATTTCCTTTTCTAAAAGCACAGCGCCTCATAACCTCTTAGTGCATAAATTACTTATTAAAGGCTTTGCTTGTCACGCCAACAAGTTAACCGTAAATTTAACCTTGGCGGTAGACGCTGAGCTTGCTCGCGTGAGAAGCGCAGCTTCTAATCAGTCTATATTAGCTAATTACTTGGCTTTGTATTTAACCATGCTCTTTTCTGCTTCGTTTAGACGCAGGTAACTTACTACTCAATATTGCCAAGCATAAAATAGTCATAAACAACATTGAGTTTGCACCTGCTTGTAAAGAGTAATCTACCAATGAATGCAGCAGCATATCTATAATTGCAATGGCACAGCCAAAAGCAACGCCCTGAAACAACGCTGTTTTACGCTTTCGCATAGTCGCTATACATAACCATAAACAATAAAGTATAAGTGAGCCCAGTGCGGCTGTTGTGGGTATACCCAGCTCTACTGCAAACTGTACGTAATCGTTATGGGCATTATCGTAGTAACCTGAATAAGGCTCAGACTGATACGCCGGAAACGCAGTATAAAATGTACCACCACCAGAGCCCAACAAAGGCTTATCTAAAATGAGGGGTATTGAATCACGTACAACTTCGTCACGGGTTTCTGATGAAATACTGGTTTCGCTTATACGCTGTTTAACTTTTTCTACATCAAATATAGCGCCGATAATAATTAAATCGATTATAAAAAAACTAATGATAAGTAGTTTAAACGCTTTAGGTTTTTGCCTGTAAATAAAAAACGCGAGTAAGCTAACAACCATTAATGCAATAAAAAATGCAGAGTTACCCATTCGGCTACGGGTTAAAATTAACGCAACAATAATAATAATTAACGAAATACGTAAAATTATTTTTGAGCTTAAAAGTATCTCAGTCCACGCCCGAAGCGTTTGTTTTAATGTTTGTTTATAATCGCTAGTAGAGCGCTTTAATTCGCTAACTAAAACACCAATACCTAAACATAAACATAAAGCTAAAAAGTTAGCCAAAAAGTTAGAGTAAGTAAACGTACCAATAGCACGGTCGGTATGTTTATAGCCAAATAGTGGACTAATTATATCGGGCGATAGGTTTAAATAAGTGGCATACAAAGCCTGAAACACGCCGGCACTTATAATTGCATATATTAAATTTTTAATACGCTTTTCAGTATTGCAATAAATAAATAATAGCCAACAAAATAAAATCATAAAACTTGTTTTAATAAGCATTTGTTTGGTCTGAAAAGGGTCAACACTTACGGTAAATATTTGTACTGCGGATACGCCCGCAACTATACCGAGTACAGTAAATAAGGGCCAAGAATATAACGGAGGGTATAAAGGGTGCTTGTTATTAATACTGCTGTAAACTAAATGGATGAAAAAAGTAGCGCTAATTAATATCCCCATCGCTAAAATTGCCCAAGGGCGGTAACTACCTAGTGGTAAGGGCAGCAAAAATAAAATTGCACAGAGTAAAAAAAATATAAAACGATTCACAGGGTTCTCTAAACTAAGAGCCTAAAAGAAGGGCTAAACAAATAAGCCATATAAAGTAAAACGCAGCCAAAAGGCTGCGTTTTTATTATTTTATTAACGGTTAGTTACCGACTTCAGATATACCTGCATCGCCACCAGTGCCGCCTGCACCTTGCGGTACTGCAGTTGTTGGTAAAGTAACAATTACCGGAGCAGCAGGAGCTGGTGCGCCACCTGGGCCAGCTGCTGTTGCTTCAGAGGCAACAGTGGCATCAACGCCAGCTGTAATAGCAGCAAGTGTAACAGTATCGCTGTCAACGCCAGCAGCTACAAGTGCAGCTAAAAAATCAGCAATAAGTGGGCTATCGGCACCCACAGCATCCACAACTACATTCATCATAGAATCAACTTGAGCAGCAGTACAATTTGTACATACGCCATTAATAGCTGCTACTAAATCTGCCTTTAGCTGATCTGGAGCTGTTTCAGCAGTTGCGCTATTTAAAACGTTGACTAAATTAGCCATGCCTTCAGTTTGTACTACTGCATCAGTATCCGTTTGTGCATAACTTGGTAAAACTGTAAGTGAAGATGCACCTGCTATTAAGCCGGCTAATATAAATGATTTCATCTCTTGTCCCTTGGTAGAGTATTAATTACAAAATTTTAGCGCATCGGTGCAAAAAGTAAACTCTTTATTTACGCCATTATCACTAGTTTTTATTATTTTGGTTGGCGGCATTATTAAATTACCCTGCACGCCATCGCAACCTAAACTTTCAAGTACCTTTAAAGTTTCAGGTTTTTCAATCAAACAAGCTAAAACTTTAATACCAAAGCCATGACAAATATTATTAACTGTTTGAATAAAAAATTGGCTTTGGGTGTTATCTAATAAATCTTGAATATAGCTACCATCTATTTTTATATATTCAATGTCTAACCCTTGTAAATATCTAAACGAGGTTAAACTAGTACCAAAGTGTTCAACACACACATTTATGCCAATATCTTTTATTGTATCTATATGTAAAGAGGCAACATGTACGTTGTAAAGTAAGCTAATTTCATGCAATTCAAAAATCAAGTTTGTTTTAATAATTGGTTTAGTGTGTGCATAAAGAGTAAGCCATTCAATAAAGTCAGTTGAATACAACGAAGCCTTACTAATATTTAACGCAAATGTATCGTCTGGGTGTTGCTCTTTAACGTTTACAAAGTTACGAATTATCTTTTTGTCTAACTCTTCGGTTAAGTTAAGCTTTTCGGCCATAGCAAATAAATGGCCATTATTAACCTTTTCGCCTTCATGCGTAAAATGAGCAAACACCTCAAAGTAGCACTGCTTGTTTTGTGAGTTAGTGCGTTTAACTGGCTGCACCGAAAAACTAACTTCACCAGTAGCAATAATTGACTGAATAAGCGAACGCCACTCTTTAACACTAAACAAAGTATCTTTATCTACTTTATTTACAGCCGAATCGCCAATAGTACAGCCAGTATCAAGCGCCGAAAGCACACTCCCAATAGACGAGCCTTTATCAACACTTACTAACGCTAAGTTAGCAAAACCATTTACGTGTAAGCTGTTTTTCTTTTTACTAAAAGCATCATTTATATCGAGGCGTGTTCTATTTAAAAATTGCATATCGAATGGGACTAAAGCAATAAAAGTACTACCGTTAAGTCTAAATATTTTAGAGTTGGTTAAAGCACCAAACACATTTTGCAAAGTAACGCCTACATCATGTACGTGCTCGTCACCATCTTGGTAACTTACAGTTTGGTTGATATTAGCAAGTGAGGGGAGAGTAACCATCATTGCAGTGATTGGAGTGTCGCTAGTAATGGCGTCAACCACTGAGTTAAAGTGGTTCTCAAACGAACGGCGATTACCCAGCCCCGTGAGTGAGTCTACATATACTTCATCGGTAAGTGCTTGTGTTTGCTTTGTTAAGGAGTCAAAGGTGCTTTGTAAGTTCATTACCATATTGTTAATGGCTTTAGTCACAGTACGTAGCTCGCGTGCAACTGGTATTTCTTCGTTTAATGTAAAGCGTTTACGCGTAACCAAGTGTGCTTGGTTTTCTACTGCCTTTAAAGGTTTAAACACTGCACGTAGTATTAAATATGCTACTGCAAGCGACGCTACCAATAATAATAAAGAACCATAAAAGCTGCGTTTAGTATGTTCCCATAGCGTTAAATACGATTGCCCAACATGGCTTGTTACTTCAAGGGTTCCTGCCATAATCCAGCCATTGTTTAATTCTGATTGCATAGTAGGGGCTTTAAGCTTTACTGCTGTAATAAACCAATTAGGTACAGATTCAACGCGTTTTGGGCTTGTTAGGTCAAAAACTATTTTATTATCGGCGTTAGTAAATTTTATTTGTTTGTAATAACCGGAGTCGAAAATAGCGGTTGCCATGGTTTGGGCAATCATTAAGCTATCTTCTTCAAGGTAGGGCGATATTGAAAGCCCCAAGCTTGTTGCTGTATCTTGCGCGTGGCTACCCATTTGTGTTTGTAAGTAATCGCGGGTGGCTTCAACATCTGTAACTATCCTAACCACAAATGAAACAACCGAAACAACGATTATTAAACCGTAAACTTGGGTTTTAAGACTCAATCCGTTTTTAAAAAGTCGAGACATAACTGGTAGTTCCTTTAATGTTACTTTTAATGGGAGCAAGCTCACCTTGTTCAATTCGCTCTAGCATGGTATTCCAGGCAGAAACACCACGGCTATTTTTTACTTTATTACCTAACCCTTTTGATTTGGCTAACCATAAACCTTGGCCATTAAAACTATAGATAGGTGTTAAGTCAGGGCGCTTATTAGCGGGCAGTAGTTTAGTGTTAAAATTGCCTAAAACAAAGGGGATTTGATTTGGAGTTTCAATATATATAAGTACCATATGAGGTTGATTAACTGTTTTTTGGCGTACATACATTAAACGAACTTTATCTTCGGGTACACCAAGTGCTATTAATGTAAAGTATTTGGCAATTACGTAGTCTTCACAATCCCCCATACCCACGCCTAAACTTTCAAGTGGGGTGGCCCAATAATCTTTTTGGTGCCAAAGCTCATCATCGGTTTTGTATTTAATGTGTTTATTAAAAAAGTCATTCACTAAATGGATTTTTTGCCATTCACTTTTATCAGCAGACTCATCTATAAAGCTTAGCCAACTTTTTATACGTTTATGCCCTTCATCACCATACTGTTTTTGAGCGCGCGCAATTATATCGCTATTGCGTAAATACAAAAGCGTATTTTGTGCGCATACAAAAAAAGACACTAATAATAAAATGTAAAACCCTAAACGCACAAATGTTCCTTAAGTCTGTGTTCCTTAATAACCAAACAAGCCTAGTATAGTATTGGTAGCTTTGAAAAGGTAGATCACTAAAAAGTATGAGAGCACTGAAATAGTGCGATGCAACCCAATGTTGTGCAACATGAAGTTAACAAAAAAACAATCAAAAAGTACTCTTTAATTATTGAGTGCATTATTGTGTTGTGTATAATAGCAAGCTCACACGGCATGTGAAGCGCTCAAAAAGGGATTTTAGCTTAGCAATTCCTTTTTTTGTTGTTTAACAAAAATAATGAAAGGAATTAAAGTGAAAGTTTTAAAAGCAGTATTACCTGTAGCTGGTCTTGGTACGCGTATGTTACCAGCCACAAAAGCCATCCCTAAAGAAATGCTTCCTCTGGTAGATAAACCTTTAATTCAATACGTAGTTAACGAAGCTGTAGCTGCTGGCATTAAAGAAATTGTGCTTGTTACACATGCTTCAAAAAACTCAATTGAAAACCATTTTGATACAAGCTTTGAGCTAGAAGCCACACTAGAGGCGCGCGTAAAGCGTAGTTTACTAGAAGAGGTTCGCTCAATAGTACCAAAAGATGTAACCGTAATTTCGGTTCGCCAATCGGCACCACTAGGCTTAGGCCATGCTGTTTTAGCAGCGCGCCCAATTGTTGGTAATAACCCATTTGCAGTAATGCTACCCGACGTAATTATTGATAAATATAAATCAAATTCAAAAACCGATAATTTAAGCCAAATGATCGACCGATTCGACAAAACGGGCTACAACCAAGTAATGGTGGAGCCCGTACCGCAAGAGCAGGTGCATCAATATGGTGTGGTTGATTTAGCAGGTAAAAAAATAAATGCAGGCGAAAATGCTGCAATTAAAAACATGGTCGAAAAACCAAATAACGATGAAGCACCGAGTAATTTAGCTATTACAGGGCGTTATGTTGTATCTACAGCAATTTGGGATTTACTTGAATACACCCCACCAGGTGCTGGCGGTGAAATACAACTTACTGATGCCTTATTACAATTGCGCCACCTAGAAACGCTTGAAGCCTACCACCTAAAAGGGAAGTCGCATGATTGTGGTTCTAAATTAGGTTATATGCTTGCCAATGTTGAATATGCTATGCAGTCAAGTCATATGGGTGAAGAATTTACAAGGTTAGCTAAGAACTTAATGTTATAAAATAGCCTAGTTAATGTGTTTTTTTGAATAAAAGTATTTAGGGATGAAAGTGCAGGGAAACAAAGTTCAAAGTCTGGAGACGTTGAGAGGATTGGCATGTTTTTTACTTGTGCTTAACCACTTAGTAGGTATGCCTGTTGTTGCAGGCTTAAGGCTTCCTGAAGGAAATATCTATTTTTTGTTTAATACAATGCTTGAGAATTTCAGGATGCCTTTATTTGCTTTTTTAAGCGGTATAATATTTTCCTTTAGGGGGATTAAACCAAGTCAATTTAATATACTTTTGAAGGGTAAGTTTTTTCGCCTTTTAGTTCCATTAATTATACTCGGACCTCTTTATTTAATTATTCAAGCTAATGCACCTGTGGCAAATCAAACAGTAGAGGTTAATAGTTATTTATATTACATCTCTGTTTTCTGGGAGTCTAAATTTCACTTTTGGTTTCTACAAGCAATGTTTTTAATATTTTTTCTGTATGGGGCAATATCATTTTTGCAGCTAACAGTAAAAACAACGTATTTATTATTATTTGTAATAGGAACTGTGTTGTCTATGTTTTTGCCGGAAGACATTACTTTTTTCTCTTTATCAGGCTTCTTCTTTCTACTTCCATATTTCGCCCTGGGTACATTATTAGCTTCGCACGAAAAACACAACGAGAAAGTTAACCTAGCTTTAATCGGAGGGTTAACTTTTGTATTTATTTGCTTATTAGTATTTAAGTATTTTCGTATTCAAGAAGGTAATAACTTCGGTAGGATCAGTATATTTGGTTTACTTGTTGGTTTTTTTGGGTGTTCATTATTTTACTTCAGTAAGATTAAAGTTAAAACTCTTGCTTTTATAGGTGGTTTTTCATTCACTATATATTTGTACCACCTATATTTTCTAGTTTTGTCACGCGTCATTCTAAATTACATTGGGGTAGATAATACTTTATTTAATGTTTTAACCGGCTTAGTATTTGGTTTGGTTGGACCTATGCTGCTGAACTCCATTCTGAAAAAGCATTCTTTGATGTCCATGCTCTTTTTAGGTGAAAAGAGAAGGCGTAATACTATACCTGGTTAATTTTACATTAATTTAATTTCAAGTTTTAGATATGAAGCGATTATACTTCTTATTTTTATGGTTGATTAATATATAAAGGTTAATTACATGACTCAAAATGCGGTGAAATTAAATGCTTAAAATAAGTAAGCAAAAGGTAGTTAATATTTTATTGTTAGTATCTTTTATGGGTATATTATTTAATATTTTATTTGGTACTATTGCCGCGTTAAGCTTTTTAATTAGTGGTGTACTGTTTTGTTTAATGTATGAAAATAAGTTATTAGACTTGCTTGTTAAAAACAAACTGCTTTTAGCAATACCATTATTAGCCATAGTATCTAGTATTTGGTCCGATATCCCACTTTTAACTTTGCGGGGGGGAATTCAGCTGTTACTGACGACAGTGTTTGCAATGATTATTGCTGCGGTAGTGCGCTTTGATTTATTTATTAAAATAACAGGAATATGCTTTTTTATAACTATGTTTTTATGCCTCATATCTGACAGATATGTCGTAAATGGCTTAACAGGTGAGTACAATCTAATAGGTATCTTTGATAGTAAAAACTTTTTATCAATGAATGCTGCTTTTAGTGTTTTTGTAGGGGTCGCTATTTATCTAAATCATAACTTTACGCAAAAAGACAAAATATTTGGATTGACGCTAGTCATTTTATCATTATCAGTTTTGCTCAAAACTAAAAGTCTAGGCTCAATTGTAACTACAGCTTTAGTGTTGATAGTGGCTTTGTTTTATATTTTTTATCAAAAAATAAAGTTACCAAAGTTAATAAGAAGTCAGTTTAATTGGCTAATAGTATTAAGTTTTTTAATGCTAGTTTTTGGTTTGATTGTTATAGGTAATACCAGCACATTTGATAATGTTATGTACGATCTGGGTAAAGATCCAACATTAACAGGTCGTACATTTATTTGGTCACGTGGGTTAGAGAGTATTACTGAAAATCCAATTTTTGGATTGGGGTTTCAAAGTGCCTTTTATGTAGGCAACCCATTAGCAGAAGAAATTTGGGAATTTGCTCATGTCCCTTCAGGTGCCGGATTTAACTTCCATAATATGTATATCGATATAACGGTAGAAATGGGGCTACTAGGTGGTTTTATTTTTATTTTGTTACTTGGCAAGTTTATTCGGTTATTAGCGAACAAAAAAATATTAGAACTTGGTAGTAAAGAAGGATTTGCACTGATGGTGTTCTTGTATATGTTTTTGCAGACCTTTTTGGAAGCAGGTTGGTTTTCACAATTTACAATTTCACATTTTTTAATATGTGCTGCATGGGTTTACTTAAAACAAACAACTGAATTAAAGTCTATAAAATTAAGGTGGAATGTATGAGTGGCGTTTTAGTATTTGGTGGTTCTGGCTTTATTGGCTCACACCTTATTAATAAATTAGTTGAGAGCAATATATCATCAATAATTTCAGTCGATATAAAACCACCAAAAGTAAATGTTGATGGGGTTACTTATATAAATGCAGATGTGAGGGATTTAAGTGCGTTTTCGCTTAATGGTAAAATTATCAGCACTATCTATAATTTTGCGGCTATACATACAACCCCAGGCCATGAACACCATGAATATTATGAAACTAACATTTTGGGTGCGAATGAGATAACTAAGTTTGCTGAAAATAATGGCATAAATGAAATTATTTTTACTAGTTCTATATCAGTGTATGGAGCAGGCGAGAGCAGAAAAACTGAGGCATCAACACCAACACCCGTTTCGTCTTACGGTTTTTCTAAAATGATGGCAGAGCAAATTCATAAAGCATGGCATGAGCGTAATAAAAGCTCAAAACTGATCATTGTTAGGCCTGCAGTTGTGTTTGGTCCGGGTGAGGGGGGCAACTTTACCCGCCTTGCTAGCTTGTTAGATAAAGGTTTTTTTATATATCCTGGAAGAAAAGACACTATAAAATCATGTATTTACGTTGATGATTTACTTTATGCAATAGAACACGCCCGAAATAAAAACACTCACTTTGTTTTATTTAATGGTGCGTATACCACTCGCTATACATTAGAGAATATTGTAAATGCTTTTCAAGATCAGCACTTTCAAAATGTAAAAACCATGCTATTTCCTAAAAGTGTAATGTTGGCTGGTGCTTCATTATTAAAAGCAGTGAACTTTCTAGATATAGGTATTCACCCTGAACGTATTTTAAAACTAATAAACTCCACTGATGTATACCCCCAGTGGCTCGAAGATGAAGGCTTGTTATTTGATAATGGCCTTAAAAATGCACTCGCTAAATGGGCCCAAGATACTAATGGGAGCTTTAAGTGAGTGAATTAAATTTATTAGTGGTAATACCTTGCTTAAACGAAGAAGCGCATATAGAAAAATTGCTACTGCAGCTTACTAGTGAATCGGCAAAGCTTATAGTTGTTGCTGATGGTGGAAGCAGCGATAACACGTTAGCTATTGTTAATAGTTATTGTAAAAATTATCCAAATATAAAATTAATCAATAACCCGAAAAAAATTCAAAGTGCTGGAATTAATTTAGCTGTAGAAAAATTTGGCAACGATTTTACTTATTTTGCAAGAGTAGATGCACATGGGGAATATCCGTCAAGCTTTTTAAAAACACTTTATGAAGAAGCGTTAGCAGTCAAGGCAGATTCTGTCGTGATAAGCATGGATACAGTCGGAATAAATAGTTTTCAAAAAGCTGCTGCCTGCGCACAAAACTCTAAATTAGGTAATGGCGGATCTGCTCATCGCAATGATAATAATGAGGGTAAGTGGGTTATTCACGGACATCATGCGCTAATGAACATTGAAGCATTTCAAAAAGTAGGTGGCTATGATGATGCATTTATTGCAAACGAAGACGCAGAGCTTGATTTTAGGCTAACTTCTGCAGGGTATAGAATTTGGTTAACTGGGAAAACAAAGATGAAATATTTCCCACGCGATTCTTTTTATCGCCTATTTGTTCAATATTATCGTTATGGTGTAGGGCGTGCGAGTAATGCTTTAAAGCACAAACAAATCCCCAAAATACGACAGTTAATACCCTTATCAGTATTTCCATGCTTGTTAATTTTTTTACTTGCTCCAATTAGCTGGGTATTTACTATTCCCTTTATTGGCTGGCTAAGCGTGTGTTTAGCTTATGGAGCGTTGCTCGCTTTAAAGAGCCGCTCATTAACTAATCTTCTATCAGGATTTATTGCAGCTACTATGCATTTTGGTTGGTCAATTGGGTTTTGCAAAAAATTGATTACCAACTCACTTTCTTTAGTTACGGGTAAGTCATGATGGTTGAAATTACAATTGCTATTTGTACATATAAGCGTGTAGAAATAAAAGAAACATTAGCTTCAATAGCTGAACAGGTATTACCTGAGGATATGCAAGTAAGAGTAGTTGTTGCTGACAATGATGTTGAGCCTACTATGCGTCAACTCATCGAAGAAACAGCTAAAAGTTTAGATATTACACTTACATACATCCATGCACCATCTCGAAATATATCCATTGCGAGAAATGCGTGTTTGATCAATTGTGAAACTCAGTGGCTAGTTTTTATTGATGACGATGAAACAGCCTCAAATACGTGGCTATCTGAATTATATAAAACTGCATTAAATGAAAATGCCGATGTTGTTTTAGGTCCAGTAATATCGGTTTACCCAAGCAACGCACCAAATTGGATAGTTAAATGTGATTTCCATTCAACTAAACCTGTATTTGTTAATGGCGTAATTGAAACAGGGTACACAGGAAACACCTTGTTGAAATTAAGCTCTCAATATTTTGAAAACGAAATGTTTAATTTGTCGCTTGGTAAAAGTGGTGGCGAAGATACAGATTATCTATCAAGAGCTTTCAAAAAAGGGGCAAAATTAGCTTTTGCTGAGAACGCCATAGTTCATGAGCCTGTTCCAAGTGAGCGAGCAACTTTGAACTGGTTGATAAAACGTAAGTTTAGGGTAGGTCAAACTTATGCACTTACTCTATTTAACGCGACTAGTAGTAAGTTTTTTATTACTCAACTTATGTTTAAAGCATTCTCAAAGTTTACATTTTGCTTAATTATGATGGTGTTATTTTGCTTACACCCTGTTAAACGATACAACTGGTTGCTCAGAGGGTGTTTACATTTTGGGGTGGTAACTAAGCTGTTTGGTGTGAAAAATATTGAGTTGTATTAATCTATTATGTTTATAAATTTCCGTTTTTTTACCTCACTATTTGTATGTCTTTTTTTTTCACAGAGCGTGTTTGCAAGTGTTGGAAGCTTAATTTGGAATGATGAATTTAACGTTGATGGGCTACCTGATAGTAGTAAATGGCATTACGAACAAGGGTATGTTCGTAATGGCGAAGCTCAACGATATGAAAAAGCAAATAGCTCAAATAGCCGAATAGAAAATGGATTTTTAATAATAGAGTCGCATTATCAACCTGCTAAAAAACCAGAAAGTCTATGGCAGTATTTGTTTGATGAACAGCCAAAAGATAGATACAGCTCAGCAAGCTTAACCACAGAGCATTTACCCGGATTTCGGTATGGTCGAATTGAGGTCAGGGCTAAGCTACCACAGGGGCGTGGTGTTTGGCCTGCAATTTGGTTGTTGGGAAGTAATATAAAAGAAGTTGGTTGGCCGAAATCAGGTGAAATTGACATTATGGAATATGTTGGTTTTGATCCAAATAAAATTCATTCAGCTATCCATACTGGTACTCGAAATCATAAAAAAAACAATGCAGCCAATACATCTATAAAAGTTTATGATCTTGCAAATGAGTTTCATATATATAGTGTCGAACAAACTTCTGAACGTATCGATTTTTATATTGACGATTTACTACATTTTAGCTATCAAAAAGAAGGTGATTCCATCAGTTCTTGGCCATTTGAACAACCAATGTACTTAATAATTAACTTAGCTATTGGCGGAGGCTGGGGAGGAAGAAAAGGAATAGATAACACTATTTTTCCACAGCAGTTTTTGATTGATTACGTGAGGGTATATGAGTAGTAAATTAGTCTAGGTGTTTAAGGATTAGTAGCTCAGAGTAGCTATTTTGTCTTTATTATAAGTTTACATTGCGGATAGTAGATAAAATGGAAAGCCGAATTAATTATTTAATAAGTTAGTTGGTTGGTTAATGCGAAAATATAAATATCAGGATAGTTTAATAATTTGCATGAAGAATTTATTTGCTTGATAATGTAGTTATATAACGAATTGAATCCTCGTTACTTTTTGAGTTTCATATTTGTTAAGAGTAATTAATATTAATAGTTTTAGATGAAAGGTCCTTTTTTAAAATTATACCAATAATTACTAAAAAATATAGAAGAGTAAATGCCCATGGATAAAATTATTGTTACAACTTTAACAACTGGCGCCCGGAATAATACCTTTAACGAGTGTTTAGCAAGCTTGCAGGCGTTAACTAATATAAATGGATATCAAATAGAAATATTAGTTGTAGAGAATAACCAACAACCTGATGATCAAGTTAAGAAAATAATCAGTAACTATGACAATAGTGATAAAAGAGTGAATCATTTATTAGAGCCAGTGCAAGGTATTCCAAGTGCAAGAAATGCGGCACTCAAATATGCAAAACAGAGAGGCTATACCTATTTGGCTTTTATTGACGATGACGCCTTTGCTTCCCCAAGCTGGATAGAAACACTGGTTAATGCTAATAAATATTCTAATGTTGCCTCTGGTCCTCAATTAGCTATATTTCCTGAAGGGACAAGTTTATTTTATTGTAACGCTACTGTATACCAAGAACGAAAATTAGCTGATGGAGCAGAAATAAAATGGTCAGCTACTAACAATGTACTGATAGATGTAAATTTTATGAATATTAATAACTTGAGTTTTAATCCGAAACTTATTAATGGCGGAGAGGACAAAGAGCTGTTTCTAAGGGTTAATAAATTAGGTGGCAAGATTATATGGAGTGAAAGTTCTGTTGTAAGCGAATATATTGCAAGTAGTCGTTTGTCAGTTGCGTGGGCCATGCGGAGAACATTTAGAATTGGCGCTACAGGTTTTATGATTGAGTCTGCAGTGAGAACCTCTTTTGAAAACTATATAACTTGTATAATAAAAGGTTTACTATATTTGGCGAAAGGGTTGTGTTTATTACCTTACCATTTAATTTCGTCTAAGAGCTCATTATTGAACTCCTTATGTGATTTATCTCACGGAGTTGGTTTCTTTTATGGTCTATTTAGTAAAGGCCGAGTTAGTAAATACACATAGTTATATTTTCTATTAATAATATATTGTGGAGTTAATTTAGAACATGGTTTTTATTTAATCGATTATGGCTGAAATTAATGTCTTAAATTGATTGAGTTACTAATTTTTTAGGTGAGACGTTAATTAATAAAATATTTTAGAATGATTTTAGCTATGTTCTACACCTTAAATAATAAAGGTTAAAATGCCTATGTAAGTTAGTTAGTTGTATTTTTGTAGTTTAATGCATAGTGAATTATTTAATTTTAAATTTACTAACTAATACATAAAGTAAAACTTATTAATTCAAATAAAAGGAATCACTTTGAAGATTGAAGGAATACATAATGTATAAGAAGTTTGCGACAAGTTCTTTTATCCGTAGCGTAATAATGGTTGTTTCTGGGACAGCTGGTGCTCAGGTGCTCACTATGCTTTTTGCTCCTATTATAACTCGATTTTATGGTGCTGAAGCATTTGGACTATTAGGAACATTTACTGCAGTTCTTGCTATTCTTGTACCAATTGCAGCGCTTGCTTATCCAATAGCTATAGTTTTACCAAAAAATGATGATTACGCCAGAGCAATAGCAAAACTGAGTATTTATATATCAATGCTTGTGTCTACAATTATCTTAGTAAGTATAATTTTATTTAGCAATGATATAGCAGATTTATTAAATATTCAGACTATAGAGAACTATCTAATATTGGTTCCATTTGCTTTATTTTTTGCGGCTGCGGAACAAGTTATGCAGCAATGGCTAATTAGGAAAAAGCAGTTTAAAATAATGGCAAGAGTAGCTGTCAGTCAATCGCTAATTTTAAATAGCAGTAAAGTCGGAATTGGATATTTTTCCCCACTAGGATTCGTTCTAGTAATACTTGCTACTTTAGGAAATGCTCTTTATGCGTTTCAATTATGGATTGGCTCCTATAAAACAACAGCTCCTAACGATAGGATCACATACAAAAAAATAGACTTTAAGCGCGTAAAAGAAGTTGCGTTAATTTATAGGGATTTTCCACTTTATAGAGCCCCACAACAGTTTATAAATGCACTTTCACAAAGTTTACCAATACTTATGTTAGCTAGTTTTTTTGGCCCTGCATCTGCTGGGTTTTATACATTGGCTAAAACAGTAATGGCTATACCATCAACGTTAGTGGGTAAAGCCGTTGGCGATGTGTTTTATCCTCGAATAACTGAAGCTGCCCACAATAACGAAAATCTCTATCAACTGATAAAGAAAGCAACTTTCGCTTTGGCTGCTCTAGGGTTTTTACCATTTATGTCGGTTATACTATTTGGGCCGTGGTTATTTGGATTTGTTTTTGGAGAAGAGTGGGTATTGGCTGGTGAATATGCAAGGTGGTTATCTGTGTGGATTTACTTCATGTTTATGAATCCACCTAGTAATAAAGCTATTCCAATATTAGAAATCCAAGGGTTTTACTTGTTTTTTACTTTTTTTACAATATTTCTTCGTTTAATTGCCCTATTAGTAGGTTATTTTGTTTTTAAGAGTGATGTGATTTCTGTCATGCTTTTTAGTATAACAGGAGCAGTAATCAATATAGCAATTATTACTATCGTTTTATGGAAAAGCCATAAATTTAATATAGGGAGATATTTAAATGATTAAAATTTTCGCTTGCGGAGATATTGTTAATTACAATAATGTTAATTGTTCTTTACTTTCACCTGAACTTGAAGAAATAGTAAAAGCTGCAGATTACTCGGTTTTTAATTTTGAAGCTCCCATCCAGGGGGTTGGTACTCCTCAACTAAAAAGTGGTCCTCATCATGCACAAAGACCAAAAACTTTAGAGGGGTTGAAGGTGCAGGGGTTTGATTTAGCTCTCCTAGCAAATAATCATATTTTTGATTATGGCTATGAAGGCTTAAATGCAACAATTAACTTAGCTCATAAATGTGGACTTGAAACCATTGGAGCAGGTCTTGATAAAGAGTCAGCCTATGCTCCGATGATAAAAAAGTTAGGCGGGATGAAAATTGGCATAATCAACGCTTGTGAAGCACAGTTTGGTGTAATTAATGATTTTGATAGAGTTACAGAAGCTGGTTTTGCGTGGGTTAATAGTCCAGTAATAGACCAAACTATTTTGGACTTGAAAGTTATATGTGACTTTGTTTTAGTTTTTGCTCATGCTGGCTTAGAAAATTATCCAATTCCTTTGAAGGAATGGAGAGCGCGCTATAGGCATTTTTGTGATTTAGGGGCGGATGCTATCATATGTTCTCATCCTCATGTTCCTCAAGGAATAGAAGAGTATGGGTCTAGCTTGATTTTTTATAGCTTAGGAAATTTCTATTTTGATGGTGGTCGTTCTGCCAACTCGGAGAATCAATCGTTTGCCGTACTATTAAAGATTGAGAAAAATTTACCCATAAGTTTTGAACCAGTTTACCACTATACTTCAAATGGTTTAGTTGATGTAGCAAGAGACAATAAAAAAATTGACCTGGATTATCTTAGTAAACTATTAAATGAGAATTACTACCAAGAGCACGAGGTAATGGTCATGGAAGCTTACAATAAATTTAAAAAGCAATTAGTCTGTGCTGTAACCGACTTTCCAATAGATACAACAGTTAAAGGGACTATCAGGGAGCTTTTGAATAAAGTATTAGGCCGCCCTAAAGCTCTTAGCAGAGAGCTTGCTGCTATGCATCTTATTAGAAATGAGGCTTATTATTATGTTACGAGGAATGCATTAGAAATTAAGGTACGAAGGGGAAGCTTAAAATGAGGAATTTAGCAGATTATTATGAGTTTATTAAATCATCTATTAGGCCGTTGTTACCAACTTCACTCTACATAAGATATGAATATTATAAATATACTGGCCGAGTATTTTCAAAAAATAGGATTGAAACTTTTAGCGATAGAATATTTTCTTGGAAAATGGATAAAAAGCTCTCTGATTATTCTGTATATGTAGATAAGTACAAAGTTAGAGACTTTGTAAATCGAAAAGCTGGTGCTGATTACCTACCTAAATTGATTAAAGTGTGCAAGACGACCGACGATTTTGATATAGCGGATATGCCTGTAAAGTTTGTTATTAAATTAAATAATGGTTGTGGCTTTAATTTGGTCGTCACAGATAAAAGTCAATATTCTAACAATGAAATTAGGGAATTAATGGCTCATTGGCTTCAGTCCGATTTCTATTCAACTAGCAGAGAAAGACAGTATAAAGGTGTAGAGCAGGTCGTCTTATGCGAGGAATATATTGAGTCTAAAGGCGATTTAAAGGATTATAAGTTTTACTGTATAGACGGTGTTATTGAGTTCGTGCAAGTAATAGGTGAAAGGCAAAATGGTGCGACAAAGCATAATTACTACTCAAAAGACTGGAAGCCGTTAAATATATCAAGAGAAGAATACGCTGTAGGCGAAGTTGCACCTAAACCCTCTAAATTTGAAGAGGCTGTTGAATTGGTTGAGCTTTTGTCTAAAGATTTTTCTTTTGTCAGGGTGGATCTGTATATACAAGATAAAGTATATTTTGGAGAATTAACTTTTACGCCAGGGAATGGTTATATAAAGTTCCTTCCTGTTAGTTATGATAAAGATCTAGCCAGTAGAATGAACCTAGTAATTAAAGCATAATAAATTCAGAATAATGATATGGTAGAGTAAACCAGCTTTACCAGCTTAAGGTTTAATTATACATTTTAAGTTGTTTCTTGCTTAGTAATAAAGTGATTAATGTAGTATGTTTTATAAAGTTAAGGATTTTGATTAGCATGACAAGTCTACCATTGGTATCAGTTATTATACCTGTCTACAATTCCGATAAATATCTACCAATAACGTTAGAGTCTTGCATTAACCAGGAATATAAAAACATTGAAATAATTGTTGTAGATGATGGCTCTTCCGACAAAAGTTTTGAAATAGCTTTAGAGTATTCAAATAAACACTCTAATATATTTGCCTTCACTAGAGAAAATGCAGGTGCGCCTAGCGCTAGGAATTATGGTTTTTCAAAGTCCAAAGGACTTTATATTCAGTTTCTTGATGCGGACGATTGTTTATCATCTAATAAAATTTCTGCACAATTAAAATCATTAAATTTGAATAATTATTATGAAGTTGCTTCATGTAGCCTTTATCGTTTTAAGGACAAAATAAGTAATGCAAGAAAGGTAAACTTAGCTACAGATAGAGGGTTCGAGAGTGGAATCGACTGGCTGAAGTGTTCATGGAATAATAACTCAATGGGGCAAACATCAACTTGGTTAGTTCATCGTAACGTTGTTGAGGAAGCTGGTCTTTGGGACGAAAGGGTCCTGAAAAACCAAGATGGTGAGTTTTTTTGTCGTTGTATGACGATTGCTAATAAAATAGTCTTCACTGAAGAAAGTTCAGTATATTATAGAGTCACAGGAGAAGGTTCAATCTCATACTCTCGAAAAGAAGAAGCTTTGAAGTCAATATTGCTAACATATGATTTATACCATAAGCATGTTAAGGCTAACTTAGACTTAAATTTAAAACAGGGACTCGCGCAGTGCTATGTTGACTTTATAGATGCTTATTATCCCAGTTTATTCAACGAAGCAAAAGATGCGATAACTAGACTTGAAGTTCCTATATCAAATTTAAAAAAGAAAAAATCTATAGCATTATTAACTAGTTTCATTGGTTTCTATAATGCTATAAAATTTCGCTATATGTTAAAAAGATTTTTAAAAATTATATAAACTATAAACTATAAGCTATAAGCTATAAGCTATAAGCTATAAGC
>NZ_JACJED010000017.1:0-116800 GCF_014163885.1 Pseudoalteromonas sp. SR43-2 | reverse complement strand
AGTCCAGGGAACATTCCAATACACTGGCAACACTTACTCAATACACTGCTCTTATTTAAGCTTCCAGCTAGACGAGAGGATAGAAGATATCCCCGATGGGTTAAGCCAAAACCATCTAAGTATCCGCATAAAAAGAAAAAAACCAGTCAGCTTAACTGACTGGAATTAGGCGCTGGCCTTTTTAATATTTCTTTTTTCATACGTAATTCTGTGTTTTCTTTACGTAATCGCTTTAGTTCATCCAAAGTAACCCCTTGCTGCTTAGCGACTACTTTATTTTTTCACTTGTAAAGTAAACTACTAAGAGACTTAGCGGCTACTGCAACGCTGTAGCTCTGCTCAGTTATCATTAAAACAGCTTCATCTTTAAAACTTGAGAGTAACTCGTGTGTAATTTTTTAAACTCAAGATAGAGTAAATGTTAAAAATCGGCTAAGGGTATATGTCTTTCACACTAAATTTAATAGGGCTGTTTTCAAATTTTTAATTACTCAATAAACAGTATTGCTTTTAATAGAAAGCATTTAAAACCTTTTGTCATTTACTTTTCCACATTGTGGAAAATATTCCTATACCTTAATCCTTATCACAGTTAATCACGTACTTTAATAGTATAGTTTCAAAGGTGTTTAGGGTCTGTTGATCTTTGCGTATTAAAGTTTATTCAAGCCTGGCGTTACTTAATCGCGGCGCAAGGTTTGGAACCTAGAGGGTTAAGTAAAACTGAGCAAAGCTTCCACGTCCTCTTTATGACCTTTTACCCACATCAATGAAAACAACAAAGAGTAAATAGCTCTTAGGAAAAAATTCCTTGAGCAATACCTGATTGGCATTATGTTACGTCATCGCCCATTTATGAGGAATAACTGCATTGTATAGATTTACCTTTGTTTGGACTTCACAGCTTTTACTAGACAGTTTCTAACTCAGAAAAGTACGCTTCCTCAAATTTAACAGGTGAAACACCGTCTGTATGCGAATAGCGTTTTTCGGATTGCAAAACATTTTTATAAAATGTCTCTGCTTTAGTATCATTGTGTGTTGAGTAAATCTCCCTTTTAATTATCAGCTTTTTAATTGTTGTAAAAAAATTCAGCAATAGCATTATCATGACAATTCCCAGCTCGACTCATTGAAGATACAAGGTTATGTTCTTTTATAAAGGCTAAGTAATCAGCACTACCATATTGGCTCTCTTCATCACAATATTTCAGCTTTGGGTTGGTGATGATAAATTGCCATAAGCAATGCTTTAATTACTAAGTCTTTGTCCATGTTCTTATCCATCGACCAACGTACTATGCGTCTGGAGAATAAATCTATGAGAGTTGCTACATACAAGAAGCCTTCATAGGTTCTCACATAGGTAAGATCACTTACCCAAGTTTGATTCGGCGCAGAAGGATTAAACTGGCGAGCTAGCAAGTTACTTGTAAAGCTTGATGTTTTACCGCCTTTAATAAGGCGATGTTTATAACCTATTTGCGCTTTGAGTCTATGTTGGCACATGATCTTAGCTACTCGATTTACACTACATTGCTCACCAGCTCACGTAAATCTGCTTGTATCGAAGGACTGCCAAATACCACAACTGGCAACGTAGGACTCCTTGATAAGCTTAAGTAAACGACTATCTTCGATTGTTCTGTCACTTAATGGCTTTTTAACAACGCACAAAAGCCACAGCGGTGTAGCTTAGATAGCTTACACATCTCAATAATAGAAAACTCATTTTGATGCTCACGAATAAAGCGTACTTTACTCTGGGTTTCTGATAAACTACTTTGCGGCCTTTTTAGAATGTCTCGTTCCTCCGTGACACGTTTTAGCTCGGCCTTAAGTTTGACGATCCTTAGTTGTTCATCTGGTGATTTGGTTTGTTTAAGTTTCTCTGATAACTAGCTTCGCCAGTGGTATAACGTTTTAGTACAAATACCTAATCGTTCTGATACTTCAGCAATTGAATAACCACGTTCAGTAATTTGTCTAGCAGCTTCTATTTTAAATTCTTGGGTATACAGTTTGCCTTTGCTCATAAAGTACCTCTAATTGAAGTTACAATGTAACTCACTTGGTATTTAGTTAACTCTGGAAGACCATTCTATATACCTAACATATAGGTGTAAATTTAACCATCAATAGTCGATCAAAGCCTTAAATTATTTGATCTTCGAATTTATACTATTGGGCTTCTAACGCATTCTAAGGTCCTCATTTTAATGTAATGACATAGTCTCTAAATTCCATGCTAAAAGCTTGTACAGAGTGATGGGGGAGGTTGTCAAAGCGCGCCTCTAAGTAATGAAGATGTGTTTAACTATACAAACCAGGGAGAAATACTACAAATCCAAATAGGCTCGACTTAGATTTTTTTTAATTTTAAATACTATTGTATTAATTTATTTTGTCGGAATAGTAAATATTATACGAAAACTTATGTCCAGAGGTGCCAATGAAAATTATGATGTTATATTTAAGTACTTCTCTTGCTTATAATTTATGAGTCAGAGAAAGATATGATGGCTTTTATATACTTTTTTATCATTAAGAAATAGTTCTAACTTATACATAATTTATTGTTAAGGATAATAATAGGGTTAATATAGTTAAATAATAGGTATAAGGCTAAAGCATGTAATATAGATATAATGAGTTGAATTTATTATATTTTTATAAAATTAGTGGATCAATAAACCTCTATGCCTAGATCATATTTACACTATGTTTTAGATCATATTTCCTCTATGTGTACTTTAAAAGTATATAACTACACACAAGTTATGAACACTCTTATCCTCAGTTATAAGCCTCAGATCAGATTTCCATTATGTTTAATTATGAAGTTATCCCCATAACTTACCTTTTTTTTTCCACAAACATAGCGTAGATCTGATCTCCATCATGCTCAGATCACTATTTAACTAGGTGAAATCGGGTTTATCCACAAGGATAAACCCGATTTACCTGCTATCAATTAATTTTATTGAGTTTTCTCTGCAGCTTCATGCATTCAATCCAATGATAATCAAAAGTGCCTATTTAAAACGAATTTATAACTATAGATATCGAATAAAGCACTATGATTGGAAACTAATTTACCGAATATATCCACTTAGATCACTTTTCCTCTATGGTTTGGGTTATCTTAAAAATTAACACAGATCAATTTTCCTCTAAGTTTAGGCCCGGGCTTTATTAGCAAAAGCTATCGATTTACGTTTGAATTGTTAACTTTGATAATAAACTCGAAGCTTATAAAGGCGTCACAGATCACTTTTCCTCTATGTTGGATGTTTGATAATAGCTGGTACAGATCGCTTTTCCTCTATGTTTAGGCTTTCATGAGAATGATTGTTTGGCATTTAATATAGATTTTATATGTTCAAGTTCTTTAATTTTGTTTTTTAAAAGGGTTATAGATCAATATTCCTCTATGTATAAAGCTTATTGTTGAAGAGTAGGCTAAGCTTAGCTCAGCAAGGTCATTCTGAGCGCAAGGTTTAGGGTTGTGTCTAAGTCGGGGGGCAATTTCCTCTATGTTCTTTAATTACATAAGGGTAGGCGGCTTAAATAAATACATCATTGTTTATTATTAAAAAGCCAATAATAGGTGAAGCTCCAAGTTTACATTATGTATAGATCAGTTTTCCTCTATGTTAGTACAATAAATGCTTACTGAAATAGTTTTAAAATATAAAAATCTATATTGATAAACCCATAAACTTATTTTTTAAATTGTATTTATATTTTTATTACACCCAGATCAATTTTCCTCTATGTTCCAGAGTTGCTGTAACTTATGGGTTATGAGAACCTAGGGTATAATTATAATAATGAGCAGGGTTTTGCTTAATGGCCAATAAGTACATTTCGTTGAGTAATCTTCCTGATACTATTAAAAACGAAATTAAGACAATTCAAAATGCAAATCAAGTCGAGCAATTGTCGCTTTTCATCGATAATCAAAGTACGTTGTCGGGTTTTGAAAACTCTATTTCAAACACTTTTAATGCTTATGACTTGTGGTCACGTTTTATACGTAATCAACGTAAACTGGTAAAAATTAGTGAAGCTCCTAACCGAGTTGTCGTATCACGCAATATTTCAGATAAGTTAGAAGGGGTTATGTATGAAGGTAAACTGGAAATAGCCCCCGCGCTGATTGTGGGGAAAGATGAAGATTATTTTGCCTGGCCTTCGGATAGAGAAGAAAAAGTGGAAAGGGCACTTATTCGTTTAGCTAGCCAAGGTAAAATAGCAAAAATTTCCGGAAAAATGGGTGACAGATATGCGGTATATTTTTCTATTAAAGAAATCGCTAACGAGCTGAAGTGTGTTAATCAAACCTTATCATTTGCAGAAATAAAGCAAGCACTACAAATACTTAAGGGAAGTGAGCTCAATTTTAAATACCAAGTAACCAATCAGGCTGGTGAAAAGCATTATAGCGAATCCAAAATGAATTATTTAAGCTCAATTCATTTCAGTGGTCAGCAAGGAAAGTCAACTGTGAAGTGTCTTGCTGTATTAAATGAGTTTATGTCGCAGCAAATAGAGTCTATCGGTTACAGAGGATATTATTTTAATCGTGCTCAATCGTTTAAAAGAACCTTATCTCGATGGCTAACTTTGAGGCTTTATCATATGTTTCGCTATGCAAGTGTGGGAAAGACGCATCATTTTTTACTAAAAAAAACCATGATAAAGTTTGGCTCCATTGACAGTGAAGATATTAAAAAACCTCGGCTTACAGCTATTCGCCGAGATATGGCTAATACGATGAAGGATTTGATTGATTCTGATATTTTAGACAGTTATGAAATCAGTAATATAAAGGATGATGAAGGCAATATCGTTGACTATAAATATGAGCTGCGTCCTTCTGATTCATTTTGTGCTGAAATCTTATCCTTGAATAAGCACAATAAAAAAATAACGGAAAAAGCCAAAGTACTAGATGAGCAAGAGCTTCAGGCTAATTTTACTGAGTCTTAAACATAAGTATTTAAAAATATTTTCTATAAAAAGCTTTAATTGAAAGAGTGTGTTCCACATTGTGGAATTTATTTCTCTAATATTAAATATTTCAGTAGCTCTCCAAATTAAGGAAAAGTTACTTAAAGTTCTTTGGATGCTTTGAGTTAAAGTGGTATTTCAAAAATGAAATTTTATCTGGAGGGGGAGGGGTCTTAGTAGAACTATGAGTTCAATATTAATAATTCATATGTGCCTTATAATCTACAATTATAAGGCACATAGTTTTAGTGCAATCAGTTAGCCGCTTTAGGCCCATCGTAATCGTATGTGAACCAGTCAACATCGATGTAGCCAGCATCCTCTTTTTCATTCCACGAGAAAAACCCTAAACGATCGCCTGTCCATTTACCAAAAGCGATGGTGAATGTAGGGCCAAATGCTTTAAAGCTTTTCCCATCAAAGCTATATTCGTAGGTCGCTTGATTTCGAGCATTTGAAGTTCTTACAAATAGTTTGTCACCACTTAACTCTGGGCCAAGGGTCTTTTCGCTCATTCCATTCATATAAAATAAATGCTTTTTACCCTTTTTATCCATTTCAACGCCGAGAAGATTAAACACTCCCCCATAACGAACAAAGCCCGCTAGTTGATTGGGTTGCATACCCGACACATCAAATTTTGCAACTGCTGTGCCGGTGGTTATCCCCATCATTCTCTGACTCAACGTATTGCTTGCTCTCCAAAAGTCGCCATCTGAACCATCTTTGTTAGTCCACTCATTAATTTTCGGACCATGCCCTTCTTTATTTGGTAGCACCTTACTTGCTTTCAGGCGTAACCACCCCGGGCGTTCAGTTAACGACCAGTGACTATCTCTAGGGTTATGGTTCCATTCCCATTGCGGTCCTAACTTAGCTGAAGAAAAGTCATCATCACTTTTCGGTGCAGTGATTGGGTGACCATTGATAGGTTTTTTATAGCGTTTAACAGGCTCGCCAATTCCATCATTATCTTCATCAACTCCTATAATCGGCCAGCCATCAACCCATGTAACAGGTTCAAGTACCTGGGGTCTACCTTGAAAAGGTATATCGTCATTTTGAATGAGTTGATGCATGTACCACCAAGAACCATCGGGTGCTTTCATAAGGCCACCTTGACTAGCACTTCGATTATTAAATTCAGACCCTTTCTCTAAAACAGTTTTCACTTCATAAGGCCCATAAATGCTTTCTTTGGAGCGTAGAACAAGCTGCTTTCTATCATTTTTAGGATTTTTTACGCCAGGCTTTGTAGATTTATCACCCATTGTCCATTGGGCCATGAAGATGTACCAAGTACCATCTATTTTGTAGATTTTGGCTGCTTCAGCCCCTATGCCTGTATAAACAAGTTTTCCTTCATCTAGTATTTTTGTACCGTCCCAGCTCATTTCGTAAATACGATTTTCATTCCCCTCAATTTTATTGTTGGAGGACTTTTGCTTTGCGCCAGTATTAATAATTACATACGCTTTTTTAGTTTCGTGATCCCAATAAACAGCAGGGTCATCAAGGACATCAGCTTTAGGTAACATCATAATCGGCTCACTCCACGGGCCCTCGATGTTGTCTGCAGTTGTGACCATTAACCCATGCTGATAATCTATTTGATATACATACCACTTACCTTCGTGGTAAGCGATATCACCCGCCCAAGTACCGAATGAATAACCATTCATGCGGTCCCAGTTATATTCTGGAGCCCAAGATAACTTAGGGAATGCGTGACCAACGTTACTCCAGTTCACCATATCCCTAGATTTTAAAATGGGCATACCTGGAGACATATGTTGTTTAGAAGTAATCATGTAATAAGTATCACCCACTTGTTCTATATCAGAGTCGGGATAATCGGCGTTTAAAATAGGGTTTATATATGTACCATCGCCCTGATCGCCAAAGCTTCCTGTCTGGGCAGGCGATATTATCTTCTTAGATACTGCTACTTCATCAGTCGTTACCTTAGCGTTACAGCCCGCTAAAATTATTGTCAAAGAGAGACTTAATGTAGTTAGTTTAACTGTGTGTAAAGTTAGTTTCATAAATATTCTTATTGTGTTTGATTGATGTTGATTGCATAAGATTATGTTTGATTTTATATTAAGTCAACCTGTTCGCTTAGTGGCCAGAACTGGGTCTGTGTGCTTTTAAAACAACACGATACCAAAGTAATATTTTTACAAGTCTTATCTCGTGGTAATTTAATACAAAAAATGGCTTTTAATGTGTTGTTTTTATTAATGAATGAGCGGTGTCGTTATAACGCACTGTTTTTTATTAGTAAAATAGAAGTGAGTTAAACTATCTTTCACATCTTATATAAACACAATGCAAGGATTGGTTAATATTACTTGTCAGTAATGTATCTTTTATGTGAAAATCGTCAAAATCGCTCAATATTAATCTTGACCCAGCCTTTATAGATTTTAACAGGTATACATTCTCACTTACCTAACACCTTTGAGTAACTGGTTGGCTATTGGTGATTAAATGATTTTTACATTACTGCAGCTAAATTAATGCAGCAGTAAAACTCACACATTTAAATGTAAAAGGAAGAATAGAAAAGTCTTCTTTATTTACATTCATTCTTTGCAACGTAGGAAGAGGATAAATGATAAAAAACACACACAAATTAGCCGGAGCTCTTGGTTTTCTACTCTTAAGTTTAACTAAACCAGCTATTGGATCAGAAAAGCCGAATGTCATATTTATATTGACTGATGACCTTGGTTTTAACCAAGTAGGTGCTTATGGTAATACACCAATAAAGACACCAAACTTAGATGATATAGCTAATAATGGTATAAGATTTAATCAAGCTTATGCTGGTAATACAGTATGTTCACCTTCTCGAGTCTCGCTTTTTACAGGCCGTGATGGTCGCTACATGACTAATAACTCTAATACGGTACAATTAGTTGAAAGTGATATAACCGTTGCTCATGTTCTAAAGTACGCAGGTTATGACACTGCATTGTTTGGAAAGTATTCGATTGGTTCTCAAATGGGTGTCACAGACCCGTTAGCAATGGGTTTTGACACTTGGTACGGTATGTACTCTATTTTGGAGGGCCATAGACAGTACCCTCAAATATTGTGGCGCGATGGAAAAAAAATACGTATTACTGAAAACGAAGGCGGTAAAAAGGGAGCTTACGCACAAGAGCTATTTGCCAACGAAGCAATCGAGTACATTGAACAAGATCGCGAAAACCCATTTTTTGTAATGCTAACGTTTTCTTCTCCGCATGCGGAACTAGCGGTACCTGAAAAATACAGTAAGCAGTATTCTTTTGATGAAACCCCTTACTCTGGTATGTCAACAGGTACGCCAAGTGATAAATATGCTGCTTATTATCCTGAGCCAGTACAAAAGCCTAATGCCACATTGGCTGGTATGGTTAGCGCGCTTGACGATTATGTTGGCCAAATTACAAAAGCATTAGATAAAAAAGGTATTTTAGATAATACAATTATTGTGTTTACATCTGATAACGGTCCTCATGACGAAGGGGGAGCAGATCCACAATACCTTAAAGCAGCAGCACCTTATAAAGGGCAAAAACGTGACCTCTATGATGGCGGAATACATGTTCCTATGTTGATTCAATGGCCGGATAAAATTAAAAAATCACGTGTTGATGAAACACCTTGGTTATTTGCTGACGTGTTACCAACATTAGCTGATATTACTGGTGTTGACCTTAATTTAGTTCCTCGAGTTAAAACGAATGGTGTTTCAATTAAAGGGTTATTGAAAGATTCACCAGAGCCACAGGCTGAGAGAGTGTTGTACTGGGAATTTGCCAAACAAGTTGGCGATCCAAACTCTGGTGTTATAGGTGATACATTTCAAGCGGCTCGTAAAGGCGACTTTAAAGCGGTTAGATACGGCGTTGAATCACCAGTGGAGCTTTACAACATCACTAAAGACCCAAGTGAAACTAGTAACCTTGCGTCACATGAAAAGTCACTCACAAAAGAGTTTTTTGACTTATTCGAAAAATATAAAGACTAAGTAAATTAGGATAAGTGATGGGTATACCATCACTTACCAATTAAATTAACAACGTAAATAGCTATTCCTACCATTTTTAAACTTTCGCCACCCAGACTCGTCAAATTCAATCTTTTTTAATCATAATGTTGCATTTGTTATCATGCTGATTTATTGTATTTAAAATTAGTAAAGTTTTTATTAAATATTATTTAAAAGGTTTGTATGGGTAGTTGGTAGTTAAATCATAGCTTTATGCCCCACACTCACTTAAGCCGTATACATACAAGCGAATTTAAAGCCACACGGCCTTCAGAAATAACACACAATAATTAGGATTTTTTTGATGAACAAAAAATTTAAGCTAGCACTGATACCTTTTGCTGTGAGCATTTTACTTTCAGGGTGTTCAGAACCAAGTACGACGGACAAAATGGTTAACAAAGTAGAGGCTGATGCTCAGTCAGTTAAAGGCCCTAGCAAAGGCCTTGAGGTTAATTCTGTAACTAGCATAGCTAATAGTGCTGCTGATTGGCAGATATCACACCTTGACGATTTATCGTACATTCCAGAATCTCATCGTGCAAAATCAGAAAACCCTAAGTTTTGGATTCAAGCGTCGTTTTATATTGGTTTAACTCGTTGGGCTGAAACAACAGATAACAAAGACTACTTACGCTTTATTCAAGAGATGGCAAAAGAGCAAAACTATGAGTTGCTACTAGATCGTCCTTATCATGCTGATGACCACACTATTGGCCAAACTTACTTATGGCTAACAGAACAAACAGGCAACAAAGAAGCTTATAAGCCAACTCAAGAATTGTTTGACAAAATTTTAGCTAACCCACCAAAGGTGGGTTTAGAGATGTTAGATAAGACCAGTAAAACTCAAAATGGTGCTCATTTTGAAGGTAACTGCCAAGATCGCTGGTGTTGGGCTGATGCGTTATACATGGCACCAAGAACGTGGTTAAAGTTAAGCAACGTGACTGGCGATCCAAAGTATTTTGAATATGCGGATAAAGAATTTTGGGCAAGTGCAGATTACTTATTTTCTGATGAGTATGGCCTGTTTTTTAGAGACAGCCGTTACTTTGATATGAAAAATAAAAATGGTAATCCAGTATTTTGGGGTCGTGGTAATGGCTGGGTTTTTGCTGCAATTCCATTAATTATTGATGACTTACCTGAAGGGCACCCTTCAAGAGATCGCTATTTAGAGTTATATAAAAAGAATGCAGCAGGTTTAATGAAGTTACAGCGTGAAAACGGCTATTGGCCAGCATCGCTTCTGGACCCGGATATTGTTAAAACACCAGAAGTTAGTGCGACTGGGTTTATCACCTTTGGTTTAGCTTGGGGTGTAAACAATGGCATTTTAACCGATGCACGGTCTAAAGAGATTGTAGAAAAAGGTTGGCATGCCATTGAAGACGCTGTCGAGCCAAGTGGTCGTGTTAATTGGGTACAGCATGTTGGTAAATCTCCAGATCCTGTTAAAAAGACAGATTCACAATTATATGGCGTAGGTGCTGTGCTGTTAGCGGCATCAGAAATGGTCAAATGGGAAGACTAAGTCTTTTTGTAAAATTTATTTCCTTTCTCTTTACCTCCATTGAGGATTAAGTTTTTATTCCTATTAATACTTTTTATTAATAGGAATTTTTTTATCCGCAAGTCCCAGTTAAGGTGAAGAGAACTCTATTAGGAGTACTCAGCAATGAAAAAATTGATAGCAGTTTGTTTTGTAATACTATTATCAGCATGTAATAGCCAGCACAACCAAGAAAGCCTCATTCCTCAACCAAGTCATTTATTAGTTGAAGGAAAAGATCAGCCGCTAAATGTGCATAATAGCCAGCCGAAGTTATCATGGCATGCAAATGTTAAAAGCCAATCCCACTATCAAGTTCAGGTAAGCCGAAACAGCCAGTTTGATTCAAGCTCTTTACTTTGGGATAGTGGGAAAGTTCAAGCTAAACAATCGCTAAATATTGCCTATAAAGGCGTTAAATTAAATGCTAACGAAACAGCTCATTGGCGCGTAAGAGTGTGGCAATCTGGCATAGAAAGCGCGAGTCCTTGGAGTAACCCCAGCACGTGGGAAACGGGGCTGCTTAATGAAAGTGATTGGCAAGCTAAGTGGCTGCAAGTAAAACAACAAGCTATCACTCCTGTTACTGAGCATGTTAATCAATGGGCACTCTACGCCACAGGCCTACACCCAGAAGATTCTTCAACCTTAACCAAGCACAAAAAGAAAACGCAAGAGTTGGTTATTGAGCAAGTTAAGGCACAGCCAACAGCGAGTTTATTCCGTCATACTTTTAAAGCCCAAGACAGTAAAAAAGTAGTTAAAGCCAAGCTTCACAGCACCGCCGCTGGCTATTATGAGGTTTACCTTAATGGTCAGAGAGTTTCGGATCGTATTATGGACCCAGGGCAAACAGATTTTGATAAGCGTATTCTATACAATACCGATGAAGTATCTAATTTCCTATTACCGGGTAATAACACGATTGCTGTTCACTTAGGCAGTGGCTGGTATGATGAAAGTATTGCTTTTAGCCGCTGGAAAAATCCTGATGCTTCAAAAAGTCGCCCCTCAAAAACACTGTCATATGGCCAACCTAAATTTATTGCCCAGCTAGAGCTAACCTATAATGATGGCTCCACACAGTTAGTAACATCAAATGAAAACTGGGTAAGTCATCCTTCAGCAGTAATAAAAGAAGGGGTTTTTTCAGGGGAGTTATATAATGCGAATAAAGCCGTTAAGGATTGGAATGTAAATACTGCAAACGTCTCAGGTTGGAAGCCAGTACACGTACTTAAACAATGGCCTACCGAAAAGCTTGAACCGCAACTTTTACCGCCTATACGTCCTATTAAAAAAATGACAGTGGAAAAAATATTTCAGCCTAAACCAAACGTATGGGTACTCGATTTCGGGCAGAACTTTACGGGGGTGCCAACATTTGACCTAGATAAGTTAGGGTTACGTAAAGAGCAGGCAGTGTATTTTAGGTATGCTGAATGGGCAGACATTGATGGCAACATAAGCCAAAAAACAGGTGGCGGAGCACCTTTATTAAAACAGGCAGATGGTTATATCGCTGCTGATAACAATGAATCAACATGGACCCCTGAATTTACTTGGCATGGCTTTAGGTATTTAGAAATAACAGGCCTTGATCAAGCGCCGAATATTGACGCAATTACTGCTCACTTAGTCAGAAGTGATGTAGAAATAGCAGGCACTTTTGACAGCTCGAATGAGCTTCTTAACCGTATTCATGATATGGCGTTATGGAGCTACGAAAGTAACTTAATGGCCGTTCCTATGGATTGTCCTATTCGTGAGCGTGCTGGGTGGACTGGTGATGCCCATGCTGCACTGATCACCGGTAACTATAACTTTAATATGGACAATTTTTGGCAAAAATACTTAGGTGATTTTAAAACTGCAGCGTTTGAAGCGCCTGCTGTCGTTCCAGGTAAGCGTACGCATGGCGACAAGTTTGACTGGGCTGTGGCTGAAATCATCATTGCATGGGAGCATTATCGTCATCATGGTGATTTACAAGTCTTAGAAGGACAGTTTACTAGCTTAGTTGAATACATGGAGCTAGCTGAAAGTAAAATAGACAAAGGTTTATTGCGTATAGGTTATGGCGATTGGTGCGACCCCGTATTAGAGCCTGGAATGGGCAGAAAGCGCTGTAATCCTCAACACACGTCACCAACCATAACAAGTTCAGCATTACTTGCTCACGGTTCAGACTTAATGAGTAAAATTGCAGAGCTAGTGAATGAGCCTGAAAAAGCAAAACACTACACCAGTTTATTTAAATCAATAAGCGCGCAATTTAACAAAGAGTTCTATAACCCTGAAACTAAACACTATGGTAGCCAAACAGCAGATGCTATGGCTTTGCGCTTTGGTATTGCGCCAGTGCACTTACGTCAATCAATAGCTGATGCACTTAATAAGGATGTTGTCGAAGACTGGAATGGTCATGGCTCTGTAGGTGCACTAGGTCAAACCTATTTGTACTTAGCTTTAAGTGATTATGGCTATGGTGATACGGCCTATAATATTTTTACTGCAGATGGTTACCCTGGTTATTCATATCAGTTTGAAAAGCTAAATGCGACCACCTTATGGGAGCGAAAAGGGGTGTTAGACCCAGATTTAGATCCAGAGCGTCGTAATGCGCCTGGGCGTTCATTAAATCATCCATTTCATAGTGGATATGATGGCTGGTTCTTTGAGGGGCTTGGTGGGATCCGACCTTTAGATGACGAACCTGGTTATCAAGTATTTGAACTTCGCCCAGTATTTCCTAAAAACCTAGAGTGGGTTGATGTTAGCTATCAAACGGGTTACGGAAAAATCAAAAGTAAATGGGTTCAAAAAGATGGCCTGATCAAATGGAGCTTTGAAATTCCTAATAACAGCAGTGCTTACGTAACACTCCCTGATAAGCCGAAAGCGCTTTTTGAGGCGGGTAAATATACCTTTGAGTTTAAACGTTAGTTACTACTAACATACTCGATAGGTTTCGGTAACAAGGTTGTGAATGTATTTTCACAACCTTGTTACCGTTACTAAAGTGTTTAAATTCGTAAAGTGTCACTATCTGAGATGTATTTACTAGTAGAACAAAACCTGAAGATTAATTTCATACACAAAAAATAAAGGTAATGAACAATGGTTATCCGTAAAGTATTAATTCCAATCGCGGCAGTCTTAACACTCTGTGCTTGTAATGCGCAAAAACAAAATGTGCAATTAGAAACTAAAGCTGCTCCGCTATATACACAGGTTGGTGATGATCCTAGTTGGCAAACAGTTAAAGACAGTGAAGGATTAAAACCCCATCACACAAATACAACTAAAGGTTACAAGGGATCAAAAGTTGATGTTAATAATGCTTTGGTAGAAGTTGGCCCTTATGCGAACAACCCAATAATTCAAGATAATTTGGCCATTCATACTGTTGGTCATGCCTCAATTCGTCGCGACCAATTTGACCGGTGGACACGCTGGTACCAAGAAGACGGTAACACTCAAGTGTTTCGGTTATTTAAGGGCGAAGAAAACCTTCGTAATAAACGAGAAAATGCAGCACGTATTGAAAGCTTTAGTACGAAAGATAAATGGGCACCTGCCCAAGGTGTTTGGCGAGAGTGGGCAGGGCGTTTCACCATTATCAAATCGGCTGGATGCGCATTACCGCATATGTGCTCAATTTTTCAGGCTAAAGGCAATAATGTAGACCATTGGTCTGTCATGATCCGCTTAGATGAACACGGCAATATTTGGTACGTACCACGTAAAGAGCAGCCTGAGATAGGGAATAAAAAGTATATTGTAGCGAAAAATATGAATGGTAAAGGCTTTGATGTCCGTGTAAGAGACAATGGCATGGATTACGAAGTATTCATCGATAATAAAAAAGTTGGTTATGGTCAGTGGGAGCGCACAGAAGAGATTGGTTTTCGCTGGGGAATTTATGTTGGTCGTAGCGAAGTAACGGATGACATTATGCTTTTTGCTACTGGTGTAACAATGCAATAAGCATTTATAGAGTAATGCTTGGACTACGTATATTAGGGGATATCCACGATGAGTAAATTGATAAGAGCATTAAATTGTTTTGTAAACAACGCCATTAAAGTTCATTTAACTCTATTTTCTGTTTTTTTATTTTTAGCGGGTTGTGCAGAACAAAATCAGCAAATTATAGAGCCAGCATCTAGTAAGGTAGTAGCGCAAATAGCAGCTCCTATACAATTAAAAGTGGGCGAAGGTTTTATAAATCCGCTTGGTTATTATGAACAACAACCACGTTTTAGTTGGAAAATACCTGAACAAAACAAAGCTCTGTTTCAATCTGCTTATCAAATACAGGTAGCGACATCAGCCAACTTTCTTGATAATCAAGTTATTTGGGACAGCAAAAAGGTCATCTCAGACAATAACGCTTGGATTGACTACCAAGGTAAAAAGTTATTGTCTCGTCAAAAGATTTATTGGCGGGTAAAAATGTGGGATGAAAATGATCGAGTTTCAAAATGGAGTGAGGTCAACCACCTTGAATTAGGCCTTTTGAATAATGATGACTGGCAAGCTAAGTGGATAGGCCACCCAGAAACTGGGGAGCGTAACCAAAGTGAGGTAAAAGAAGGCCGCTTCAATGCACCAGACAACCTGTATTATCGGCCACAGTATTTACGAACAACCTTTGAAGTTAATAAAAAAGTTACTAAAGCAAGACTTTATATAACATCTAAGGGTGTCTTTAAACCATTTATAAATGGCGAACAAGTGAGTCAAGATGTAATGACTCCTGGCTGGACCCCATATCACAAACGAATAGAAACACTCACTTACGATGTGACTACACAAATCAAGCAAGGCGCTAACGCATTGAGTGCTGTCGTTGCTGAAGGCTGGCACACGGGGCGAATTTTTCATCCTACTAAAAAAGAATACGTTTTACCGATGCGGTTACTTGCTCAATTAGAAGTTACTTATAGTGATGGGTCTGTAAAAGTAATAACGAGTAATGATAGTTGGCAAAGTACAATAGATGGCCCTATACGTGAAGCAAGTAATTATGATGGTGAAACGTATGATGCACGTTATGAAATGCCTGGTTGGAATACTGCTCAATACAATGCTGCTACATGGCAACCAGTCGTGGTTGAGCCAATTGATAATCAAGTAAAACTAAAACCGAAACGTCATCAGCCTGTTCGAGTTACTAAAAGCATTCCGGCAATCGATATTGTTAGCGTTAAAGAGGGAGTTGCTATCTTTGACATGGGACAGAATATGGTGGGAGTGCCTAAAATTACAGTGCCAGGTATCGCTGGGGAAAAAATAAAGCTTCGCTTTGCCGAAGCATTAGAAAAAGATTTTTTCCATGTCAAAAACTTACGTTCAGCTAAAAATACGGATTATTACACTCCCAAAGAAGATGGCGTTATTGAATATCAACCTACCTTTACTTTTCATGGTTATCGTTATGTTGAGCTGACTGGCTATGACGAAAGCCAAACCCCAAAACTAGAGTGGATAAAGGGTCAAGTACTACATTCTGATTTTGAAGTGTTTGATAATTTTGAAAGTTCGCATGGTAAATTAAATAAACTATCAGAAAATGTTGAATGGGGGCTAAGAGGTAACTTCTTAGATATACCAACCGATTGCCCACAACGGGATGAGCGACTTGGTTGGACAGGCGATGCCCAAGTATTCGCCATGACTTCGATGTATAAGGCAGATGTTTATAGTTTTTGGGCTGCTTGGTTAGAGAGTGTTCGTGAAGAGCAAAGTATTGATGGCATGGTGCCTAAATTTGTGCCTTTTAGAGCCTTTTTAACTGATGGTACCGCTGCAGCTTGGGGTGACGTAGCCACAATATTACCTTGGGATCTCTATCAGTTCACTGGTGATAAAAAAATACTCGCTGACAATTATAATATGATGAAGCGTTGGTTGAGCTACCACGAGTTCCATAGTTATGAGTACAGTTCCTACTTAGGTACTTATGGTGATTGGTTGCAGCCATACTCTAAAGGCGGCAGAGCAAAAGGGGATACCCATCCAGATATAATTAGTTCTGCATATTTTGCTCGTTCGGCAGATATAACCGCCAGAACAGCTCGTTTGCTGGGATATGAAAGTGATGCACAGCAATACGAAACACTATTTAAAAACTTAAAAGAGAAATTCAGAACTCATTACTTTGATGAAAACTTAGATCTTAAACCTGAGGTCATCAAAGTAATCCAACGAGAGAATGGGAAGCGCTTAAGACAACCAAAACAAATTGTCACTAATCCTGTTACTACACAAACAACGTACTTAATGCCGCTTGCATTTAATATGTTTGAGGCTAATGATGAAAAAGTAGCAGTAGCTAAGTTACTTAAATTGTTAGAGCAAAGTGAGCATCATTTACGTACCGGCTTTTTAGGGACTCCAATGTTGGCACCTGTTTTACAAAAGTTTGGCCACAGTGAAGTGATGTATGACATTTTATTTAAAGAAACCTACCCGTCCTGGTTTTATTCCATAAATAATGGTGCAACGACAACATGGGAGCGCTGGAATTCATATTCGCTTGAGGATGGTTTCAATAAGGCGAATATGAACTCACTAAATCACTATGCTTATGGTGCAGTTGCCTCATGGTTTTATCGAGGTATGTTGGGCGTAGAACAAACGCAGCCTGGCTTCAAACATTTTAAAGTTGAACCGCAGTTTACTACTAAGCTGTCAGAGGTTAGCGGTAGTCACCCAACTCCTCAAGGTGAAATTGCTGTTAGCTGGTCGGTAAAAGAACAGCAACTTAGTATGTCTTTAACTGTGCCAAAAAACACTGAGGCGTCATTGGTACTTCCGAATATAAAAAACATCAGTATTATTCGTGACAATTCCATTAGTGTACAAAGTCCTGACTTGTTACCACCTGGTAACTATGAAATTAAAGGTAATTTTAATTAATAAGTACAACCTAGCGCCATTGTAGATGGCGCTAGGTGTTTTTAAGTACAAACCTCTTAACACCTCACTAATTCCTCGTAATCAAACCTACCTTTTCTTATTCATGTAAGTGAAATGTAGCCAAATGATTTATTATTTGACTTTATCAGTCAAAATAAGTCAATATCAGTCAAATTGATATTGTATTCTGTCTAAATGTAATAGGTGCCACTATGCCGATTTAGGGTATATGTACTCAATGTGAAGTTATGGCTGACTTTTAAAAGAGGTAATAATGAAGAAAATAATAACTAAAAGTGCTTTGGCTGTTGCGGTTTTACTTGCCTTACCAGCATGTGATGCCGTAGAAAAAAATAGTAAACAAGACACTCTTTTAAATGACAGTGCGCAGTTCTGTAGTGCCACACTCGATAAAGCACAACTGCAATTAGACGACTTTAGAAAAGCGTATACAAACCCAAATAAAATACCGACTTCGTTTAGTGATGGTAAGGTTAACTTTATTACTCCGATGGGTTGGACGAGTGGCTTTGTGGCTGGCAGCTTTTGGTATATGTACGAGCACAGTCAAGATAAAAGTTGGCTCGATACAGCGACTCACTGGACTAACGCGTTAGAAGATATGCAGTTCAACCGTAAAACGCATGACGTGGGTTTTATTATGAACAATAGCTTTGGTAACGGGTTAAGATTAACTGGAAATAAAAATTATAGTCCTATTTTAGTAAGCACAGCGCAAACACTGATGGAGCGTTACAACCCTAATATTGGTGCGACCTTCTCATGGAGTTGGGGAACGTGGGAGTTCCCAGTGATCATTGATAACATGATGAATTTAGAGTTGCTATTTAATGCCTCATTAGCGACTGGCGATAAAAAATATTACGATGCCGCAGTAAGCCACGCGACCGTCACAATGGAGCATCATTTCCGAGACGATTACAGTTCATATCATTTAGTAAACTACAGCCGTGACACGGGGTTGCCACAATCAAAACAAACCTTTCAAGGCCTAACAGATGACTCGTCGTGGTCACGCGGGCAAGCGTGGGGTGCCTATGGCTATACAATGGTTTACCGCTATACAAAAGATGAAAAATTCCTAAATCATGCCCGTAATATTGTTAACTACTTACTTAGCCATAAAAATATGCCCGAGGATTTAGTTCCATATTTCGATTACGACGCGCCTGAACATCCTGATGTGGTTAATTATCGCGACTCTTCAGCTGCCTCTTTACTGGCCAGTGGATTATTAGAGTTAGCAAACTATGTAGAAAAAGAAGAAGCAGCGCGTTATCGCAAAGCCGCGATGAAAATGTTACACAGCCTGAGCTCACCAGAATACCTTGCTGAAAAAGGTGAAAATGGTCACTTTTTACTTAAACAAGCAACGGGCAACTACCCTGCAGGTAAAGAGCTTAATGCCGCGCTAAATTATGGCGATTATTACTACTTAGAAGCGCTTAATCGCTGTAAAAACACAATTTAGCTATGAATACACTTGCAACAATTAACTCACAACAATTTAGGAATTACCGACAATGTTTGTAATCACCAGTAAAACAAAACGGGAAGCACTATCGCGACCTAACGTAGTCGCTACTTGTTTTGGTCTCATAATAACACTCATCGCATTTAAAGCCTCAGCAACAGAAATAGAGCGCCCTTCGATTTGGGTTAAAAAATCTGAACGTCCAGAAATTTTAAATAAAATACAAACAGAGCCTTGGGCAAAATCATTATTTGAAGAGCTTAAACAGCGTGTTGAACCAGTCGCTGGACTTAATAAAGAAAAGCGTTTAAAACCGCTTGAAGAGCTGCCATTAGTTTGGAATGAAGATAAGTCACAAGCACCTACACTACCGCATTTTCGTGTTAAAGGTGGTGGTAGCAAAGAGCAACTTGTAAGCGTTGTTAAAGCACTGCAGGACGGCGTCGATTGCGGTGTAATGTACTATCTAACTCAGGAAGATAAATACGCAGCCTGTGGTGCCGACATACTTAATACCTATTCAAATGCATTAATACAAATGAAAGTGCATAAAGAAGGCACCATGAATTCAAGTTGGATGTTTCCGGGCGATCACTTGTATGAAGCACGGGTAATTGGTGCTCAATTACCCATTATTTATGACTTGGTTTATCCATATCTAAAGTCTGGCGGCAAGGTGTACGACTTACAATCAAGCAGCTTAGTCGCGTTTGATTTTGACCAAGCGCAACAGGTTTTTAAAACTTATATTTGGTTAGCGCTGAATAAAGGCTTACTTGATTCAAACTGGCCTGTATTAGAGTCATCAAGCCTTGTACACAACATTTTAGCATTAGACGACCCAGAAGAAATTGCTAAAAATCTTCCTTATTACACACACCTAGATACTAAGTATCAGGCATCGCTGAAAACGGTTGCAAAAAAGTTTGAAAACGAAGGAGATATTTGGCCAGAGTCTTTCCAGTACTCTAAGCATGTAGCCGCTTTTTCGGTTTACCTAATGACGTTGCTCGACCGCTACGACCCAACGCTTAAACTAGGACAAAAATACACCAATATCCCTGCAGCATTTACCTCATATTATGATCTGCAATACCCAAATAACGAATACCCGTATATTGGCGATGGTCACCGTACCTATAAACCAGAGTATTCAGCACTTGAAATGTCATTGTTATTGGCAAAATTAAATAATAATGAAAAACAGATTGATGACTTTAGTAACTATTTAGCATCGAGTATAAGCGCAGGAGCTTATCAGCGCGGCCACTTACACGACCGCTCTGACGAACCTAGCCCGTACTATACGCCATTACAACTGTTATGGTCAGTAAAAGAAATTCAAAGTACTCAAAAAGTAGATGTAGCACCACCTCGCCCTAGAACTAAGCGTCTAGAATATGCAGGAATGAATATTCAACGTAATGTAAGTAAACAAAATCCAGTTAAAAACAGTTTAATGGCATTTGTGGCGGGGGGCTCTTATATTCATGGTCATGCCTCAGGTATGGACATGGAACTATATGGTCAAGGCCATGTTCTTGGCATTGACGGAGGTAAAGGCACTTACAGAACACCGATTCATGAAAATTATTATCGTTTATTTGCCGCGCATAACTCAGTGATAAGTAATGGCGCATCTGCCTCTAGCGGTGATTGGATAAACTTAGGTATTAATCGCGTGCAATCTGTTGCAATGGAACCTGCTGCTGGTGAAAAAGGCGTCTCTGATAAATACTCGTTTAACACATCATCTTTTTATGATGAATTTAATAAAGTAGCACCTGCTAATCATCTGCGTACCTTAGCATTGATCAAACTCTCTGATACTAAGGGTTACTACCTAGACATATTTAGAGCTAAAAGTAGCCATGAACAAGAGTTTCACGATTATGTGTATCACAATATTGGCGACAAAGTGGATATAACCTCAGGCTCAAAAAAAGTAAAATTAAAAGCAGATGCGCAGCGCTATCAAGCTGCAGCTAAAACACCGTGGGTTAAACATAAAGATTATCAACACCCAGGCTGGCATTACTTTGAACAAGTAAAAACAGCTACAACTTCATCACAGCAGTATGAGGCAACATTTACGGCATCTAAACTGAGCGATGAATCAATTGCCATGCGAGCACTTATTCCAGCCGGACTTGATATTGAGTTAACCACCGTAAAAGCGCCAAAAGCTTATGGTGCGTCTGCGCCATACAACGAAAAGCCATTACCCACGTTTGTAATGCGCCACCAAGGTGAAACATGGAGTAATCCATTTACAGTAGCGTATGAATCAGTAATCGAAGGTGAAGACTATGCGGTTACTGCTATAGAAAGACTTTATGGGAAAGGCGTATTTAAAGGCGTAAAAGTCAACGCAACAGTCGATGGCAAGTCACTAACGCAATACATTATTGTACAAGAAAATAGTGACGATAAATACGAAGACAAAAAGTTAGGTATTTATTTTGAAGGTCAATTTGGCGTTATTACTACCGATGAGCAAAACAAACTAATAGATATGTATATAGGCAATGGTAATCAGTTAAAGTTTAAACAGGACTCGCTTACTACCTATTATAAAAAATCAGCCTATATGAAAATGTAATAACGAGGAGTTTCATTCTTAAAGAAATGTGAGTGTGGACTTATAAATCAATAACACAAACCACACTCACTACAACATAACTCAGCATTATATTTGAGGTATGTAGTTTTTTACCATCACACCACACCGAGACACACTATGCCATTAACAACACCCTATAAAGCTTTAACATTAAACCGCATTAAAAAAGTAATTTTTTTAAATTTAGGTATTTACGCCGGTCTGTTAAGTACCGCCTGCTCTACAAATGTCCCAGCTAATCAAAACACCGGGTTTTCGGATGAACGCGCTGCACTAATAAAAAAATACTCAGCAACAGATAACGTATTTTCAACTTTACAAAATCAAGTCGAACCAAATGATCCACAAAGCAGTGAATATTGGCGTTGGAGAATTGATCAGTACCTATATGGTGCTTACCCTGAGTACCAAACTATTTATGACAAATACACGCAAGGTAAATCGTTTCACCAAATTTACAACTTACCACATGAAAACCTAGGCCCTAAAAAGGCTCTACCGACATCGTTACCAAAACTACCTGAAGGTTATTTTACAGACAACCTTCAAGGAAACCCCCATACAGGCTGGCACGATGTAATTGGTGATAAAGTATTTATTACGTATCAAGGGCATTTAACCGACCCTTATATAGCCAGTTACGATCTTAACACTCATCAATGGGATGGGCCTTATAAAGCGGCAGAAAGTACCCTTTCAAAAGGTGATAGAAAAATTGATAGCCACGGGCGGCCAATAATAGAACAAGACAGTAAAGGTCACTTTCATATTATTTATGGTGGCCACGGCGGAGAAAGAGAAGACGGATTAAACCCTTTTTCAATCGATACCCCACACGCCGGCGGTAGAATGCTGCATGTAATGTCAGAAAAGCCAAATGACATTAGTAAATTTGTATATGTAAACGACATTACACCGTTTGCATCGTACACAGCCAGTGAAAAAATGGCCAATGGCGATATCTACCTATTTACTCGTGCAGGCACCCATAAGTCACCTTGGGTATATTACAAAATGCCAAGTGGTGCTCAAAAATTTGAAAAACCGGTCACCATTACTGTGCCGACACCGCAAAAGCATAATCCAATCAACGTCGATACCTTTTATATAACACCAAAAAAAGTGTCGGATACAGAAATTGCTATTAGCTCGTTATGGCACGAATGTAACTTCCTTGAGGTTCACAACAAAACGAATTATGGGCGTATTAACTCATATTATATGAAGCTCGATACCACCACAGATACATTTTATAACGCACAAAATGAAAAGTTAGCATTACCTATCACCTTAGCGAAAGCGAATAAAAAAACATTAGCCTTTGACTCAACACAACGAGAAGAAACCCCATTTAGTACAACCCCTATTATGCTAGAAAATAATATTCCAGCCGTAGCGTACCAAGCACGCACCAAGCAATACAGAGAGTGGCGGGTCACATCGTTTGAAAATGGGCAGTGGAAACATAGCCAACCAATGCCGGGGACAGTTAATAGATTTTTGCTAGATAGTAAAAACAACCCAATAACCAATATTTTAAAGCTTGAAGTATTAAATAAAGAACAAAACCAATACAGAGCAGCAGTTACTTATAAAGATGCCAAAGGCCAATCTATTTTCGCAACAGCTATAAGTAACGACGCTCAAAATTGGCGTGTAGATAAAACATATCTAGGCTTGGCTAAATCAAGAATAGAAATGAAGGTTGTAAAAAAAGAGCAGGGGACTGCCGTAGCTGTTTTACTTAATGTGAAAAAAGGCAGTGCACAACGTATTTACTTATGGAGTGAAGGCAAGTTCCGCCCAGCTTAATAATCCAGTGTGGAAATCAACTTAAAGGGTCAAATTTAATGTAAAAGCGCTGCCATTTTGGTAGCGCTTTATTATTTAAGCTAAGGTTGGAGGCTCAAATGAGCGAAAGTAGGGCGGTCATTCAAGCTCGTTTTTGGACAAAAACGCGTTAGAGGCTAAGGTCAGCTTTGTGTCATTAGCGGACATTGAGATTCTTAATGTGTGAAGTCAAGATTTGACCCATTCGCTTTCATCAAGCGCCGCAGAATGCAGTCGTTTGGATGGACTTGTTAGGTGTTTTGTGGGTACATATGGAATGACCAATATTGCATAGCTTCAAACTCTTGCTCTTTCCAGTGTTGTCCGCAACAATCACATATTAATTTACTAACTCTTTTTTGATGCTCATCTCTATAAGATTCACTCTCGCTAAAATGACAGCCTTTTTTTTCCATTTGGTCTTTGGTAGTTCCCTTAGGTCTGTTAGATAACTCTATGAAAAGACACTTACAATGTAAATCATTTATTGCTGTTTGTAATAAATTAGCTTTCCAAAACTCTTCCCAAGTTAGTTTATCTTTTTTAAATTCATCTAAAAGAATAATTTCTCGATTTGAAATCTTACACAGATCTTTTAACCATCTTTTTTGACGACCATTAAAATCCATTCTGCAACCTCTAAAAAAATACCTAACGCCCGCCTAACACGCAATGTGTTGGCATGGCTTTTTGCGTTGTTTGCCAAAACCATGACAACTTTACATTGTCGTTGTTTAGGCGCTTGTTAAGTAGCCGATTTCCACATAGCTACAATATTTTCATATTTTTCGTCGACCAGTTCATCATCATCTGGGCACGAAAATAAGACAACTTGAAGCGCATTATAGGATTTTGGAAACGGTGAAAGTCTTTCCATTATATCTAGTGCTTCGGAATCTGTTATCTCAGTTTTGTTGATGTATGAAAGAGCAGCTGGCTCAACGATGTCCTGCACTGGGCTGGCAAACGATTGCTTCCAATATTTATACACTTCCATATGCTTTACTTGATCCAGCTTCTCCGAGGCTGGCACTCTGCATATTTCGTGAAGTACGAGAAAAGGCGCGTCTTCACCTATTTCAATTGATTGCTCAATGATTCGCTTCCACTCACTTTCTTGATGGTAAGGAAACTTGCAATCAATGCTGTAATAAAATTCTTCGTAGGTCATTTTAAACGCCGTAATTTCCTTGGCTACTTAACAGCTTATTGAACACCATTTTGGTGGTTTATAACACACCAAAACGGCTTATATTACATACCCTGATAATTTCACCAATAATTACCTTTGTAAACAAGTAATTAAAACAGCTAGAAATTAAGCATGTTATTTTGCCCCAAAACGGCGTTTAATAATGTTATCGGACAAAATTAGGCTCCAACTCAAAAAAGTAGGAATAAATTTAACTTTTTCAGTGTCCGGTTTTCGCTCATTTGAGACCGTCGCCTAAACTCGTTTTGGGGCAGAGACGAGTTAATCATGAATGAATGCTCATGGCACTCACTAGTCACTCGACAAGATAAAACGTTAATAATATTTGGCAAGGTATTTTACGGTGTCGGATGGCACATAGTCGACTTGAAGAAGTGACGTATTATTTAACTTGAACCCCAATGCCAATACCAATGCACAAACCTTAGAGATAGGTAGTTTATCGCTAACTATCATCACACCAAGCCTTTGAAGGTTCCGAGTGGTAACAAATAATGCTCCCATACAAACCATAGGAAGTATGTTTAGCGCATCTTTAAGCGCTCTATGGGTTATTTTCTGACTAAACCAATGATACACTTGAGTCATATTCACTCACTAAGGTGTAAAACCAATCATGAAAATAGCATTAATGTTTGAAAATAGCCAAGCGGCTAAAAATCCAATTATTTTAAACGAACTTGAAAGTGTTGCCTTACCGTTAGAACACATTGTGTTTAACGTGGGTATGAATAGCGAAAACGATCATCACCTAACATATGTTCATTTAGGCATTATGGCGGGGATTTTACTTAACGCTAAAGCCGTTGATTTTGTATTCGCAGGATGTGGTACGGGTCAAGGTGCAATGATGTCTTTGAATGCTCATGACGGTGTATTCTGTGGCTATTGTATTGATCCATCTGACGCCTTTTTGTTTAACCAAGTAAACAACGGTAACGCGTTAGCACTGCCGTTTGCAAAAGGATTTGGTTGGGGCGCTGAATTAAATGCGCGCTATATCTTTGAAAAAGCACTTACTGGTGAGCGCGGAGCGGGTTACCCTGTAGAACGTAAAGAACCTCAAGTTAAGAATGCATCAATTCTAACGCAAGTGAAGTCTGCTTTAGCGAGTCGCAGCTATGTTGATTCATTGAAAAACGTTGATCAAGAATTGGTTAAAACCGCAGTATCAGGTGAGCGTTTCCAAGCGTGTTTATTTGAAAATGGTCAAGACCAAGAAATTATTGATTATGTTAAGTCTCTATTAGCTTAGTAAACGACAAACATTTACATAATAGCCCTTGAGTTAACCTCAACTTGAGGGCTTTTTTATTGATAACATTACTATCAGCTTCAGCTGCTGGAGCTTCGTAGGCGATTAGTTTACTTATTAAATTGCTTACTAACTCCCAACTATCATCTACTCGCATTCAAAACATAAAGATATCTTTAGAAGCAAACCATTCCATTGACGCCTGAATTTTTTGGCACAACAGTAATGCTCTTTTAATAAACAAGTATAAAAATTTACATAGAAATTGACAGTTTGTTAATTTTTTAAATTTCATTTACACTCATATCGATTCAAATTCAATCATTAAAGCTGTTTTCTTTCCTTGATGGTTTTGCAAAGGTCTGTGAGGTTAAAAAAACACAACAGAAAATAGTCATTATAAAGAGCTGATTCTTATCAAGATAGAGAAATAAACTATGAGAAAAATTTTATTACCTTTCATTATTTTAAGTACATTTTTAAGCGTAGGCTGTAGTGAGAACACAACTTTAGTGGAGGGTAAAATAAAAGAAGGCTCTCCAAAACAAATGTTGAAGGAAGAGTTTAAAGCACTAAACCCTCCTAAGGGCCGTTTGGCCATAGTCATAGATGGTAACTCTCCTGATCCCGACGATATTGGTGCAACACCTGTTATGTTGGCACTTTTACAAGACACTGGTTTATCTAACCGGCTCGTCCATTTATCTCATTCTTGTGATTTAGACCCTTTTAGAAATAAGGCCCGTTATCAAATTAATGCTGAAAATGAAATGCGCCGACAAAATAAACTCGACGAATTAAGTACCAGAGGCATCGATTTATTTGGCCCATTTAATAATTTACGTGATTTTTATAATTGTAGGGTTGATCAAGTTGGAGCAACTCAAGATTTAGTGGATGCCGTTAACGCATCGTCTGCTGATAATCCGCTTTGGATAATTGAAGCGGGGGAACCAGATCTGATTGGTTATGCACTGGAAGCCGCAGAAAAAAACAAGGTGCAACATGTTCATGTTGTCTCGCACCACCCTGCAAATGATAACAGTGGTGACTATTTTACTTGGCAGCAAATTTTAGACTTTGGTGTCAAAGAGCATCAAATAGGAGACCAAAACGTTGGCCTTCAAGGGCCTATAGATAATTGGGATTGGGCCAAAAACCATACAGATACAGGCATTGCATTTATTTGGGAAATGATGGCTTATGCTGAGAAGGATGGTGTTGTTCCTTTTCAGACTAATAAATTTGATTGCTCTGATGCGGGAATGATTTATTGGTGGATAACAGGTGCTGACAATGGCGGTAATAAACACGCAACGCCAAAAGAAATAAAAGAAGTATTATTGTTAAATGCAGTTAGAAGCTAAAAAGTTGAGGCTTTCAACATGAAATTAGTGCTTTGTTATTTACCGATTGTGATAGCTAGTTTTATAGCTTCGACTACCCATGCCAGTGCTGGGCAGGTTTATCATGAAAAATCGGGTTTTGTAGTGATAGAAGCAGAAAACTTTTCAACGCAACACTTGGATGATAAAAGGCGGTGGCTGGTGTTTTCAAAAAACACACCAGGGCATAACCTCGCCGATGCAGATCAAGCTCATTATCATGACGCGAGCAACGGCGCTTATATAGAAATACTTCCCGATACTCGTAGCAATCATCACGAAACGCTAGTTAGAAGTGAGAACTTCACCAATAATGCCGGCACAATGGCCGTGCTGAGTTACCCCATTTATTTTGCAACGCCGGGAAGGTATTACATTTGGGCAAGAGCCTACAGCACAGGTAGTGAAGATAATGGTGTTCATCTGGGTATAAATGGACACTGGCCAGAATCAGCACAGCGCTTGCAACTATGCAAAGGGAAACATGCCTGGACATGGTCTTCTGCGCAACGGGTAAACACCAATCATTGCGGCACACCTAATACCATTTATGTTGATATACCCCATAAAGGGGTTCATACCATTATGGTATCTATGCGTGAAGATGGCTTTGAACTTGATAAGTTACTTTTAACTAAAGACAAAAGCTACATACCTGCGGGCAAGGATAAGTCAGAAACATTAAGTAATTCCAAGCCATTAAAGAAAAAAACACAATTACTTAAGATAACGGATTACACCAGGATTTTACACGCCATAGATAGCTTTACGATTGAAAATACTGGCGAAATTCCATACTACCAACATAAGGCCGAGAGCGCTCTTGCCATAAATGCAGTGAAAACGGCCTACAGAAATAAATTTGCGCACGCAGAATATACTGTGCAGGCCAAAGAGGCGGGCACTTATACTCTGAGGCTGGTTACATTGGCAGAAATTGACGGCGAGTCGACTTATATTGTTTCAATAAATAATAAAGAAATTGGCCGATTTACGAATCCAGAAACAACCACTGATTACCAAGAAATATACTTCAATATGCAGGACGTTGAATTAACGAAAGGCGACATTATAAGGGTTTCTTCTAAAGCCGTTACAAATGGAAAAATTCCTGAAAATGGCGGTACCGCATTTGCTAGAGGCCGTTGGCGTGCGTTAGTGCTTAGCAAAAGTGATTGATGAGTTGCCTTACGTATAAAGGCGTAAAGGCAAGCAATTTTTTCGAAATCATTGACTGTTAACCGTATAAGAATGAAGAGAGGTAGTAAGATGAATAATACAAAATTAAGTTACAGGCAGTATTTTTTGTGGGTTTTATTATTTTACGTCAGTGGATTGCATGCAATAGAGGCCTCTACCGTAAAACATGATCTGTCAGACCAGCCTAATATTTTATGGTTAGTGGTTGAAGACATGAGTCCAATCATTGAAGCGTATGGTGATAAAACAATTAAAACGCCAACGATCACTGAGCTAGCAAATGAAGGGGTCACGTTCACTAATGTGTATTCACCCTCTGGTGTATGTGCACCAAGCCGAGCTGCGATTTCTATGGGAATGTATCCTTCTTCATTTGGCGCAAACAATATGCGTACAACATCAAATACAAAAGAAACCGGTTTACCAAAATACGAAGCTATTCCGCATGCAAATGCAAAAATGCTCAGCCAATATTTGCGTGAAGCAGGGTATTACACAACTAATAATTTAAAAACAGATTACCAGTTTAAAGCGCCAAAAGGGGCGTGGGATGAAAGTGGGCCCTATGCGCATTGGCGCAACCGAAAGATTGGACAACCATTTTATGCTGTCGTTAATTTTACAACTACACATGAGTCAGGCTTATTTGAGCCATATGGGTTCAGAAAAATAGAATCTAGGCATTACTTTTCTGACAATAGGCAAAAAATTGCAAAGCTACCACAACACCATGCAGTAAAGTCATCTGAGGCGAACACGCCAGTGCATGTAGCTAAAGATCTTGATTTTCCTATTCCCCCTTATTTACCTGATACACCTCTAGTCAGACGTGATTTTTGGAAAATGTATAATAATTTAGCGGAAACTGATAAACAAATTGCTGCTGTATTAAAGCAATTGAAAGATGATGGTTTGTACGATAATACAATTATTATGTTTTATTCTGATCATGGTGGTCCTTTACCACGACAAAAGCGATTAGTTTACGACAGTGGCCTTAAGGTGCCTTTTATTATTCGTTACCCTAACGGTGAACATGCAGGTACAAAAGATGACCAACTTGTCAGTTTTGTTGATTTTGCTCCAACACTATTGAGTTTAGCGGGAATAGATAAGCCCGCACATATGCAAGGACGAAACTTTTTAGGAAAACAACAAACGGCAAAACGAGAGTATATCCATGCGGCAGCAGATAGGTTTGATGGTTTTACAGATGTAATAAGGGCTGTTAAAAATAAGCGCTTTAAATACATTAGAAATTACCGACCAGAACAAGGTTATTATTTACCCGTGGCGTATCGAGAGAAAATACCGACCATGCAGGAGCTGTTACGCTTACGAGATGCAGATCGACTTACACAGGCACAAGCTTTATGGTTTAGAGATAAAAAAGACCCAGAAGAACTATTCGATTTAATTAATGATCCCCATGAAATTAATAATATTATTGATGACCCTCGCTATAAAAAGGTTGTTACCGAACTAAGCGCTGAAATGGACCGTTGGTTAAATGAAATAAACGATGACCCAAGCCTTCCTGAAGCCCAGCTTATTCAAAGACTTTGGGCGGGAAATGAATCACAGCCAGTAACCGCAAAGCCACAATTTAAAATCAGTAATGGCATAATACACATAAGTAGCCCAACGCCTGGTGCGGTGATTTCTTATCAACTAGGTAACATCACCCCTCCTGAATTATGGCAATTATACAAAGGGCCCTTTAAATTAGATCAAGCAACATCGGTGAAAGCCGTTGCTCATAGAATTGGTTTTAGTGAAAGCGATAGCGTTATTTACGACCCTGATAAAATTATTTACTCACAATACTAGCGTTTTAAAGCAGAAAAATAATGATAAAAATATTCAAGATTATAGTAGTTGTAACGCTTTTGATAAGCAGCTTTTTTTCTATTGCTAATGATGAGTGTTCTTCATGTCATAGCAAGGAGGTGTCTGATTGGCAGCAGTCTCACCATGCAGGTGCAATGGCCCAGGCAACATTAGACAAAGTACTAGGTGATTTTAACAACGTAACAGTTGAGCACTTTTCTCAAAAAGCGTTTTTTTATACCAAAGGTGATGACTTTTTAATTGATTTAACTGAAAGCAAAACAAAGACCACTTATAAAGTAAGCTATGTATTTGGTTTTACCCCACTTCAGCAATACCTTATTGAAGTGGAAAAGGGGAAATACCAAGTTTTCCCTTTTGCTTGGGATAGTCGTGATGCTAAAGAAGGTGGGCAGCGCTGGTATGCAAATTATGAGGCTGAAGACGTAAAACCAAATGATCGTTTGCATTGGTTACAACCTTTACAAAATTGGAATGGGATGTGTGCAGATTGTCATTCTGATAATTTAAAGCGTAATTATGATGTAGAAAAAGATGTGTTTGATACGCACTTTTCAAATATAAATGTGGGATGTGCTTCTTGCCATGCTGACCTATCAAAAGATCACAAAACTAACCCGTTATTAAAAACAAATAAGGTGAAACCGACCAATATGTCTGGTTGGAAAATAACGGATAATAGCAACATTGCTACTTGGCAAGGTGCTAAACGTGACAATAGCTTTATGGAAACCTGTTATGCTTGTCATTCATTGCGGAGTCCACTAACCGATGGGTTTAGTAGTGATATAGACTTTTTAGATCAATTCAGCCCCTCTTTCTTAGAGCCCAACTTGTACCATGCTGATGGCCAAATAAAAGAAGAAGTTTATGTGTTTGGCTCCTTTAAGCAAAGTAAAATGTTCGAAGCGGGTGTAAATTGCCTAGATTGTCATGACAAGCACACGATGAGAATTAAGTCACAAACAAATGGCCTTTGCCTCCAGTGTCATAAAAGTAGTGAATATGATGTGCCAAAGCATCATCGCCATAAGCTAGCGTCGCAAGGTAGCCAATGTGTTAATTGCCATATGCCTACTAATAGGTATATGGGGGTGGATGATAGGAGAGATCATAGCTTTAAAGTTCCTCGCCCTGATATTTCTATCATTTATGATACGCCCAATGCGTGTACTCAGTGCCATGATGATAAAACAGATGAATGGGCAAACACCGCGTTAGAAAGCTGGCATGGCAAGGCCGCTCCTTTGTCTAACAAAGAGCATGCAATGTTAGCACTTCGATCGGCCAATAGTGTGCCGTTAAATATTCATTTAGGATTGATTAATGATACTTCATTGAGTGAAATTGATAGAGCAAGTGCAATCACTTATTTGGCAAATTCTGGTTCAGCGATAGATGATGCAATTATATCTAGGTGGGTAAACTCGCCATTGCCACTAATACGATTAGCGATTGCTAAAATAGGCTATATGCTGCCTGAAAGTGAGCGTTTCAAAAGTTACAGTAAGTTATTAACAGATAAATTTAAGGCGGTTAGGGTTGCCGCCGCACAAAATCTGAGTTATCAAAATAATCCGTCGGACGAGCTCAGTGAGGCTATTGTTGAGCTTGCACAGTCCAATAAAGTTAACTCTTGGCGAGGCGAGGGTCACATTAATCAAAGTATGCTCGCATTAAATAAGCGAGATGTTACATCGGCAATTAGGTATTTAAAAAAAGGTATTGATGTAGACCCATATTTTGATCCTAATTATGTAAATTTGTCTGATATTTATTTTCGCCAAGGCAATAAAGAAAAGATGCAGGCTGTGCTTGATCAAGGGTTGGCTGCAATACCTAATTCTGCTGCATTAAATTATGCAAATGGAATGGCAAAAATAAGAAGTAATAAAAAAGTTGAAGCAATAGAGTATTTTAAAAAATCGATGGAGCTTGACCCTAACAATGTGCAATACGCATATTTATATTACTTAGCCTTAGATAATGCCGGTTTAACAGCCAAGGCGCTTGATGAGTTAAAACAAAATCTAAAAAAATATAGTAACGCCCGTCAACTTATGGAGCTTGTATATAGTTTTGAAAGTAAATTAAGGTAACTCGCTCTTTTGGTAGCCTTATAAAATAAATACTGCTTAGCAAGCGCTATCGAATTTTAATAAGGCTTTATTTACTTGTAATATAAACATGCTCCTAGTGAGTTTTACTGCATCTCAGTCGCTTCCCACCATTTTAATAATCTTATATTAGCGTAATCTTTCCCTCCCCTCATTTGACCGAAAATGATTTTAATTGATTGTACTTGGTTTATGTTGTAGCTTTGTTAACATAAATGAAATAGAAAAGGTCATTTTATACGCGAAGGCTCCGAGTTAAAAAGTAGTTTACACACTTGAATTCACACGATTCATTATGACAACAAAAATAAACAGAGATAACTATGAAAAAACACACAATAAAAGCGAAACACACGCTTTCATCTTTGCTTTTGTTTGCTTCTGCATTTTATATTGCCTCAGGGCACGCAGAGGTTGAATTAAAGCAACAAGTTAAGATTTCAGACTCGGGTCTACATTTTGATGGGCAAGACCTAGATTTTAGTAATGTATCTAACCCAGACACAGGTGCCGAATACGACTTCTTTTTTGGTCGAAACATCTCGGCACATGGTGATGCTGTTAAAGTATATAAACATTATGTATTTATGACTTGGTATAAAGGCGGCAAGCAAGAGCGCAACGTTATGTTGAGCCGCTACAATACATTAACGGGAACCCTGGCAACTATAGAATTTCCACATCGCCATACCGGTTTCAGAGGAGACCCTTTAGTTGGGGAATCTCATAATACAATTGGTTTAGCAGTGAGTCCTATCGATGGCACTATTCATATGGTGTACGATATGCACGCCTACGACGATAACAATCATGGCGGTAAATTCAAAGATGACTTTTTCCGTTATTCTTTTAGCGAAACAGGGGTTGCTGACTTACCCGATGAGCAGTTTACTCTTAATAAGTTTGTTAAAGATACCAGTAGTGTCAGTCAAGGGGCTGATGACTATAAGCATTTAACAATGACAGGCAATTTAGCAGATAAAGCAAATTTTGCGCGTTTAACTTATCCCAAGTTTTTTACAAATACAGATGGTACATTGCTGCTTTATATGCGCTTGGGTGGCAACAATAACGGTGCCTATGTATTTAATCGCTATGACGCTCAAACAAAAAAGTGGTCAAGCTTCACTAAATTTAATCACAATAACCAAAAAAGTTACGGTAATGCTTATAACTGGGGCCTCTATGGCAATATGAAGTATGTTAATGGCAAACTTCGAGTAGGCTATCAGCAGCGAAGCAACGATAATAATGATAGATATAAATATCAAAATGGTGTTTTTTACGCCTATTCAGACCACCCAGATGGTATAGGTGAATGGAAAAACCATCAAGGTGAGCCAATGACATGGCCGCTTGTAAATTCAGATGAAATAAAAGTACTGGAACCGGGTGACTACATAGATCATCAAGAAGCTAACTCTGTTTATATTGTAGGTAGCTTTGACTGGACAGTGACTAAAAAGGGAGATGTGCACTTTATAAGTAAGGTACGTTCAACCGATAGAAACCGTCCTGATTATCAAGAAGTTTATTTACACTCCTACAAGCCAGCTGGCGCAACAGAGTTTATTACGTCCACAGATTTTGTTGGCGCAAGTGAAATTTATACGGCTGGTGACAACGTCTATATTATTGGTTTAAACAATGGACGACCTTACGTTGAAAAAGCGCAAGGTGGCACAAATAACTTTACGCGCGTATACGAAGCAACTGATGGGCCGGTATTTGATCACGGCACTATTTACATCAAAGATGGCAAAGTTTACTACTACCTAATGGAGCGTGGGGCAGGGAGTGCGTTACCACTTTATTTGCAAGTAATAGATTTAGATATAGAAAGTGAAATTAACTCACCTATCGTCACGTTTCCGAAGACAAGCATTACTGTAGAGGAAGGTTACAGCGAATTGTCTTTTAAAGTAACGGCTGTAAGTCCAGTGGCTGATCGCAGCATCAGCAAAGTTGATTTATTTGTTGATGGCACGCTAATTCGTTCAGATAATGCAGACCCTTTTGTATGGGGTCATAAAAACAAGCCATTAGAGCTACTAGGCTTAACGGCTGGAAATCATACCTTTGAAGCGGTTGCAACTGATAGTGAAGGTGTCACAGGCTTTTCAACAATGCAGTTGCTTGTTCAATCCGATTCGCCAGTCATTAGTTTTCCTGATAATGAGCTAACTGTAAAAGAGGGCTTTGAGCAGCTGACATTTACGTTGCAAGCATCAAGTCCTGTTGCTGATAGAACAATTGCATCTGTTACTTTATACATTAACGATAATTTAATACGCACAGACGACAAAGCTCCTTTTAACTTTGGCCATAAGTTTAATCCACACGAAACAGGCGCAATGGGGTGGTTAGACTCACATTCTCCCAACCCCTTACCACTCGGTGCAGGAATTTATACTTTTAAAGCAGTTGCCATAGACAGTGAAGGCGCTCAAAGCATAGCGACAATGATTCTTAACGTTGAAAGTGAGCCTAAACCGCCTGTGGTTTCTTTCCCTAATGAAACCCTTACTGTTTTTGAAGGATACGAAAAGTTAGGTGTGACAATAGATGCAGTATCTCCCGACAATCGTGATATTCAATCTGTAACTTTGTATGTGAATGGTGAGTTTGTGCGTACTGATACCAAGCCGGTTTGGAATTTTGGCCATTCATATGCACCTTATGAGCTAGGTGCAATGGGTTGGTTAGATAGGCACGAGCCAAATCCGTCACCTTTAGGGGTAGGAAGCCATACTATCACTGCAATTGCGCGAGATACTCAAGGTTTAGAAGGGGAAGCGAGTATTACACTTATCGTAGAAGAAACACCGGCTCCAAATGTTTATTTTTTAGAACCCGAGATAGAAGTGCCAGTAGGGTATGAGTCTTTAAGTGTATCGGTGCATAGTGAGTCTGCATTAAGTAGCATTGATATAGAGCGAGTAGAGCTTTATTTGAACGACACCTTAGTGCGTGATATTTGGCAGCCTCCTTTTACCTGGGGTGACGAAGAGTATTCAACTGAGCTCCTTGGTTTAGCCGCAGGTGAGTACGCTCTAAAAGCTATAACAACTGATAGTAAAGGGAAATCTTCAAGCGCAGAAAAACGCTTAATAGTAAACCCTAACCTCGTTTTTGTATCGTCTGAGATGGAACAACACCCTGCTTCTAATGTATTAGACGGTGACCTCTCTGATAGTTCAAGTTGGCGTGCGGACAAAAATGGAACTCAATCAATAGTTATTGATTTAGGAGACTTAAAATCTATTACAGGGACCCAGCTGTGGACTGCGAACGATAAAGCAATTAAGTATCAAATTTATGTATCAGAAACGATTGATGGTCGATATAAAAAAGTAGCAAAGCATAAGAGCAGAGACGTTAACAATCAGCCAAGTACAACTACTTTTTATAGAGAAGGACGTTTTGTTAAATTAAAAGCGATTGGTAACTGGCCTGACATTACTGAATTTAATGTACTGTTTGAAAACTAACATCAGGTTAAGCATCGCTTTTCACTAAACGATAGGACTTTAGTGAAAAGCGATTTTCCAAAAAGTACTTTTAATGCAGGTTATTTATATCTGCTTTTAAGTATATCGCGACAAAGTGTTAGTAAGGAGAATACGTTGACTGGTATTAAATCATATTTAGCTATATTTTTTGTTTTTTCGGTTACAGCATGTGCAGAAACGCAAAAAGTTAATTTACTAGACCCTCAGCTTAGCCGTTTTGATAATGTTTACTCGTTTGGGCAAGCACGCTTCATAGATGGTGAGTTGCATTTAATTTCATCTAACAATTGGTTTTTAACTACAAAGCAGCGTTACAGCAACTTTATTTTGACTGCCGATATAAAAATGCCAAATGTTGATGAGTATAGTAATTCGGGTATTATTTTTAGAGGCCAAATTGAGCAATACAAGAACGGTAAACGCGTTGTTGGCTATCAAGCTGAAATAGACCCGAGCCCACGCCGATGGAGCGGAGGGCTATTTGATCAAGGTCGACGAAAGTGGCTGTACCCAGAACATCCTCAAAGGTCTCATAAAGATGATGACTTTATAAAAAGTCACTTACCCGTTTGGTCAGAGCAGCAAGCTGAAGTTTATAAACCGGGCGAATGGAATTCGTTGCGAATTGTTTGTGACGGCTCGTCAATAAAAATCTTTCTCAATGATGTACTTACCACCCATGTAGAAGACATTAAAGACGATGAAGGTGTAATAGGTTTTCAGCATCACGGCAGCAAATCATATAAAAGCTTAGGCCTCAGAGATAATGTAGTTAGATTTAAAAATATATTCATTGAAGAACTAAAACAATAAAAATGGAGTACCCTCTATGTATGATGTGATTGTAGTTGGCTCAGGTATTACAGGTGGTTGGGCGGCAAAAGAATTCTGCGAAAAAGGGTTCAAAACCCTTGTAATAGAGCGTGGACGTAATATTCAGCATCAAGGCCCAGAATATACTGATATGCAAATGCCTTGGCAAATTGAGAACAGAAACAAAGTCCCTGAAATTCTCAGTGAGGAGGGACGGTACTCTATGATTGAGCGCAAAGGTTATTTCAAAAATGCCACTAAACAGTTTTTTATTGATGACAAAGAGCACCCTATTTCTTATCCAAAAGAAAGCCCATTTAAATGGATAAGAGGTTATCAATTAGGTGGCAGATCGTTAACGTGGGGAAGGCAATCCCTTCGATGGGGAGTGAAAGATTTTCAAGCTAATGCAAAAGATGGAAATGGTATCCCCTGGCCTATAGGCTACGATGATTTGGCACCCTGGTATGATTACGTAGAGTCTTTTATTGGTGTATCTGCAAATAAGGATGGTTTAGATACGCTACCCGATGGCGTATTTCAAAAGCCGTGGGAGATGAGTTGTGCTGAAAAGTTTATAGCTGAGAACTTAAAGAAAGCTTATTCAGACAGACATTTAATTATAGGGCGTTCGGCTAATATTACAGAGCCTACTAAAGAGCAAACCGAACTAGGGCGCGGACAGTGTCAGGCTCGCTCATACTGTAATAGAGGCTGTACATTTGGTGGATATTTCAGCTCACTTTCAGCCACTTTACCTGCAGCCAAAAAAACTGGAAACTTAACAGTTTTAACAGATGCAATAGTAGAAACAGTTGATTACGATGATAAGTCAGGTAAAGCGACGGGTGTTACGGTGATTGATGCCCATACTAAAGAAAAACGTCAATATCGCTCAAAGGTTATTTTCTTATGCGCTTCAGCATTAGGCTCTGTGCAAATTCTTCTAAATTCTAAGTCTAAAACGTTCCCAAATGGTATTGCAAATTCGAGTGGTGCTGTTGGGCATTATATTATGGATCATTTTTCTGGTGTTATAGCGGATGCAAAAGTACCTGGTTTTGATGACAAATATTCAGTCGGACGCAGACCTATTGCTACCTATATTCCAAACTATCGACACGAACAAGAAAAAGGTACCGATTTTATTCGGGGATTTGGTTTTCAAGGTACAGCCCAGCACCGCAGCAATACCGGTACAACTGCAAAAAAGGTAGGTATTGGCGCTGAGGTTAAAATGAATAGTAACCAACCAGGTCCTTGGCGCTTTAGAGCAATAATGTACGGTGAGATGCTGCCAAGGTTTGAAAATCATGCGCGGTTGCACCCTACAGAAAAAGATCAATGGGGTATTCCTATATTACATATTGATGCGCGAATAAGAGAAAACGAGCGCAAGATGATTAAGCAAGCGGCTGTAGATATTAAAGAAATACTGACTGCAGGCGGCTGCGTGGATATTAAAGTAAATGAATTTCCTGAAACAAAGCCAATTGCTGTTGGCGATCGAGTGCATGAAATGGGGGGTGCCTGTATGGGCGAAGACCCTAAAACATCCGTTTTAAATAAATGGGCGCAAAGCCACGATGTTCATAACTTGTTTGTGACTGATGGTGCTTGCATGTCGTCTTGCGCCACTCAAAACCCTTCATTGACTTATATGGCTATTACCGCTCGAGCTGTCGATTATGCAGCAAAACTAATTTTTAAAGACCGAGTGTAAAGGGGGGATTATGTCTAAAGTTAATATAAGTCGTCGTTTGTTTATCGGAGCATCAGTATATTTTGTAGCTACCCCTGTATGGGCATCTATTTTCAATACTGTAAATTCATTATCTGTTTTTTCTCAAAATGGGCGTTTCTTTACTGCAAAAGAAATGACTATTTTGAGCGATGCGGCTGATATAATGATACCCAGAACAGATACCCCAGGAGCTACTGATGCAAAGGTTATAGATGTTCTCGATGCGCTCATGCTCAGTTGGGCAGGTAGTGAAACTAAGCAACAGTATAAGTTTATTATTAAACAGATAGATTTAATTGCCCAATCAAGTTTTAAAGTTAATTACCAAAGTGCATCGAAAGCAGATAGAGAGCTTTTGCTCAATGAGCTTGATCAGCGTTCCTTTGCTGAACGCTCGACTGAGTTGTCAAAAAGCTACCGTAAGCTTAAAGAGATGATATTTCATATTTTCTACACTTCAGAAGAGGCCAATCCCTATTTTATGTTAGTTCCTGGCACCTATAAGGGAGATATTACTAAGAATCAAATGGAGTTGTATAACGTTAAAAAAAGAGTTTCTTAACTTATAAAGCCATTTAAACAGTGGCTTTGTATTTTTTATCGTTATTAAGTTTTATTTCTAATTTCTAATTTCTTATTCGCTAGCAACTGCAACCAATCAAAATAAATCACTATCGCTCATTTTATTTGTTGTATCCAAATTAATTGGTTTTATAATCGCCATAAATATAGCTTAAATAGTTTTTTTCTCAAAATTTAAATAAAATCAAATCTCTTAAGTTGTTGTTTATATGCGTTTAAAATTTAACAAGATTGGTTTTGATTATTTTTGATTTGAAAGTGTCATTTATTGTGTTACCGTATTGTTAATTAGCAGTTTTGGTTGTTAATTTGATAAACACGCAACAGGCTTATTTGTAAAAATAGCAGACACACACAACGTATATGGGGATTACAATGTTTAATAAAGAAAATAAAAAACTCGCCTCGACTAAAATAATAGGTAGTTCGTTAGGTATAGCTTTAACTTTATTTGCACCTTCAATTTTGGCTCAAGAAGTTAAACAAGCTATAGACAATAATCAAGAGGCTCAAGCAGAAAAAACTGAAGCCGATTTTGAAGTTATACAAGTACAAGGCATTCGTGGTTCTCTAGAGAATGCGTTAAATACCAAGCGAGATGCCCCATCTATTGTTGATGCTATTTCTGCCTCAGATATTGATGCATTACCTGCGCTTGATTTAGGTGAAGCACTGCAAGCTGTACCTGGTGTGCAAATTGAACGATCTGGTGAAGGAAGGCAGTCTGAAATTAGTTTACGTGGTTTGGGTGGCGGTTTTGTCAAAACTACTTCAGCTGGACAGAGTTTTGCGACACCAAGTAGAAGTTTTAATGATGTGGGGTCAAGTAACCCATTCGCTGCATTCGAGGCTAGTGTTTTCGATGGAGTGACAGTTATTAAAGCCCCTACTGCTGATATGCAAGCTGGCGGAATAGCTGGGACCGTCGATAAGCAATTGCAGCGAGCGCTAGCAAAGCCTGATGGTAAATATAATGTAAGTGTAGGTGGGCGTTACGAAGAATTAACCCAAAAATGGGATGAATCTGTTAAATTCTCAATGAGCAAACATCTTATTGAAAACGAGCTTGCAATCGCTTTTAAAGCTGCGGGTTCAGGGCAAACATTCCGCAGAGATACTGCAAACTTTACAAATTATGCGCCATTAATTGGCCAAAATGATGCCGCTACAGATGCAAACTTACGCGTAAACTCCACTACAATTGATGCTTACCGTGCTAAATATGGTATCCCAGAAGGCGCCGCTATTCGCAGTCCATCTTCATTAAGGAATGTATCAGAGTATAGTGAAGGCGACCGTATTTCTTTTACGGGTAATATTGAATGGCGACCTACTAGTGATATGACTGTTGGTGCACATTTACTTTATACTAAGCGTGATCTTGATAGTGGTACAAAACAGGATGCACAATTTAGCGCAGGCTATAATCAAAACAAACCACAGAATAGCGATCGGTTTTACATGATAGAGCCAGACATGAACACGGCTCCATTTATCTATGACACTCTTGAAGATGGGACTCCTGTATACGCAGTAAGCAAAACAGCGATTACTGACGGCGAATACTTATTTACAAATCGTGAGACTACTTTTTTTGAAGAGGCCAAAGGTCTATTTTTATATGGTGACTACGTTGTAGATGATTGGACATTCAATGCCATGCTTACTCATTCTGAGTCAGAGAATAACTTTCAAAATATCGGTTTAGATTTTAGGCATACAGGCCATCATAAGGCTACTACAAAAGTTAACGGGGTCAATGTCGATACAGTCCCGACTGGAATTGATATTCAATTAGATTCGGGTGAGGGTAATCTAGATCGAGCATTTATTAATGCTACAGGTTGGGATGACTACAACTACGACGTAGATTGGCAAAGCCCTACAGCTTTAAATGCGTTATCTTTAACAACAGCCGATCCGTTAAACGGTGGACGACGATTAAGCCAGTACATTACCGGGAGAATAGATAACCCGATTCGTAAAATGACAAGTGGCGAATTTGATGCCAAGCGTTATGTAGACTTTGGCTTAGGAGAGACTCTAAATTTTGGATCTGTTAAGTTTGGTGCAAGATATAGCCGCGAAATACTCGAAAACTTTGACCAACAAATAGGTGCTGCGGGTGTTAATGCAAGTGCTGTAGGAAGCTCTGCGATTAAAGATTCACTCCTTTCTGATGGACAAAGCGAGTTTTTTAACGGTAATTTTCCTGGAACATTTGGTGCAGATAGTGGCTGGAGAACTTTTGATAACTTATCTCACATTGCTGCTTTGACAGATGGTATTGCAGATCTGGACGGTGGTATTAAAGCTGGCGATACAGGCCTTTATGAGCGTTTTAACGGGCCACACCCACAGCAATATGCAACAAACTTTGATGTTGAGCAGACAATAGCAGCAGCTTATGTTATGGCTGACTTAAATGGTGAACTTGGCGATGTAATGTGGACCGGTAATGTTGGTATGCGGTATGTCCATACTAATAACGATTTTAATGGTATCAGACGAGATCGTAGTGCCGGCGATGTTTTAGTAGATACAAAGATAAGTGATGACTACGATCACTGGTTACCATCAGTTAACTTTGCTTTTGATTTACGTGAAGATCTTGTTTTGCGTACAGCATATAATAAGGGCTTTGTTCGTCCTAACCTTCGTGTAATGACGCCAACAACTGAAGTAAGAGGCGGTAATACAAATGTAACTATTGATAAGCCTGCTAGCTTTGTAAAACCATATGATGCAGATAACTACGATATGTCATTAGAATGGTATAACCGTGATGGTAGTGCTATTTCTGTAGGCGTATTTTATAAAGAACTTACGGGTTTTTTTGAGGATAGAGAAAGCTGCCCTGAAGGCGACCCGCTTATAATTGAAGCGTTAGGTAGCGATGTGGTTCGTGAAGATAACCCTGCTACAGGTGGTTTTGTTTGTACACAGGTTGAACCATTTACTGGCGATGACGGCACAGAAAACTTCCGCTCTGTTAGAATCAACGAGAAGTTTAACGATGATGAAACAATTGAATTAACAGGTATTGAGTTAGCTATTCAGCAAAAGCTAGACTTTTTACCATACCCTTGGAATGGCTTTGGTGGTGTATTTAACTACACTTACATTGACCAAGATGGAACCGAAGAAAGTACATTGTATTCTGTTGCACCTGAATCGTTTAATGCAATAGGTTACTACGAAAACGACGGTTTTAGCGTAAGGGTTGCGTATAACTGGAAAGACGACTCATACTTGAAAGGTCAAAACTCTTACTTAGGCGTACAGCCTCGTGTACAGAAAGCAACAGGCCGCCTAGATTTAGTAACTTCATATAAGTTCACTAATAACTTCAGAGCTTATTTAAGAGGTTATAACCTTACCGATGAGCAACGTTATGAGTACTGGGGTAATAACGAAAAGGCGGTTTCGCGTGTTGATTACACTGGCCGTATTTATGAAGTGAGCTTTAGCTACAGCTTCTAAGTAAAAATTAAGTTACTTTTTAAAGCCTAACAATTTATTGTTAGGCTTTTTTCATTCTATAAGGTCATAAATGAACTAATCTAGCAATACTAAGAGATTGTTTGCTTAATAACCTATACTAAAGGTAGAGTGTTTAAGTATGCTCAAACTGTAAAGTGCATATATATTCGATGGTTATTTTAATTTTCTTAGCCTAAGGGGGCACTATCTTTTAGACTACAGTACTTTGTAATTGTGTATAGAACCAAGCTTAATAAAGACTAGTGAAGATTAATGTGGGTTATTCATATGAAGTTATCGAGGTACTGTATCTCAGTACAATGCTCAGCTTATAATATGTAAAACTCACAAAAGATTAATATGTACAGTGATATAATCGAGTAGAATAATGAACTAAAGCAATAGTGTAAGGCTTTAGTTTATATTGTATACAGTAAGATAAAATAAGTAATTAAGCTCGTAGGTTGAGTTTATGCAATTTATAAATAGTTATTAGGTTGAGGATAATTACAGTGGCTTCAAGCAGCATTCCACCTAGTGACCCGACAATAATATTGTTTATAAGCCATAAACATGAGCCCATAAATATAACCCAGCGCATCTTGATCCCATTGAGACAAAATAAAGCGTACGTACCTATACACGATCCAGCTATTGCTATGTAGTCTGTCCATTGGCTTACGGTTAGATAACCTATCAACGCGGTAAGTATAATGAATAATACAGCGACCCACTTTGCTTTTGTTTGCAATGAAGTTGCTGTTCGCCCTGCTGCGAATAAGCAGCATAGTGAGGAAGTTACTGCATTTAATAAGTAAAAGTGTAATGCATGATTTAAGTTCATTAAAATCATCATAATTTTAAAGCGGCGATCATCTTTTTGGATGAAACACAGCATCGCTAAGATATAGCTTATAAATCCTAAAGCTTGAGCAAAATAACTATCAAACACAGACCCCCCTTTTTTATATTACTGCTTGTGTGGAACAGTACCTGTTAAGTTGCTTTTTATAGGCTTAATTTTTTAGAAAAATTTATTTCTGCAGTTGATGAAATGATAAACCATCAGGACATGTAGCCTAGATGGTCATAATTTTGAATGCGCTACTTGTCATTGATATAAACGTTACCAACAGTTGACTTATCTAATAGTTCTTGCCATTCACTAGTGAGCCAATTTAAAGAGTTACCTCGATTAATAGCGATACGCATATTTCTAACAAACTGGCTAAAGTCTCTAGCCTCTCTATCACGATAAGACAGCGCCAATAAATAGTAGTACTCAGGATTATTACCATGCTGGTATTCAATATTCTTCAAATCTTGCACGGCAGACTCTACATCAATTAAGGATTTGTCTTTGGCGTTAAGCTTTATATCAATGGCTCTAATAGACGCATTTATATCGCCTTTATTCATTGCGGATGAAAACCAAAATAACGCTTTGCTTTTATCTTGTTGTACCCAAGGGCTCGTATTTAAAATCATGGCTAAACGAAACTCAGCGCGAATAAGGCCATATTTGCTTGATTGGGATATCCAATTAATTGCTTCTGGGATATTGCGTTGCTCTCTATACAGTAACATCCCATACTCATACATAGCACTAGGGTGACCTAGTTTTGCTAGAGCTAATAATTTTTGTTCAGCCTCTTGGGGCTCTGATGTTAGCCAAGGAAAGTTTAATAATGACATCGCGTATTGATATCGATCGTTTAATGTCGTCCCTTGTTTTAATGTTTTCGATGTGCGTAATATTTGTGCATACATATGTTCACTTTTATCAATCAAGATTGATTTTGAATAAACTGCTGCACCAAGAAATACTCTGTGAACAAAACTTGTATGTTGATTATTTATAGATGGTTTTGGCTGAGGGAAGAGAATAAACTCGTTAATGAGCCTTTCAGCAGAGCCACCCATGTTTTGCACCTCGAAATAATTACGAATCGAACCATCTTCAGCAATATCAATATCTAAGATTAGATAAGGTTCGTTAGGGGTAGACATATAAGTGGTATTTTCATTACCGCCTTCCTCGATGGCTAAGTTATTCAAGTTAGCAATTGAATCTCCCATAAAGTCTTCACTATAGAAAGTGCGTTTTAATTTTTCACGGCCATCAAAAGTAATTTTTGTAGATAATGAATTTTGTAGAACAATAGGAAAATAGTTGGCATCAATAGTTTGTTTTCCAAGCTTACTTTTATAATCATTCATTACTTTTATAAAAGTAGCTTTTGACTCTGCTGGGAGTTTAGCTAACGTGTTATCTATGACTTTTTGTGCATTAAAATAGTCATACTCTGCCGCCAAAGAGTAGTAAATAAGGGCATTAATAACATCTTGTTCCACTCCTAAGCCTTTCGCGTACATTCTTGCTAGCTGATAATATGCATGCGGGTTACCAAGCTTCGCTGCTTCCATATAGCCAGCCTTTGCTAAATCATATTGCTGGGTTGTGAAGTAACTGTCTGTTTTAAGAATATCAGCAGCCATTAGAGTTGAGGCATGCACGGCTGCGGCTAATAACAGCCACTTTTTTATCTTCATCATATTTACCATAATGATAGCCACTGTTGTGAGTGTTATTTGCTTATTTTTACTGTTGGATCCGGGGTCTTGTATATTCCGGGCTTAATTTTGATATTAATTTTTGCTTTATTTTTAGGCCATGATAGTAAAATTAGTTGCTGCTTATCATTATCCCAAATAACCTCACTTGGTTGTGTATCCTCGCTTGAGCTATGAACTTCTAAGCCTGATTTTATCGGGCTTTTACTCATAATGAGATCATCGCCAATGTAGACAGTAAATCCATCTGGATAATGTCTATCTGCACCAACAAAAATACGTGAAACCCCTTTAGCATTATCACTTGTGATATTTAAATCTAAAGTGCGTGTGGCAAAGTGAAATTTAAAGTTTTTGATGGCACCAGCAATTATTTGTGGGTATGGGCGTGCAATAATATCAGTTATATATTTTCTTTCTACAGTACCAATTGCTTGTTCATCACTGAAAATAGCCCATGTGGAAGGGCCTCCAGGTAAGAAGTTTTGATAACTACGATTGCCTAGAAACCATGCTTTAATAGAGCCAACCCCCATTTCATCGAAAGTTTCAGCCGTTTTTATGTAAAACTCAATATAATTGAGTTGCTCTTTGACGGAGTTATCGGTAGTAACAAGGGTAGGAAACCCCCACTCACCAATAAGTATTGGAGCATCTAATAAATTAGATTCTTTATCAAACCGCTCCATTGTAGGGGCTATATAATCTAAATTTTCTTGGTATATATGTGGTGCAAATATAATATTTTTACGATCTATTTTCTTTGTTATTTCCGCATATTGGTTTTTGTTGATGGCATCGCCTTTATTCATGAAAATAGTTTGTATTAGAAACTGCTTATTGTCGCTGTATGGAATAGCAGCATCGATAATTTTTTCATATAGTGGGATCAAATATTGGTTGGTTAAATTATCGTAAGAGATGTCCATATCTTTTTTACGAGGTTCATTAACTAAATCATATCCAATGACATAATCATTATTTTTAAATGCTTCCCATACATGCTTCCAAGCATTGATGTAGGTTTTTTGTTCGTTATTTTTGTTTAGATATAAATCTTCCCACGAAAAGCCTTTAGCACCATACACAGTCATTTTAAAAACAGTTTTAATACCAGCCTCGCGGCCTAGCTTTGTCGCGCGTTTAACTCTGGCTAAATATTCAGGTTTAAACGTGTTGTCGCCAAATTCACTTAATTTACCCATTTCAAGTCGAATAACTTGAACATTGGCACCCATTCTTACCATTCTTAAATAGTCTTCAGGGTTAAAGTCCACCGCACCTGCATGGTCATTGGTATTAATGACATAGCCTCTAGGGATCATATGCCTACCATCGTTATCCCTTAAACCGTGTTTAATATCGGCAAAACTGAACGGTGATATTATCCATATTGTGGCTAGTACTAGAACCTTACAAATGCGATGTGGCATAACGACTCCTTTATTTTAGTCTAAGTGGAATACTTGTTGGAGAGGTGTAACAACTGGCGAATTGTCAGAGTTTGTTTCCATAATTTCAGACATAAATGCCCACCACTTTTTAACAACTGGTGTAAGTGGTAAGTTGTCCATCGTGTGATTATTTGTTCTTTTCAAAACAGCAAAGAGTGTGTTTGATGATGGCTCATGGAATATTGAGTAATCAGAAACACCTGCATTTTTTAGCTCTATGACTAGCTCTGGCCAAATCTCGTCATGGCGTTTTTTATATTCAGCTTCATGACCCGGTAGTAGAGTCATCGTAAATGCAATTTTTTCCATGTTAATGTCCTTATTTATTAAAGTTATCTAGGTAACTATGCCATTGCGCTTGCGTTGTTATTTCACCGGCAGCTTCCCAAGCAAATCCTGCATAATATTCAATTGAGCCATTTTTTTCAGATTTAGTTAGAAGCCAAATATGACTTTCATCCTTTGTTTCTTTAGCTATGTGTTTAATATCTGTTACTTTATTTGGCTCTATAACAATACCTGTCCATAAAGCCATTGAATCAAACGTTTCAGATGCTGAAATTCTGCCAGTCTGCTCATTGTGGGATACAGTCGCTTTTTCATCGTGAGTTGTAATACCAATAGCAATTGGAAGGGAGGCTGGTTTACCATCTAGTTTAAACTCAGAATTTACTTGATATAGGTTTGAACCCATCGGTAACGAAATGGTTTTTGATTCATTTACCAGGCCTAGGGGGGTTTCAAATTCATACTCGAGAGTAAATACTACTTTATCTGGGCCATTAGTAAGGATTTTATAGCTTTTATAGTTATGTGCTGTGTAGTCTTTTCCATCAACCCATATGGCTGAGCCACCGACACCACGGCTAATACCTACATGGTATGGGTCATAACCTTCGCCAGTATCTGTATGGTAAGAGCCAGTTTTATTAAATGCTTCAGCATACCATTTGTCGATAATTGAATAATCGACTTTTTTGAGCCAAGCATCAACGCCACTGGCATGTCCTTTTAATGGTGCTGCAGGGCCATACACTCGAAATGCAACTTTGTCGTTTTCCCAAGCAAAGTCATCTTGTCTTTTAGGCACAAACTTAGCGTAAGCCTTAACTTCACTTTTATATACACTTTGACTTTGGGTAGTAGATGAACTTTCATTAGCGCATCCAGATAAAATTAAATAGCTTGCTGCTAAAAGAAGCAAAGGTGACTTTTTTTCTTTGAGTTTTTTATTCATCGTGATTCCTATAAGTTGTGTGCTTTATGACAGTTAGTTTTATTACCTAAGAAAATACTTTCAACCAGCTTATTCGCTAGTAATCGTTAGTGCTTGAAGATGGTGACTTCCCCTATGGAATGGAATAAATAACATTAATCGTTGCAGTAATAACTAATACTGCAATTATATAAATGTTTTTCTTATCCAAACGCGCATGTGATTTTTCATCTGTATTTTTCTTAAAATCAGACCGCATATGAGTTACTCCTAATAAAAACAACATAACCAATTGAACTGCAATGATTGATATTGCACTATATTGACCGATCTTGCAATTGAATGTATCTTTAATGCTCTAAATCAAGCTGGATTGAAAAAGAAAAGTTAAGGAAAGCTCATTATGAACAGACGCAATTTTCTTATTAGTAGCGCTAGTATAGCTGCAGCATCTTTAGCTGGATGTGAATTCAATTGGTTAGCACAATTAAAAAAAGAATACCCAAATGTATTAATGCTTATTATTGATGATTTAAATGATTGGATTGGCCCTTTAGGCGGGCATGCTAATACTAAAACTCCCAATATTGACCGTTTAGCCAATATGGGCACCGTGTTCACTAACGCCCACGCACCTGCACCATTGTGTGGGCCATCACGCGCCAGCATTATGACTGGTCTAGCTCCCTCTACAACAGGTATTTATGGTCATGTTGAAGACAATGACATTAAGTCTGCTAACGATAAAGCGAGTCAATCAATATTTTTAAGCGAATACTTCAATCAGCACGGCTATTATACTGCCGCGGTAGGCAAGGTTTTTCATAAGAAAGTAGCTGATGGTAGCTTTGATAATTATGGTGGTCGGCAAAAAGGTTTTGGTCCTTACCCTCCAGAGAGAATGAAATGGCATGATCCTAGAACTAATACCGATTGGGGAGCGTTTCCAGAATCTGATCAGCAAATGCCTGATTTCGAATCGGCACAGTGGCTAGCCAAGCAGTTAAGCACAGAACACAATAAACCTTTTTTCATGGTAGGAGGGTTTCTTCGTCCTCATGTTCCCTGGCATGTACCACAAAAATGGTTTGATATGCATCCATTAGATGAACTTGAGTTACCGCCTTATTTTAAAGGTGACTTAAATGATGTGCCAGACATTGCCAAAGCGGTAACCGAATTACCTATGATGCCTACCACTGAGTGGGCAATTGACAATAACGAATGGAAGAATATGGTACAAGCTTATTTAGCCAGTATTTCGTTTGTAGACTCGTGTGTTGGGACTGTTCTTGACGCTCTTGAAAATAGCCAGTATGCAGAAAACACTGCGGTGGTTTTATGGGGCGATCATGGGTATCAATTAGGTGAAAAAAGTAAATTTGCTAAGATGGCTCTGTGGGAAAGGGCCACTAGAACCCCGTTGATAATCAAACCGCCAAAGTCTTCGACCAAACAAGTGAGTAACCGCCCTGTTAGTTTATTGGATTTGTATCCTACATTGATCAAAATATGTGGTTTGCCCGACAATCCTTTGAATGAAGGGCAGGATTTATCACCCTTGCTAAGGAAGCCCAATGCACAGTGGGAGCATGCAGCAATAACGACTTATGGGCCGAATAACCACGCGGTCAAAACAGAGCGTTATCGTTATATTCGTTATGAGGATGGAAGTGAAGAACTATATGACCATGAAAATGACAAAAATGAGTGGAACAACGTGGCTAATCTAAATGAATACAAACTAGTTAAAGAACGCTTAATTGGCTTTCTACCCAAAGAAAATGCAAAGTGGTCCGTTGTTTCAAATTATAACGGCAACCCATACTTTTCTGAGTTGACCAAAAAAGCGCTAGACACATTTTAGATTTTGAATTAATGAAAAGAGAGTCAAGTTTAATAAACTCGAATAGCTATCAAGGCTAATATTTACAGCTTACGTACTATTCAAAATCTGTATTAATAACAACAACACACACTATGGATATTTATGAATAATAAAGAAAATGTACTATTAATCGTTTTGGTTTGCTTTGTAGCAACCATTGGTGGCTTTTTGTTTGGATTTGATAGCGGTGTTATTAACGGTACTGTAGATGGCTTACAAACGGCTTTTAGTTCAAGCAGTGCAGGCACGGGTTTTAACGTATCGAGTATGTTAATTGGCTGTGCTATTGGTGCCTTTACTGCAGGTAAATTGGCCGATCAGTTTGGCCGTCGTCTCATATTAATTGTTGCTGCAATTTTGTTTATTGTGAGTGCATGGGGATCAGGCGTTGCTGATACATCATTTGAGTTTGTAATTTATAGAATTTTGGGCGGTTTGGCGGTAGGTGCTGCATCTGTAATGACGCCTGCTTATATTAGTGAAATTGCACCAGCACGATATAGAGGTACGCTGTCTACGTTGCAACAAGTTGCCATTATTTTCGGGTTGTTTAGTGCCTTTGTTAGTAATTATTTTTTAGCAAATAGTGCCGGTGGGTCAACAGCATTATTTTGGCTGGATCTAGAGACATGGCGTTGGATGTTTTGGGTTGAACTAGTACCTGCTAGCTTATTTTTTATTGCGTTATTTTTTATTCCAGAAAGTCCACGTTATTTAATTATGGCTGGAAAAACAGAAGTAGCTATGATCGTATTGACTCGTTTGTATGGAGCTGACTCTACTCAATCAAAGCATGATGAAATTGTCGCATCACTTGCCGTTGATAAACATAAGCCAAAACTTTCTGACTTAATTGACAAGTCTAAAAATAAATTGCGTCCAATTGTATGGATAGGTATTGGCTTGGCCACTTTTCAGCAATTAGTGGGTATTAATGTTGTTTTCTATTACGGAGCTGTACTTTGGCAGGCGGCAGGTTTTACCGAGTCTGATGCATTACTTATTAATATAATAAGCGGAGTGGTAAGTATTTTAGCGGTATTCGTCACTATGTACTTTATTGATAAAGTGGGTAGAAAGCCATTTCTACTGATTGGATCTATAGGTATGACTGTGACCCTTGCAGCTATGGTTTATGCTTTTTTAAACGCAGAAACAGGGGTGTTGGGTAACTTAGAGTTAGGCGAACAAGGAATTGTAGCTTTAGTCGCTGCAAATGCTTATGTCTTTTTCTTTAACTTGTCTTGGGGGCCTGTTATGTGGGTAATGCTTGGCGAGATGTTTCCTAACCAAATCCGAGGTTCAGGTCTTGCTGTTGCAGGTTTTGCACAGTGGATTGCTAATTTTTTAATAACATGGTCATTCCCTATTATGCTAACTGGTGTTGGCCTCGCTGGAGCGTATGGTTTTTATGCGATTTGTGCACTCATTTCGGTGGTATTTGTATTTATGTTCTTACATGAAACAAAAGGTAAAGAGTTAGAGGATATGCAGGGCTAAATTTGTATTTGGTGCAACAGTGTGGGGCGAATGAAGTAAAATTCCCACTCTTTACCTGAAACAGAATTTATAGTTGGCTAATTATAATCTAGGAAAAACATGAAATTATATACTATATCCATGTCTTTATGCGCATTGCTATTGAGTGTCTGTGGTGGAAAAGCTAATGCTTCTGCTGTTGATTTATCACAGGCATCTACGCCGAAAAAACCAAACATTTTAATGATTGTAGTTGATGATTTAGGTTGGTCTGACGTAGGTTACAACCAAACAACCGACTTGTTTGAGACACCTAATATTGATGAGCTTTCAAAACAAGGTTTACGTTTTGATCAGGCTTATGCGGGGGCTGCTAATTGTGCACCAAGTCGCGCTGTTTTAATGTCTGGTCAATATGGTCCCCGTCATGGCGTTTATACGGTGTCCCCTTCGGCCAGAGGGAATGAGAAGACGCGAAAGTTAATCCCGATTAAGAATAAGCGTGGGCTTAGTACAGATGTGATTACCATAGCGGAATCATTGAAAACTGCAGGATATAGCACTGGTACTTTTGGGAAATGGCATTTAGGCGCAGATCCTGATAAACAAGGTTTTGATATAAATGTTGCCGGTAGTCACCAAGGTATGACATTTCATTACTTCAGCCCATACGAATTACCCAACATTGAAGATGGCCCTGAAGGTGAGTATTTAACCGATCGCTTAACCAACGAGGTGATTGACTGGGTTAAATCAAGCAAAGACCAACCGTTTTTTGCTTATGTGCCTTATTACACAGTGCATACTCCTTATCAAGCTGTTATTGATAAAGTAGATAAGTATCATAAAAAGGGCATAAGAAGTAAGCGAGAAGCAACCTATGCAGCTATGGTTGAACACATGGATGATAATGTTGGTCGAATTCTTGAAATGTTATCGTCTGAAGGTTTAGCCGATAATACCGTTGTTATTTTTACCTCCGATAATGGTGGTTACCGCATGACGTCTTTTCCTACGCCACTTCGCGGCGGTAAAGGCTCTTATTATGACGGCGGTTTACGCGTACCATTAATTATTCGTTGGCCAGAAAAAGTTAAACCTGGCCTTGATCATACTCCAGTAATTAATGCAGATTTTTATCCGACTTTAGTTAATATCACTAAATCAAAACAGCCTAACCAAGTATTAGATGGTGTTGATTTAACGAAACACTTATTAGGTAAAAAAAGAATTGTCGAGCGTGATTTGTTCTGGCATTTCCCTATTTACTTACAGGCTCATAATGGGCTAACCGACCAAGGGCAAGATCCACTGTTTAGAACGCGTCCGGGGAGCGCGATTAGAAGTGGTAACTGGAAACTGATCCAATACTTTGAGAATAATGATTTTGAGTTATATGACTTAACCAATGACTTAGCTGAAAAGAATAACCTTGCCAGCGAAAAGCCAAGCAAAGTAGCGGAATTGAAAATAAAGCTGCAAACATGGCAAAAGCGAATAGGTGCTGATATTCCGACAAAACTTAACCATGAATATGATGCGGTCATTAACCAGCAGTTAATTGCGGAGAAGCTACCGCAAATTAAAGAATGGTAAACGGGCTGAAAGTCAATTCACATAATAAGATAGTAAACTCAGAATCGCAGAAGCTTATATTGAGGTGATATCTGGGTTTGTCCCCCATATTTTAGCTTAAATAAATAGATATCAAATTTAGTAAATCTATTTCAATTTTAGAGAGATTCATTATGCACTCAAGGCGTAACCTTAAAACTAGATATATGTTTGTTTGCTGCTTAGTTTTTTTAACTGCTCTAATCAGTTTTGCATCGCAATCACGTCAACAAGATCGAGCAGTTACTTCAATAGCGGTAGATCGTGTATGGTCTGGGCACAGAATTAAACCTTACTTACTAACTCGAGGCAAACAACAGTTTGTTGCTTATTATGATGCAAATCGTCAAATGACGGTGGCACATAGGCAGTTAGGTGGTAAATGGAGGTACTATAAAGTTGATAGTTGGTTAGGGTGGGACAGTCATAACTATGTCACTATGGAACTTGATTCTGAAGGTTACCTTCATGTAATGGGTAATATGCATGCTGATCCACTTGAGTACTTTCGTATGTCAGAACCATTGAATGTTCGCTCTCTTAAGCGTGTGCCTGTCATGACGGAAAATTCACTTGAAAAAAGAATGACATATCCAGTATTCCTTCGTAACAAGCAAGATCAACTTATCGTCAAATATCGAGATGGTGGAAGTGGCAATGGTAGCGAAATTTACAACATTTATAATGCCCAATCGAAGTTATGGAGCAGGTTACACGCCAATACTTTCTTAGATGGCGAAGGTAAAATGAGTGGTTATTTCGAAGGACCTACACTAGGTCCTGATGGAATGTTCCATTTAATTTGGGTATGGCGCAATACACCAAATGCGGCGACTAATCACAGCCTGTCTTATGCAAAAAGCGAAGACCTAATCAATTGGCAGAATTCAAACGGTGAAGATATTTCGTTACCTATTACTGCTAAAAGTGCTGAAGTTGTTGACCCTGTCCCACCCTTTGGTGGAATGATTAATGGGAATGTAAAAATTGGGTTTGATCATAATAAGCAACCTATCATTTCATATCATAAGTACGATGAAAATGGCGATACTCAAGTTTATGTTGCACGTAAAGACGGAGCAGCCTGGAAGACTGTAAGGATTAGTGATTGGAAAGGGTTTAGGTGGGACTTTGGCGGTCATGGATCATTAGGCCGCTTTAAGGTTAGGCCGTATGCTCCAGAATTACTAGCGGATAATAATATTGGGGTATTAGTAAGACGAAACGATGAAGTAATGCGCTTTATATTAAACCAGCAAAGCTTGGAGACAGTAAGCGTTGAACATGCCGATATTTATCCCCCTATTATCAATGCCGCAATAAAAGCAGCTAACCCTCATTATTCGTTCAATAAAGAGGCTATTAAATTAGAAAGCCAGGTATTTGAGGGCAAGGGAGACTCTTCAGCCTTTGGTAAAAAGTTTTATTTGTCTTGGTTAAATCAACCAGGAAATAGAGACAGTGCTCACCCGTATATTTCCCAACCGAGTGTACTTACATTAACTGGAATTGATGAAAGCCAGATTAAGTAAATTAAATTTTAGGCTTTTGTGCCCTCATCAAATTTTGGTGGGGGCTTTTACCTCAATCAATCATTAACTTGCATTTTCATCCACATTAAATCATTATCACTCATACACACAAATAATTAAGTAACTTAGCACCTAAGCGGTTAATTCACAGGTAACAATAATGAAAAAAATAATCAAACCACTCAGTGTAATGACAACATGCGCTGCAATACTTTTAACTGGTTGTAGTAATAATCAACCAAAGAATGAGAACTATGTTGATTACTTTGCTGATAATGCAATTGGTAACCCTTTAGCCATTGTTCAGCATCCAGCAGGTGTATACCGTGACGGAATAACTTATGTTTCTTACCAAGGTCCATTAGAAGATCCTTATGTAGCTTCTTACAATCACAAAACTAAAGAATGGAAGGGACCTTACAAAGCCGGTGTAAGCGATATGGGTAAAGACCCATCGAGGAAAAAAATAGACAATCATGGCAAACCAACCATATTAATGGATGATTTAGGCTATGTTCATGTATTTTTTGGTGGTCATGGAGGCATGCCTAAACATGGTAAAAATCCATTGGGTAATATTCACTATGGTAGAAATATTCATGCAGTTACAAAAAAGCCTTTTGACATTAGCAGCTGGGAAGAACTAGACACCATACCTGTATTTGGTACTTATAACCAAGCAGTAAAAATGGATAATGGTGATATTTATTTATTTTATAGGCATGGAGCGCACCGAAGTGATTGGGTATATCAAAAATCAACCGACCACGGCCGTACATTTGAAGAACCAGTTTCATTTTTAAAGCATAAAAGACGCGATGACATTAAAGCAGTTGATAGCTGGTATGCATGGGTTGAAAAAGGAAGAAATGATGAAATTATAATTGGCTACGATTACCATGTTTGCTGGGATGGGAAAGCAGGTATTAATGGGCGAGGTCATACAACTGAACGACATAATGCCTACTACATGACATTTGATACTAAAAATGACGAATGGCGCAACATAAAAGGTGAACAGCTTCCACTTCCAATTACTCGTGAAATTGCAGATGAAAAAACACTTGCTTTGAATACGGGTGATAAATGGACCTTTAATGGTACTGTTCACCTAGACTCTAGCGGCTACCCGCATTTAGCAACTAATATCGGCAAAGATATAGGCATGAAAACAGGCGGGCCCAAGCAAACGACGCATATTCGTTGGAATGGCTCAAAATGGATCTTAAATAGCGCAGTTGATTCAAGTGCTGTTACTAGCAATCAAGATACACGAGGGGATTTTATTATTAAAGCCCCACAAGAAGTAAGTTTTATTCTTGAATCAAAAGAGGGTAGTGATGGTGTAATTTCTTATTGGGATAGCAAAGATGGAGGCACTACTTTCAACAAAGGTGATGAATTAATTAGACGCACAAATTCTAATTGGGCGATTACTTCAATCATCAATGACGGGCATCCAGATGCAAGGATGGTGGTGGCTGAAAAGCAAAAAGGTAAAGCCAATAGAAAAGTTTACTTACTAGGTGATAATGGTCCTATTCAGCGTTTAAAGTCTGAAGTAGATCATTAGAGTTAATAGTCATCTACGCTAAAAATAATAAATGATACAACCTCACTCAGAGGATTACGGAAAAGCTAACTCGACACTTTTACGAAGATTTCGTCTAAGATTAGAGTTATGCTTTCTGCTTCCTCTGTAAAAGTTTTATGTCTATCCCAAGTAGAACTAATTTAAAGTAGCTTAGTTGATAGAAGTACGAGAGACCTTACTTATTGCTCATCAGAGGGTGACTTTAAAAAGGTATATATTTAAAGTGAGTTGGGAGGCGCTGATATAGTAATTCACCCGCATTTAAATATACCACGATGCTAGATTAAATAGCTAAGATTGATCAATAAATTCACTAACAACATACAGTCGTTTAATAAGATAATTTTGAAATTGCTTTTTATTCTTCTTATCGATGTAACTTCTCAGTGGAGTTATTTTTATAGGTTCAGCGGTAAAGATAATAGCAGGTAGATGGCCATAAAACATAATAGTTTTCGTATCATCAGTAAATGAAATGTTTAGCTTAGGTACAATGGGGAGAGGTCGCTTCACTTTAACGAAGTCGCTAGTATTATTTCTAATTAAATCAACTTCTTTATCTACCCAGGGAGCCCATTCAGATTTAGTTTTCCCTGCCGGAGGATTGTTTTTACTTCTTTGTAGGTAGTCTAAAAACTCACTTTTTTTTATTCTACGCATACTGTTCTTATTACACCACGTAAACCCAACGCGCCTTACTGGTGAGGTTGTGGTTTTAATTAAGCGATAAATCTGTAAAGTAATTGCGTTTGGGCATACGCTCTGTATTAATTCACGTTTTTTTGTATGATTTAGTGTGCTTGAGTTAATTAAACTTTTAATTTTTAATTTTAGGTGATTACATTGATAGACTAGCTCTGAAATACGCTCTCGATGCACTGGGTTTAATTGAATAATTCCTGGTAAACGAAATGGGTATTTCGCAGAGTATTGGTAATTTGGCGTGAATCTAGAGAATGCCCCCGTAGCCATACTAAGAGCTGTGAAACCGGTAAAAGACTCTGGCTCAATGAATTCCCACCCACTTGAATCTGACACATCACCTGCTACAGCGGGTAACTTATAGCACTGCGAATGAATTACCTCTGTTTCTAATAAAGATTGGTTTAGTAAATCTGTAAATTTTACTAGCTGATTATACGCACAAGCTATTTCCATATATAAAGACATAAAGCTATACCATCATACTAAGTATTAACAATATGTCAGACTTCTGCCCCGATGTATAGTCAATAATTTATATAGTAACCGTTTAGGAAAGAAGATTAAAATAGATTTTAGTATGATGGTATAGTGATAGTTCTAGTTACCTTTGCTAAATTAGTTAAGTTTTTAATTGTTAGGGGAAAAGATCATGCCCCCTTTTAAACTCATTCTGAATATCATCTAAATTGTCTAGTGAAAACCCTCTATATGAAACTCTATAGCCCTTTTTATTTAAGTTCTGCAGTAAACTCTTAGACTTCAGTATCAGTTTAGACTCACTATACTTTTTATATTGGCGCTTAACTTCAGCAATTAAAATTTCTTTATCTAAGTCGTTAATAGCAACAATATCGATTTCATCTTCACCTTTACTATTCCAATAACTACCAATATTGTTAAATTGCTTTGATTCTATAATAATAGCTTTAAATAATTCCTCTAGCTGGGTACCCGAATACGTATCAAAGTCCCTATATACTATGCGTCTTATGAAGTCGTAGTTCTCTATTTCAACCGCACTTCGGTTACTATATATAAAACGAAACCAAAAGCTTAAAAATTCATCTGCAATCTTATAGCGAATGTCTCTAGAGTTTTCTTTTGCAGTAATCGGCCTGAGCTTGGTAATGATATCAAAATCTTTTTCTAACTTATCTAAGTGTACGCCGACACTCATATCTAAATAACTCTCTATTCGGGGCCGGCTATTGTAGCCACTGCCTATAGCCCCTAAAATATCAAAATATGCACGGTGCTCAGAGCCAAAATCTTCCACAAGTCGATGCATCCCCTCTTTTATTAAGGGCGAACCATTTGAAATTAGTGTGTCAAAAGGTGAACTACCCGCATTAGTTAGCCACTCAAGGTATTTAGGTATACCGCCAGATAAACACCACCAAATAAGCATATCGTTTGGCGTATATTTATCATTATCCTTCATAATTGCTTTTATATAATTCGGCGCCAAAGGGTTAACTTTAAAAAAGTAATCATCACGGTTAAGTAATGGCTGCTTTTCATCCTTAAAGATTCTTGTCATTAAATTGTACATAGACCCGCAACAAACCAAATGCATCATCGATTTATTTTTGTATTCGTCCCATAGGTTTTGTAAATCTGAAAATAGGCTATTATTTACTCGTTCAATATCCTGAAATTCATCAATAACGACAGTAATAGGTGTATGTGTGGAGTAATCGAGTAAGTATTCATATATATCTTTCAAAGACTCGGGCTTGAAGAACTTTGTATTCAATTCATTTTGCAATATAGCTGAAAATTCGCTGACTAACGCACTCTCAGATTTTCGACTTACAAATAAATAAAGGTGTTTCTGCGCAATACCTTGAAAAGCCTCATTAAGTAAACGTGTTTTTCCAACGCGCCTACGACCAACAACGACACTTAACCGACCTTTAGATTGTCCTATATCATCAGAGATCGTTCGTAACTTATTAAGCTGGACTTCTCTATTATAAAACTTTTGCATACACTAGCCCCTTAAAAACACTGTAATTAATATTACAGTAAATTTTATTACGGTAGCAATAATAAGTATATATCAATATTAAAACAAGCTATTTAAAACATCCTCGTAAGCTTTCTCTTCATCATTAACAATATACAAAGCCGTTGTAACTTCTTTCGCATGGCCTAAAAGCTTACTGATACGACTAATTTTGACTCCTTTATCATCAAGCCAAGTCGCGTAAGATCGCCTTAACGAATGAGGGGCAACTGTGTTGTACTTTCTGCATAGCTCATAAATTGCACTTCCTGTTAAAAAATTATTTTCTCTTATAGAAAAACTACCGTTCTTGGATACTTTTATGAAAATCGGGCCGCTCAGTATGCCTCTTATATTTATCCAGTCCTCTAAAGCAGCTTTAGTCACAGGATGAAGCGCTATATACCTTTCTTTGTTACCTTTACCAATTACCTTAATGTATTGAGAGCTAATAAAAATAGTACGTCGTTTGCTTATTTCGATATTTAATGAGGAGAGTTGAATATTTGCCAGTTCATTTCTTCTGAGCCCAGTACCTATCAGTAGGTGAAAGATAGCTTTATCTCTTATCAGTTTTACTTTATTGAATGGGTTGCTAGTTTCAATGCGTAGAAGTAAAGCTTGAAATTCATTTCGATCAATTACTTTATGCTTTTTTATACGTGAACCGGTAGAACCTTTAACTTTTAAAACCCCATCTAGCTGTAGGCGAGATATTTGGCCAAGTAAATATGCGTGTTCGCATACGCTTTTGGCTATAGAAACGTAAAGTGAAATGGATTTTGGTGAAAGGTTCTTATCTTTTAGTGTATTAATTAAACTATTTATATCTACAGAAGTTATTTCACGCCAATTAATATCGTAAAAAGATGAATAGTTATTGTGTTTTGCTATTGCTTGTAAGCAACGTATCGCTGTTTGTTTTGAGGTATCAGCATTTAATGAATGTATGTAGTTAAATATCGGACATTTATTATCAACACGTACAGTATGTATTAAATTCTGTTTTGTTGCTGGTAATTGCTTAACATCATGGTCCATAATTTTTTTTAACCTACTTTTCATAATGCGCACAACTTCCTAGACATATTATTCTACATATTTATACACCTAAATATTACTTGTGTAAATGTCTATTTACACCACTTAATACATTATGTTAAATTGAGTGTTATGCATTTTTTTACTCACAATTCCTAATGTATTTTAATTCAAAAAACGCCTTTAAATAATCAAAGTAGGGCACGGAGGTATATTATGTTAATAAATAAAAGCAATTACCGTCTCTCTCAAAGTAACTGAATAACTCAGTCACAGAATAAATAAAATATAAAAAGAAAAGCGATCTTTGCCATTACAAATTTTTACTAAGTTAATTGGAGTTGCATGGGGTATGAATTACCCAAGAATAGGGATTACACGAAAGAAGTTGGCTCGCTTAAAAAAGCCTCAGTCAAACTGCTTAAACCTAATATTTTTTTATTTCGATATTTTACTAACCTTTTAAACTAGTGGTAGACACCTTGCTATCAAATTAACTTAAAAACATTAAACTGTATAAAAACTCTACTTATAAAAGTAGAGAGCAAAGCTGAGAAGTCCAGTAATTACAAAGCAGAATTTTACTAACTTATCTTAATAATTGCTTACATTTTGATGTTGATACACATTATAAACCATTAATAGCATTTACCCGCCTAAATTAAGCCTAAAAATAATAATAAATGGGCCTCAGTAGATTAAAAGCTGATCCCTACAATACAGTAGATCTAGATTCAGCATATTCTCGCCACTGTTTCTTATACCCTGAAAGGTTACTAAGCTCAGTAGTTGACGAGGGTTCACATTCAATTTCACACTGAACATTGCCCCAATCAGATAAATAACCAGCACCTTGTACTGTCCCTGTAGAGTCTTTTGATAAAATCACCTTATTATTGTCTCTTAACTGATTCAAAACAGCGCATAATAAAGGATTCTTCAAAAAAGCTCCTTCGATAAAAATGTCACCTTTGGCGCCCAACATATCCAGTTGGTAATCTATCATTAAAGCACTATATATCGTTGCTAATGCGATACCACTTACTTTATCTGTATTGGTAGTAAAACCACACATAGCACCTCCAAATGGGCCACTTCCATTACTGAAGTCAGGCAATGCAAACACTTGTTGATCAATAACATTTTGAATGTCGTCAACATTAAATTGCTCGCCAAGCCAGGAGCCTGCTTTCTCACAAATAGCTTCAAATTCTCTGCCGCCCATGAAGCGAGCACAAGCAATCGCCTCCTGCATAGCATCAATATTAGCAAGCATATCTTTATCAGCATCAAGGTTACTGAGTGGGACCTGAGATGACATCAAAATAGTCCAAGTTCCAGTCGATATTACGGTGAAAGGTGCTTTATTTTGGGTCAGTTTATATCTTAAAAAACTCGCATTACTATCATGAATACCGTTAAAAAAGTGGCATTGTGGGTCAAGTCCAAGCTCAACTATAAGTGAAGATGATACTTTGCCACAATTAAACCAAGCAGGTTTGATATCAGGTAGTAATTTCTCACACCCTAAATGATCAACCAAAGAGGAGTAGGTATTAGTCTTAATTGACCATAGATCTGTATGGCAACCCAAGGATGTTATTTCATTTACTCTTTGTCCGGTAAAGCGCCACACCCAATATTGAGGATACATAAGTATATCCGTGACCTTTTCAAAGTCATTAGGGAATTTTGCTTTAAGCCAATATAATTGACGACCTAAATTTAATCCAGCTGGCAATGACGGTGAAAAAGTATCATTGAACGAAGGCCTAATACTTTCATATTCAGGGCTTTGCTCATAAACACCTGGGTATTCATAATCTAGAATAGGGAGTACAAGTCCATCGGTACCTATCGCTTTACGATCAATCAACGCCGCCGTAGCTCCATGCGTTGTTATATTAATCGCATTGATCCTGTATATTGGTGTGATCTCTTTAATACCTGCAATCAGCCAACCCCAAATCTCGCTTGTATTAATACTAGGGAAATGTCCTTCCTTTACTACTGTATTTTTCATTTGTTTGGAAAATACAGAATTATATTTATTATCTAACACATGCAGTTTTACATGTGTTTTACCTATATCTATTACCAAAGAATACATCGTCATTTCAGTCATTTTTATTACTTATTATTAATGTAAATAGAAACACAACCCATCTTTACCAATGCTTTTATCAACTAATTTTAGTCCAAAACGCGTTAGCATAACTAAGACAAGGTATTATATGTATCTTAGTTTACACATAAAGAAAGTGATTGCAAATGATTAGTTAAGATTGAATTTGAGCAAATTGATTTTTTGAAAGAATGTATTTTAAAAATAGCCGTTGCGCTAAATAATGTAATTCATTTACTACATTGGAAGTTTAAGCATATAACTATCCGTAAAACCTATTTTTTTCCTTTTTAACTTATATAGTGATAAACTTTTAATACTGTATATGTATTATGAAATACATATAGCCCTTTTTGGTAAATGGAATAGTTATAAATGTTAGAAAAACATAGACAGCAGCTGATTAAAGAAATTGTAGATCGCGAAAGTTTTGTTAGTGTAAAAATTTTAACTGATAAATTATCTTCATCTGAAGCAACTATTCGCCGAGACTTAACGAAAATGTCTGAACGAGGAGAGATTGTTAAGATTAGGGGAGGGGCTCAATCAAATTCTAATAAGAAAAAGAACATTCAAAGTTCAACATTTGAGATTGATAAGACTAAGCGAACAGATACAAAAAAATTAATAGCAAAGAAAGCTGTAGAGTTATGTGAAGATAATGATTCTATTATTATTAACGGTGGCAGCTCTACATATATGATGGGAGAGTACTTAACCGACAAGAAATTGAACATCCTAACAAATTCTTTTGTTTTGGCTCACTACCTTTCCGAAAGCAGTGACAATTTAGTATCACTGCCTGGAGGAGAGATTTATCGTGAGCAAGGGATTATACTAAGCTCTTACGAAAAAGATAATACTGAACATTATCGAAGTTCGATGATGTTTATGGGCACGCCAGGGGTAGGTACATTCGGTGTAATGGAGTCAGATCCATTACTAATACTCTCAGAACAAAAACTAAAAAAACAAACGGATAAATTAATTATACTCGCCGATAGCACAAAGCTAGGCAAGCGAAGTAATTTTGTTTTCTGCCCTTTAGAAGAAGTTGATGTGCTCATAACTGATTCAAAAGCGGATAAAGAAATGATTAAGTACTTGAAAAGTAAGAATATCGAAGTCATTATTGTTGAGTCACTAGATGACTAAACCGGAGGGTAACTTTGTTTACCACTTATTTAATTCACGTATTTAAATAATTAATAAACTCTAAAGCCTGACATCTTGACTATTTCAAAATTTCATTAGTACATTTCTATATAGGAATTCCACATTGTGGAAGCCGAGTAATAGCTTAAGAATTTAAGTTTATGATATAAGAAGTGCCTTCATTATGAGGGCACTCTTGATTTTTTATTACTCAATCAGCAAATTGGCGTACTAAACTATTGAGTGTTTCTTTTGCATCTCCAAAAATCATTCTACAGTTCGGTTTGAAAAACAATGGATTATCCACTCCTGCGAAACCAGTTGCCATGCCTCGTTTGAGCACAAATACATTTTTAGCTAAATCGGCATTGATCACAGGCATACCATAAATTGGACTACCTACCATCTCTCGTGCTGCTGGGTTAACTACATCATTTGCGCCAATAACTATTGCAACATCAAAACCTTCAATACGAGGGTTAATTTCATCCATTTCGAACAATTGCTCGTAAGAGACATCCGCTTCGGCAAGTAACACGTTCATATGACCAGGCATTCTGCCTGCTACCGGGTGAATCGCATATGCTACTTCTGCACCATTGTTCTCTAGCAGAGTTTGCAATTCTTTCATCGTATGTTGCGCCTGTGCTACTGCCATACCATATCCAGGAATGACCAGTACCGACTGCGCTGCTTCCAATACATAAAATGCATCATCTGGGCTTAATGGTTTTATTTCGCCCTCTATCTTCATTTCACTTGTGTGAACTTTTTGAAAGCCTGACGTTAACACATTGACTAAAGAGCGGTTCATCGCTTTACACATAATGTTTGTTAAAATTATGCCACTTGCGCCAACTAGCGCGCCAGCAACAATAAGCAAATTATTTTCTAGAGCGAACCCCGCTGCACATGCTGCTAAGCCAGAGTAACTATTTAGTAATGAAATTACTACCGGCATATCGGCACCACCGATAGGTAATACCAACATCACCCCCATTAACAAGGCCAAACCAATTGCAATATAATGCCATGTAGTAACCTCTGGTTGTGTCACTAATAAATATCCTGATGTAGCTATTGCAAAAATTAGCAATACATTCGCGATGGCCTGACCTTTAAATACAACAGGGCGACCCACAATGCGCTCGCTTAGTTTAGCCCACGCAACTATACTGCCCGAAAAAGTAACAGCACCAATTAACAGCGCTAAAAAGCTTACTACTAATACAAACACTCTAGATGAAGCATCGCTAACTATTGCTGCATATGCAACAGCTAAACTCGCTAAGCCACCTACACCATTAAATAGCGAAACAAGTTCAGGCATTGAAGTCATTTCAATTTTTTTGGCTGCAAATATACCTATTGCAGACCCAAGAATTATTGCTGTGACAATAAATTCAAAAGAGATAATTTGTTTATCTAATAACGTAACCACAACAGCAATTAACATCGCAAGACTTGATAGCAGGTTTCCTTTACGTGCAGTAGAGGGATGGCTTAAAAGCTTTAAACCAAAAATAAAGAGTAATGCGCACAACACATACACAGCATTTATGAATATTGAATAATCCGACATCTCTTTCTCCTAGCGCTTTTTAAACATTGCAAGCATGCGGTCAGTTACTAGGTAACCTCCAACCACATTTACAGTTGCTAACATAACCGCTGCAGCACCGAGCCATGTTGCTAATTGATCAGATTCACCACCGGCTAAACTCAATGCACCGATAACCGTGATACCTGAGATTGCATTGGCACCTGACATAAGTGGTGTATGTAGAGTCGCAGGAACTTTACGTATAAGCTCAAAGCCTACAAATATAGCCAGCATTAGAATAAATAAAAGATATATACCTGTCATGATGCTTGCTCCATCGCTTGCGTTCTTAAATCGCTAATCGTTTTATTTGTAATATTGCCTTGATGGGTAATTACAGCACTTTTTTGAATATCGTCATCGAGATCTATAGAAAAACACTTAGTGTCTTTTCCCCAAAATTCACTAACAAGATTAAGCAGATTATTGGCATACATTTGTGATGCATTTAGCGCAACTTCACTTGGCCAATTACCGGTACCTATCACTTTAACACCTTCAATGATCGTGGTTTCACCCGATACCGAACCTGCAACATTACCACCACTTTCAGCTGCCATATCAACAATCACCGAGCCCGCTTTCATTAGTTTTATCGTGTCATGATTGATTAATACTGGTGGTTTTCGGCCAAACAATTGCGCTGTTGTGATCACAATGTCTGACTGGGCAATACATTGGGCCTGAGCTGCTTGCTGCTTAGCAATTTGGCTTTCATTAAGAGCTTGCGCATATCCCTGTGCTGTTTGGCCTGTTTCACCTAGATCGATATCTAAAAATTTAGCACCTAACGAACGTACTTGTTCTGCTACAACCGATCTTGTATCAAATGCCGTCACAGCAGCCCCTAATCGTTTAGCCGTAGCAATAGCTTGTAACCCCGCGACCCCAGCACCAATAATAAATACTTTTGCTGGTTTGATAGTCCCTGCAGCGGTCATCATCATGGGTAGGATACTGGAAAGCTCTGCTATTGCTTTGGTTACCATGACATAGCCCGCCAGGCTTGCCTGCGAACTTAATGCATCCATTTTTTGACAGCGTGTACTACGAGGTATCATTTCCACACTTAAACTAGTTACTTGATGCTGACACAGCAAGTCTACGTAATCATGGCTATTAAAAGGGTCTAAAAAACTAATAACTGTTTTCCCCTTTGCATGCGCGACATCCTCTACAGGGAGTTTATCTACAGATAAAATAACATCAGCTTGAGCTAATATTTCAGCTCGATTGCTCAATACAGTTGCACCAGCGTTAGTGTATTCTTCATCAGTTATAAAAATGCTTTCACCTAAACCTGATTCAACAATTACATCAGCGCCTAGCAATATATAAGATTTAACATTTACGGGTAATAAGCCACACCGCCGCTCGCGGTTACCCTTTTCTTTTAAACAAACTATTTTGGCCATAAATTTTCCTCATTCCTAAATTTAAGGTGCAGTTAATCCTCCAAAAAATATTGGTGGACACGATTTTAATATCCACTAAGTGGATAAATTTGAATAAGCCCAAACAGCTAAAGCGAAAGTGGTTACTTTATAAAAACTGTTTGGGTATTATCGGGTTGGCGAACGCCAACACAGAGGTAAGACGATCGCTTAATTAAAATGCATAGTTAGTTAACGTAATGCATTTACCTCAATATGATCCATGTCATCAAACTCTTGATTCTCTCCACCCATTGCCCAAATGAATGTATAATTTGATGTTCCAACGCCACTATGAATAGACCAGTTAGGCGATGCTATAGCCACTTCACTTTCTATTGGTAGTGTACGTACTTCAGACGGTTCTCCCATAAGATGAAATACTTTTTCATCTTTTGGTAAGTCAAAATACATGTAAACCTCTGTTCGTCTAAAGTGGGTATGTGGTGGCTTAGTATTCCAAACACTCCCCTTTTTGAGTTCAGTAATACCCATTACTAATTGACAGCTGTCAACAATACCCGGGCGGATAGATTGAAATATAGTGCGCTCGTTTGAGGTCTCTTGCGAGCCTAGCTCAATAAACTTCGCCTTACTTTTTGGTACGTGAACGGTTTTTGTTACACGATGTGCAGGATAAGAAGCTAAATAAAATTTAGCAGGGCTATTCGCATCATTAGATGAAAACTCTACAGTTTTGCTTTCTTTAGCAATATACAAACTGTCGCGATTATTCATTTGATATAATGTACCATCAACAACAATTGCACCCTCACCGCCAATATTTATAATCCCCACTTCACGACGTTGACAAAAGTAGTCAGCTGCTAACTCTTTATGAGTAGGCAGAATAATTGAGTCAGCAACAGGTGTAATACCACCAATCACTGCGCGATCAACATCAGTGTAAGTTAAATTGATTTTACCTGCTTCGAACAATGGTGCGGTCACAAAAGCATCACGCAATTCATCATTACACATTGTTTTATAACTTCTAATATCAGCTGAGAACATAAAGTTCATAAAGACCCCTTTTGTATAAGTAATTTATACATTTTAAAATTTAAATTTGTTAATGACTTAACGCGCCATCCAACCGCCATCAACTAACATTACATGACCGTTTACATAATTCGCTGCACTACTTGATAAGAAAACAGTAGCACCAGCTAAATCTTCTGGCTTACCCCATACACCACTTGGAATGCGAGCTGTTATACTTTGATGACGCTCTTTGTCTTGACGAAGGTTATATGTGTTATCAGTTTCGAAATAACCAGGTGCTATCGCGTTTACTTGAATATTATTGGCAGCCCATTCATTCGCTAATGCTTTTGTTAACTGCGCAACGCCACCTTTGCTTGCGGCATAGGCTGGCACAGTGATACCACCAGAAAAACTTAACAACGAAGCGATATTAATGATTTTACCAGAGCCTTGCTTAAGCATATGCTTACCCGCTTCACGGCAAAATTTAAACACACCATTTAAATTGGTATTAATAACCTCATTCCAGTCGTCATCTGAAAACTCATGTGCAGGTGAACGTTTTATAGTACCTGCATTGTTAACCAGAATGTCGATTCGGCCAAACTCACTGATTGTATCGGCAATGGCCTTGTTAATTTGCTCACCCTCCCCTTGATCGCAACCAAGAGCCAAACAGGTAACACCTTTTTCTTTTAATAGAGAGATTGTACTTGCAACATTTTCAACCTTTGAGCCAATTGCTACAACCGTTGCACCAGCTTCACCTAATGCAATTGCCATTGCTTGGCCTAACCCACGGCTTGCGCCAGTAATAACTGCAACTTTATTCTCTAAGCCGAACTGTTGCTTTAAATATGTGTTCATTATTAAATTCCTATATAAATAGCTTAAATTAAATCTAAAAGTTGAGGTAAAAATTCACTAATCGACGGGAAGATTGTCACTAAAATAAGCGCAACCACCATTGCTACATACAACGGCAGTATTGGTTTAACTATGTCACTAATAGACACTTTACCAATACTACATCCAACGAATAACACGCTTCCCACCGGTGGTGTACATAATCCAATTGATAAATTTAAGATCATCATAATGCCAAAGTGTAGAGGTGAAATACCTAACGACTCAGCGACGGGTAAAAAGATAGGCGTAAAAATAAGGACCGCAGGTGTCATATCCATAAACGTTCCAATTAGTAATAGAGTAATATTAATAATTAAAAGAATCATTAATGGGTTATCAGATAATGCCAACAAAGTTTGGCTAATTGTTTGTGGAATTAACTCATAAGACATTAACCACGACATTGCCGAAGAGGCACCAATCAATAGCATTACAATTGCAGTTGTATTAACAGATTTTAATAAAATAGGATAAAGGTCTTTATAGCTAAGCTCTTTATAAAAAACTAAAGACACAATTAGTGAGTATAAAACGGCAATAGCACCGGCTTCGGTAGGTGTAAAAAATCCACCAATAATGCCACCAATTATCAAAAAAATTAAAAATAGACTTGGAACAGCACCAAAAAGAGATGGCCAGAAAGGCCCTATAGACTCATTTGATAAAGGTTGAATATTTTTACGTTTAACATACAGAGCCGCTCCCCCAATCAACAAAAGCGTAACTAATAAACCAGGTAAGTAACCTGCGATAAACAATGCAGCTATTGATACACCACCACTGGCCAGCGAATAGATTATTAATATATTACTTGGAGGTATTAACATACCTGTTGTAGCAGCAGTTACAGTTACAGCAGTACTAAAAGGCTTGTCATATCCTTCTTTTTGCATTGCAGGAATCATGAACCCACCAATAGCTGAAGTCGCGGCCACTGCAGATCCAGAAATAGAGCCAAAAAGTGCACATGAAATTACATTTACGAATGCTAAGCCACCGGGAAGGCGTCCCACTAATACTTTTGCAAATTCAATCAACCTTAATGCAATGCCACCTTGGCCCATGATGTACCCAGATAAAATAAAGTAAGGAATAGCCAGTAATGCAAAACTATCAATACCAGCTGTTAATCTTTGAGCTATTGTTGTAAGAGCAGGTAATGCATCTATTGTCGCTAACATAGTAACTAATGTTGCAAATATAATAGCTAATGCTATTGGCAAATTAACTAACAATAATAATACGAATACACCAAACAAAATCATGCTTGTCATAAATTCTTCTCCTGCTCAATTGAGTAATTTTGGGCATTAAAGAAGAAGTAAGTGCTATACAATAAAAATAGTAATCCGCTGAAGGGTAATACCATATAGACACCAGCCATCGGCACATTTAGAACAGCAGAGTGCTGACCGAGTGTCCAAGTTAAGTGGACTAAGTTAAACCCACCGATAATCAATACAGAGATTGCAAATATAGCGACTAATAAACAACATAGCTTAAAAATAATTTTGGCTTTCGCTGCAGATAAATTTCTTACAATCAAATCGAAACCTAAGTGACTATGCTCTCGATAGGCATAAGCTCCACCAAGTAAACTAATCCAAATAAGTAAAAATCGAGCAACTTCTTCAGTAAATGAACTCGGTTGAGGTAAGATAAACCTAGTGAGTACTTGCCACGTCACATCAATAACAAGTAGCACCATCATGATAGTGAGTAAAACGCGTAAATAGCAGTCAATCGTTAACAGAAATTGTTCATAAATTTTCATTTTTGCTCTCCGATTTCTTTAATGCTTTCTACCAACGGCTCAAGTAAAGTTCCTTGTAGTGAATCATAGATTGGGCGCACGCTTTCCTGAAAAGGCTTTTTATCTGCAATAATTATTTCAACACCAGCCTCTTTTACTTTTTGTAGTGACATTAATGTCGAATCTGCCCAAAGTGATTTTTGATACTGAGTCGCTTCTATCATTGCCTGATTTAACCATTGTTGCTCTTGAGGCTTAAGCTTATTCCACACTTTAGTACCGATAACAATTACGTCAGGAATTGAAGTATGCTCGTCTAATAAGTAGTATTTACTAACCTCATAGTGCTTCGAGAAATAAAAGCTAGGCGGATTATTTTCTGCACCACCGACGATTCCTTGTTGAAGTGCTGTATATAACTCCCCCCAACTAACAGTCGTTGCCGCACCGCCCATAGTGTTAACCATACTTACAGCTGTTTTACTATTCATAACTCTTATTTTTAGCCCCTGAAGATCTTCAGGCTTCTCTATTTTACGCTTTGTAGAGTAAAAACTACGACTACCTGCATCAAAGTACCCTAAGCCCTTAATCAAAAAGGGAGTACCGGCATCAAGTAAGTCTTGGCCAAGTTCACTATCTAAAGTTTTCCAATAATGTTCATGGTCGTTAAATAAATAGGGGAGGCTAAAAACTTTCATTTGTGGTACAAAAGCTTCAAGCGAGCTCGCAGAAACTTTCGTCATTCCCATACTACCAATTTGGAGGAGCTCAAGAACCTCACGCTCAGTACCCACTTGAGCTGACGGATAGATAATCAGGCGCATAGTGCCCCCTGATAACTCTTGCAGCACTTCATTCATATAAACAAGTGACTTATGGACTGGATGTTTAGTATCTAAATGATGGGCTAAGCGAATTGAAGTTTGACTATCATCCTTACTACCGCACGCAGATAAAAGAAAAAGAACAAAAATAGTAGAAGCAAATCTAAAAAATTTCATAAATCACCACCTAATAAACATATATCGCGATTTATGATGGCACCTTTATACATGATGACCGTACTAGCACATTGCTGCCCAGCCTTAATACAAGCTTCGTCGTTTCGACCTTGTAACTTAGCAGCTATATATGCTCCATTGAATGAATCACCTGCGGCTGTTGTATCAACCGGAGTTAGTACTGTTTCTAATGGATAAAATGTACATGCTTTATCTTTATAAAAATGACAACCGCGGTGACCATTCTTCACAACAACTTCAGAAGTGCCTGAATCCACCCAACGAGTAATACAATCTTCTATTGAGTGGGTTCCATATAAAGCTTTTTCATCATCAAAGCTCAGTAATGCAATATCAGTTAACGACATCATCTTCGTAAAAACTTCTATTGCATCATGAGTACTCATCCAATTATTTATCCGGTAATTATTATCAAATATTACTATTCCGCCTTCTTTACGGTATTGCGATAGGCAATTAAATAGCGCAACTAAATCATCTTGAGGGTAAAGGGAAAGAGTTATTCCGCTTAGGAATATCATTTCATAAGATTTGATTTCATCTAATATGACAGGATAATCAGAAAGCATTGTGCGGACAGGAGAGTTTTGTCTCCAATAGTTAAAGTAACGCTCGCCATTTTCATCATTATTAATAATATATAGGCCAGGCAATTTACTGTTTTTAATTCTTACATGGTTAATACCCACACCTTCACTGCGCCAAGCGTCCAGCATATTTTGGCTGTAGGGATCATCACCTAATACTGAAAAGTAATCGGCTTCGCCATTGCATCGACATAAATAAATAGCAGTGTTTAAAGTATCTCCGCCGAAGCCCATTTTAAATTGGTCATCACTTTGTTGACTCAATTCAATCATGCATTCACCTAGTACAGCTACTTTCACAATTACATCCTTAGATTAAATCTACATAAGCCACTATCGATAATTCACTGCTTTAGTATTCTTATTGTTCAAGAAGTATTTAGCTGAATGATTCTAACTGCAGGTTATGTGATTGTAAATGATTATATTGAGCGATAATGACTGAACGTAATATTTTTGTCAAACTCGTAAATATTATATTAAGTGTTTTTATCTGCTAAAACGCCCACTCACCTAATGGTTAATACTAAAAAAGTTAGAGGCTGCATAAAAAAATCAAATAATGTCAAAAAATGTCTTTTATGGTCAGGTGTGATATAGTTATATGACTAATTTTTTAATGGTTAATTTCTATTTAATATGAATAAATCTTCTGTAAGTATTGTCACCAATGAACAATCATTACCTATGCTAGAAAAGCATAGGCAACAATTAATCATAGACATTTTAGAGCAACGCCAGTTTGCGAGTGTGCGTAATCTAACTCAGTTGCTAAATGCTTCAGAAGCTACTATCAGACGTGACATTACTAAAATGTCTAAACGTGGTGAAATAACTAAAATTAGAGGAGGTGCAGAATCTATAACAGGAGAGAAGAAGAAAAAAAATATCTCTAGCTCTTCATTTGTTGTAGACAAGACAAAGCAAGCTAATACAAAAAAGCTTATTGCAAAACGTGCGGTTGAGTTATGTTCTGATGGTGACTCCATTATAATCAATGGTGGTAGCTCGACTTTTATGATGGGCGAATACCTTGCTAAGTTACAGTTAAATATACTTACAAACTCTTTTGTATTAGCTAACTACATTACGGAAAATAGTGATAACCAAGTTTCGTTACCTGGTGGCGAAATTTATAGAGATCAAGGCATTATTCTCAGCTCATATGAAAGTGATACCACCGAAAATTATCGGGCTACTATGATGTTTATGGGCACGCCAGGGATAGGGGAATTTGGAGTCATGGAGTCAGACCCCTTGCTCATTAGATCAGAACAAAAATTAAAAAAACAAACTGAGAAATTGGTTATTTTAGCTGACAGTACTAAGCTGGGTCAGCATAGTAATTTTATTTTTTGCCCGCTGTCTGAAGTCGACATTCTAATTACTGACTCGAATGCAGATAAAAAACTAATCAAGGACTTTGAAAGTCAGGGTATAGAGGTAGTTATTGTACCCTGCGCCACACCGTAATCTCGAAACAGAAGCCCTTTTTTCTGGGGCTTCTTCTATGTTTATTACCAGTATACTCGCTCAAATCCTGTATTTCTTATGTAATCTCTGTTCTTAGGGTTATCTACTACTACGACTTCTAAAGATTCATTCGCTAATGACGCATCATTAAACTGAGGGTCATCGATAAACACTTTGTCAGGTACCTTGAGAGGATAGTTCTTTTGTTGTAAATATCTGTAAAAACTATGTATTTTCACATCGCCCATATTAAAACACTCTACGGAAAATTTTTCCCAATTAGTATTAGTTGCTAATATAACAAGCCTATTATATTCAAACTGAGTAATTAGGTTTCGCTCCACTAAAGCTGCTGTAAAACCTCTTGCTGCCTCAATAAAGTTGGCTGTGCTTAATACAATCAAATCGCAGATGTGTATACTTTGCCTGAGTGCAATAATGGCTTGTTTTGGTACAAAATCCTTATCTATTAAGTCTAGGGTTAGCCTTTTAGCTGTATTAAAAATCTTCTCTTGTGCATTTTCAACACCCCGGAGTAAACCAAGTGCACCTACAAGTAGAGTATGCGAGTTTTCATACGTTTTACTTTTTGCTTCCCACGCTAAAACCATCGCTTTGAAACCCGCTGGTTCACATAGCTCTTGCATAACTAAGAACCATAAATCATTGCCACTTTTAGTTAAAGTACCATCAATATCAAATATGTGAGTACGCAAACTCTATACACTCCAGTTTAAATACAATATATAAATCGGCATTATTTTCAGCCTTTTCAAATTCATAAACAAAACAAGTTCCAATCATTTACCGTATATCAACGATTTCCGTTTAACCTAAATAACCCTGCAAAAGGCACCTACTGCAGCTGAGGCTTATAGGTAGCTTGACGAGTAATTTTTGTATTTAACGCTAAATAGTAGACTTATTATAATATTCAACCTGCTCTTTAGAGCCTATAGCTACGGGCACTCGCTGATGAAGGGAAGTCGGCTCAATAGTTAAAATTGACTGGCCTAAGCTTGTTGCTAAGCCCCCACTTTTTTCTATAAGTAAAGCAAGTGGGTTAGCTTCATATAGCAGCCTGATTTTGCCATTACTATTCCCGCTTCTAGTATCTTGTGGGTACAAGAATAATCCACCACGGCTAATAATGCGGTGAACATCACCTACCATAGCCGCATTCCATCTCATGGAAGAACCTGAAAATGCATCACTTTGATATAAAACCTCATCAAAATAACACTGAACCTTTTCTGGCCAGTAGCGATAGTTTGCAATATTCACTGCGAATTCTTTAGTTTTTCCCGGAATATCGAAGTTATTTTCTGTTAACAGGTAGCCTCCATGAGTAGAGTCTAGTGTGTAACAACGCGTTGGGCCTCCTGTCGTCATAACAAGTAGAGTTGAAGCACCGTAGAGGACATATCCGGCACACACCTGCTCTTCACCTTTTTGAGCAAATTGTAGCTCGCTATCATCAGGTACATCATCTTTTGCTTTGTATATTGTAAAAATAGTGCCTATTTGCCCATTAATATCAACATTAGACGAGCCGTCTAATGGGTCGAATGCAACGATATAAGGTGCCTTTGGTGTAGCAGCAACGACAAAGTCTTCTTCTTCTGAGGCAATGGCGCGAACAGAGTCGTCATTTAGCAGCATATCTTTGAGTAGCTGGTTTGCAATAACGTCCAATTTTTTTTGCACTTCTCCCTGAATATTCTCATCTAAGGTTGAGCCAAGTACACCAGCAAGCGCACCTTGACTAACTCTAAAGGAGATCTCTTTAGAAGCTGCTAGAATTGTTCTAATTAACATAATTAGTTCAATGTTAACGTTGTCTTTTTTTAGAGCTGGTATTAACCTTTCCAATTTTTCACCCTTTGTATTTTACTAAACTTAAAGCAGCTATGAAAAATTTAGTTGTCAATTTTAAATACTTTTCATATCTTAAATATTACCCAGTTACTGACAATAAAAATCAAAAGCATAAATAGCTTTATTACTTCCTATTCTATGTAACTAGCTGTTGATAATTAAAGATGACAATATACTACCCATCCTTTTATGTGTATATTCACAATAAAGTTATAAACTGTTTCCATTAATGTCATAATAAAGAGGGTTTATGGTAGGGGCTTCAGAATTAGCTATTTTTGCTATAGTTGTTGAGGAAAACTCATTTAGTCAAGCCGCATTAAAAATGGGGCTATCAAAAACAGCTGTGAGCAAAAAAGTATCTGCTTTGGAAAGTAAACTAAATACTCAGTTACTCTACAGAACAACAAGGAAGCTGAGCTTAACAGATGCAGGTAAACTACTTTTTGAACATGCAAAAGGAATTAATCAGCAAGCGAATGATGCATTTAATGCAGTAAATGAGCTTTCTTTAGAAGTTTCGGGGCATATTGTGATGTCAGTACCGACTATATCCGGAGAGCTATTACTGGCCGATTTAGTTGCAAAATTTTGTAAAAAGTACCCTAAAGTCACTATAGAATTACGCTTAGAAAACAAACTCGTCGACCTAGTTGATGAAGGCGTTGATTTAGCAATAAGAACTGCAGTTTTAACAGACTCATCATTAATAGCAGTGCCTTTGTTAGAGTCAAATTGGGTTGTTTGTGCATCTCCAAAGTATTTAGCCGACGCTGAAGCTATCGTCGATATAAACAGCTTAAAAAAACACAATTGCTTATGTTATGACTTACAAGCTAACGGGAGTAATGAATGGCGCTTTACTCTAAATGAAGGCCTAACTTCAATAATAGTAAATGGCAGTATGTCATCTAATAATGCATTATCATTAAAAAAAGCAGCTCTTAATAACGTAGGCTTAATATACGTGCCTAAGTGTAGCGTCTATGAAGAACTAAAAAGCGGTAAATTGGTACAAGTTTTAAAAAACTATGAAACACGTTCTTTAGGTGTTTTTGCCGTATACCCTTATACACGCCATAAACCAGAGAAGATTACATTACTTATCGATGATATAAAACAAGCCTACCTTTCCCTAAAGCATATTTTCAGTTAAAGCACTTATTTGTATTAAAAAAATCTAGCGGCCTCTTAGTTAAAAGAAGCCGCTGATGATCTATGTTTACTCTGTACTATTTAAAAAGTGAGTTCTTTCTTTAACCTCTATGGTTCTTTGATCTTCATATGCTTTAATATATTCACCTGTGCGCTTACGAAAATATTCAACTTTAGATTTATACTGAGGTAGTAGTGCTAGATTAAATTTTTCTTGAGGATCTTCAATTAAATTATAAAGTTGTAAATAGTTATTTTTATAAAAATCAACAAACTTCCAGTTGCCTGTCCGCATACCAACCATAGGAGGTATCGATACCCTCTTTGGCTGATACATATGCTCAAAGAAAAATTCATCTCTCCACGAAGGTATTTCTTCACCTTTAACCAACCCAACTAGACTGTTTCCTTGATACATTTTAGGAATTGCAACATTTGCATAATCTAAAATTGTAGGGGCTATATCAATGTTAAGCGCCGCCTTATCAATAGTAACTCCTTGCTTAGTATTACGAGGGTCATAAATGATTAAAGGCACTCTAAGGTCTTCCTCCCAACCAAACCACTTACCGGCTAATTGACGTTCATTTAAGCTGTATCCGTTATCTCCAGTGTAAATTACAATCGTATTTTGTAACATCCCAAGTTTTTCAAGTTGAGCGATAATTTGACCCACGCCTTCGTCAACCGCACTGATTGCACGATAATGACGCTTAATCATTTTTTGATACATTGCGTTATTTGCATACCTATATTCCCAACGTACCCGACCAATAGAGTTCTTTAAGAACTCTGGCAACGCTGCAAATGTTTCATCATCTGATAACTTTGCTGGAGGAATTGTAATATCACTATATAAATCTTCGAATTTTGATGGGTAATGGTATTGATCCTCTTTGTCACTGTCGAGTGCATGCGGGTTCCAAAAGTTAACATTGAGCACCCAAGGCTTAGAAGAGCCCTCCATATTTACAATAAAGTCTTTAGCTCTTTGCGCAATATAATGAGTTTGAGGGATTTCGCTACCTTTGTAAGTGTTTGTTTTGGAATGTAGTAACGGCTCAAAATAGTCAAACCTATCGGAATCATCGCCTGAGAGCTTAATTTCATACTTACCAACAAACCCAGACGTATAACCACTATCTTTTAATTTTTTTGGATAAATATTGTCAGATTCAGTAACACCGGTTGCCGGTCGGCTAAAAGTGAAGTCGTGAGTTCGCTCTGTTAGCCCAGTCAATATACTAACACGGCTTGACGCACAAATAGGTGTAGTAACAAATGAATTAGAAAAGCTCACCCCCTGATTTGCTAATGCATCTAAGTTAGGTGTTTTTATAATAGGGTGATTTTTACCTAGCAAATCCCATCGATGATCATCGGCAAGAATAAAAAGAATATTAGGACGTTCATTAGTCGTTTTTTTAATATCCTCTCGTTCAGTACCATAAGAGTTAAACCCTATGGTAATTAAAGTTATCAAAAACAGTGTGTTCAAATATATTTTCATTCTATCCATCCAATAAATTACATCACTACACAGAGCAAAAAAATCAAAATCAATCACAATAGTGACTTATTTAGCTTGAAAATGACAGTTTAAATGTTACTGTAAAAAATAACTGATTAACATACACACACATAAAATGAATTTATCAAAACATTACAGTTTATCTAATAAGACATTTGTTAAGGCATTAATTCTTACATCAATCATGTGCTTTAACGCAGCATGCAGCAACGAAAGGGAAGCAGAAAATCCAAAGCAAACCTCTGAATTAATTGCCGCTCCTGCTGATTTAAAAGTGGGTGAAGGCTTTAAATCTTCTATAGGATACTATGAAAGTGAACCTAAATTCTCATGGCAAATAGGTGAAACAGCTCATTCAAACTTCCAATCAGCTTATCAAGTTCAAGTAGCTACAACTCTTAACTTACTCAAAGAACAGCCCGACTTATGGGACAGTAAAAAAGTTAACTCATCAAGTACTAGCTGGGTTAAATACCAAGGTGAACCTCTTACCTCAAGACAAAAAGTATATTGGCGCGTTAGAGTTTGGGATGAAGAAAACCAAACCTCAAACTGGAGTGATCCGCAAAGCATTGAGCTTGGCCTATTAACAAATAAAGACTGGCAGGCAAAATGGATAGGACATCCTGATACAAAACAAGCTAATCAGCCGTCAAAAACTACTATCGCGACTCCTCAGTATTTTAGAAAGTCATTTAATATCAACAAAGACATAGAAAAAGCTCGCCTATATATCACTTCTAAGGGCGTCTTTAAGCCTTACATTAACGGAGAAGAAGTATCAAAAATTGATGTAATGACCCCTGGCTGGACTCCGTATAATAAAAGAATAGAAACACTCACATACGATCTAACCGATAAGCTTACAAAAGGTGAGAACACCCTAGCATCAATATTAGCAGGCGGATGGTTCTCAGCGAGGATTGCCGACTTAAAAGATACCGATCATGTCCACTCCCCGCTTCTACTTGCTCAGCTTGAAATACACTTTACAGATGGCTCTTCTCAAGTCGTAGCGACAGATCAATCTTGGAAAGTAACACAAAAGGGTCCTATTCGCTTTGCCAGCAATTACGATGGAGAGCATTATTCACAAGCACTAGAACAACCTAATTGGAATATGAATAATTTTAACAGTGCTACATGGCAGAACGCTTATACACAAAAGATTGATCCTGCAATTAAGCTCAGCCCTAAAAGACACGCGCCAATAAGAGTCATTAGTGAACTTTCACCTATTAAAATAATAAATATTTCAAAAGAGAGTGTGGTGTTTGATTTTGGCCAAAATATGGTTGGGGTGCCAGAAATAATAGTTCCGGCGGTTGCAAACCAAAAAATCAAAATAGAATTTGCTGAGGCACTACATATGGGTGAGTTTTATACTGATAACTATCGTAGTGCAATATCAACCAATTATTTCACACCATCAAAATCAGAACGTATTAAATATAAACCTACTTTTACATTTCATGGTTACCGATATATCAAACTATCAGGCTTTGATTCATCAAAAAAACCCTCTAAAGATTGGGTTAAAGCATTGGTTCAACATTCTGATATCAAGCTATACGATAACTTTAACTCTTCTCATACTAAGCTAAATCAACTGTTTAGTAATATTAACTGGGGACTTAAAAGTAACTTTTATGATGTCCCACTAGACTGCCCACAGCGAGACGAAAGACTCGGATGGACCGGTGACGCCAATGCGTTTGTGACACCGTCAATGTACATGGCCGACGCGTATGGATTTTGGTCTGCGTGGTTAGAAAGTATGCGCGAAGAGCAAACTGATAATGGCAAAATCCCATTATATATCCCATATGTCGAATGGATTAAATGGACCTCTTCTGGTTGGGGAGATGCAGCCACAATTATCCCTTGGGAATTATACATAATGACGGGAGATGAGTCGGTTTTATCTGATAACTACGCCATGATGAAGAACTGGCTAAATTATCACGAGAGTCAAAGCAATAATCACATTTCAAATATGCAAACATTTGGTGATTGGTTGCAACCTTACCCTGAGGCTAAAGGAAAAAAAGCAAACCGAGGTGATACAGATTTTAGTTTAATTGGTACGGCGTTCTATGCTCGTTCTGTAGAGTTAACACTTAACACAGCTAAAGTACTTAACCAGCATGCAGATATAGAGCAACTAACTAAATTACACCAACAAATTAAAACGGCTTTTAGAGATACTTTTTTTGATAAAAACTTAATACCCAAAAAAGGCAAGCCCACACAAACAGCTTACTTACTCGCTTTAGAGTTCAATTTACTTGAACCTGCTGAGTCTAAAAAAGCACAGCACCTTCTCATTGAACTTATTGAAGAAGCAGACAACCATCTTCGCACTGGTTTCTTGGGCACACCGTTACTAGCATCGGCGCTGCAAGAAGCAGGTCGCAGCGATTTAGTCTACCAATTGCTATTTAAAGAAAGCTACCCATCATGGTTTTACTCTATCAACAATGGCGCAACAACAACATGGGAACGCTGGAACTCTTATTCACTAGAAGATGGCTTCAACCCGCAAGGAATGAACTCATTAAACCACTATGCATACGGCACTATTTCAAGATGGTTTTATGAAGGTATATTAGGCATAACGCCTATAAAAGCCGGGTTCAGAGAATTTAAAGTATCACCACAGTTTTCTTATCATTTAAATCAAGTCGGTGGAACAGTACAAACAACTAATGGTGCTATTGAGCTTGATTGGTCACTAGAGGGGGATACAGCATCCATTTCTCTCACAGTACCAAAGAACTCCGCAGCAATATTAGACTTGGATCATTTAACTAACGTAACGATTTTACAACACGGTAAACCAGTTACAGGTCAGAAAAAATTAACCCCTGGTGAGTACCTGATTCATGGCAAAATTTAATTATATAGCTGCATTATCAATGCTGGTGCTGACGGCCTGTAGCTCAAGCAAAGTAAAGGCAGATTTAAGCGCTACACAAACTAAAGAGCCCGTTAATGTGTTGATTTTTTTAGTCGACGATTTACGAAGTGATCTGGGTGTTTACGGCCATAAACATGTTAAAAGTCCCAGCATAGATAAGCTAGCAGCTGAAGGGGTAAAATTTAGCAACGCTTATGCGCAGCAAGCAATTTGCGGGCCTTCTCGAGTGAGCATTATGACAGGGTTACGCCCTGAAACGACTGGACTATATACAATTCGTAGGGATGGTCGCCTACGACCTAATCAGCCTGATGTTGTTTCAATGCCACAACTTTTTAAAGAAAACGGCTATAAAACTATCAGTATTGGCAAGGTCTACCATAGTGTAACGGATGATCAAGAAAACTGGTCAACGCATATTAAAAAGCTTGATAATTTTTACGCCAATGCTGAAAACGCAAAAACCCGTTTCGCTTATGAAGCGGGTGATGTTGATGACAACTTTTATAAAGATGGCAAAGTTGCAGCAGATGCAATCAATACTTTAAAGCAACTTAAAGATGATAAGTTTCTAATGTTTGTAGGCTTTAGTAAGCCGCACCTTCCTTTTAATGCCCCAAAGAAATATTGGGACCTTTATGACCGCGAACAGTTTAGTGTTCCTAGTAGAGACAAGCCAGACAATATGTACCGACTAGCTCTCACCAAATGGGGGGAGCTTCGTATGTATGGAGGTATCCCACAAAAGGGAGATGTTGATGATGAGCTAACTAAAACACTTATTCACGCTTACTATGCCTCGGTAAGTTATATGGATGCACAAGTGGGGCGTGTCATGGATGCGGTAGATGAAATGGGCTTACGGGACAATACCATGATCGTTTTTATGAGCGACCACGGCTATAAGTTAGGCGAGTATGGTGCATGGAATAAACACACTAATATGGAATTAGATACAAAAGTGCCTCTGATCATCAGCCGAGAACTATCCCATGACAATCGCCAAACAGGTAAAACGTCGGAGGCCCTGGTTGAAAACATCGATATATTCCCATCTGTAACACAAGCAGCCGGGCTCCCGACTCCCAATATAGATGGTAAAAGTTTATTAACAGTCACTGATCACCCTGAGATGCCATTTAAAAAAGCTGCTTATAGCTTATTTAATCGCGGAAAGATCATGGGAGTAACAGTAACAGATGGCCTATGGCGCTATACCGAGTGGCGAGATGCTAAAACGCAGGAGATTAAAAATACTGAGCTTTACAATCACACCACTAGCAATGTAGCAACCGCCAATGTAGCTGATGACAAACAATACGCAGAAATTAAAGAACGACTCAAAGCGCTTCTGCATGAAAAGTTTCCTCAAGACGCCCCATCGTTTTATGAAAAACGTCACGTAATAAATAATTAAGAAACAACAATGAAATTACTCAAGCTCACTCTACTCACACTCTGTATTGGTATGACAGGCTGCCAATCGTCTACGACACCATCACACAATGACAAGGTGGTTGAAACAGCACACACATTCACTGCTGACTTCACCACTGAGCAAGAAAAACATGGTGAAATTTATGATTTTTTTGACGTTGCAGTCAGAACAGAGGGCGGAAACCCAAAATCTAAACCCGCAACCTTTGGCCGTAAAGCTAAAGTAAATACAGTACGTATGCTAGGCGGATGGTATAACCAAGATCTTACTGGTGATACATATATTTGGGACGGTGAAAAATACGTTTATAATTTCAAAGCAGCAACTGATCGCATTGATAGTTGGCTTGAAAATGATTGGGATATATTCCAGATAGTGCTGGATAACCCACCTTGGGCATTCCAACGTGGCTATACTTTTGTCGAAAAACCTGATGGCATACATTATTTAGCCAAAGACCGAGTCGGCGTATATGGCAACGGTTTACCACCAAAAGACGCTAAAGCCTGGCATAACTACATTCGCGCCTTTATCTCCCACTTAGTCGACACATACGGAGAGAAGCAGGTATTAAGTTGGCGATTTAGAGTTGGTTCAGAAATTGATACTCGCCCACAGCATTGGGCCGCTACACGACAAGAATTTTTTGAACACTATCAAAATACCGTTTTAGCAGTAAAATCTGTACTGCCAAAAGCAGTTATAGGCACTCATTTTCGCGAAGCGACCCACAAAAGTAAGTACATTGATTACACAGGTAACACTGAAGATGCGTATGCTCCACACTTTGTTAGTTGGGCAAAACAAAATAATGTTCCCTATGACTTCTTAGCCATTTCTTATTATCCGCATATCACTCACCCTCATGAGATGGATATGGATGAAGTTTACCAAAAGCAAATAGCCCCCATTTTAGAGCATCCTGATTATAACGCTGACGCTCGCTTTGAAATCCATGAGTATAAATTTATCGTAAAAATGAAACGAGCGGGTTTCGTCAGTGTGGCAACGTCACATAATTCTGCATTTTTTGCCATGCTGTCAAAAATGATGCTAGAAAAAAACATCAAAGATGTATACCAATGGGGAAATGCCAGAAGAGGCTCTTATAGTCCCGAGGCCATGACACAACTAGCCCTCAATGACATGGTCGGCAATCGTTTTTACCGCAATACACGCAGTGAAACTCGCTCAGAAAGAGGAAATTATATCGATGGTATATTTTCTCAAAAACCAAACAACCAAGACATTGATATTCTTATGTTTAGCTTTAATAAAGACAATATGGAATATCAAAAACCCGAGCCAATACAGCTTTCATTACGTGTTGATAAACCAGCTGGTACACAGTTTAAGTATCGGGTTGCGCAAATTGATAATACAAGCAATTTCGATCAACTGTTTTTTGCAGATCACCCGAAAGCCATGCTCCCACAAAGCCAAGGGGGCTGGCGTAAAAACGACGCCCATCCAACTGCATCAGCTACAAATGCATTAAACGAAACAGGGCTCAAAGTTTACAAAGAAAGCCTATCCAAATATGGGAAAATCAACAAACTCAACTGGGGCGAATGGCAACAGGGGAAGACTATCGCAGACAGTAACCCAGCGCATTCGCACGTACAGATAAAAAAGACTCTGCCCTCTTTTGCTGTACAAAGTTACCAGATTCGCTGGTAACAGATTAATTAAACTTTCGGAATGACAACAAATGACAACGATAAAAACACCATTTGCATTGCTGCTGTTAACCTCTCTACTTGGCTGCAGTCAAAACGACACAAATAACAGCGATACATCAAGTAAGCCTATTATTCACGAATCGTTTGAGCAAGGCGGCTGGAATGCTGAGAATACAACTTTACCAATAAGTACCCACCAACCTGGGCTAGATCCATCCCTGCCGATGAATTTCTTATTTGCTCAGCTACAGGGCCCCCACTCTTTCAGTATTGATGAATCTAAAGCACGCTCAGGCAACTACAGTGCAAAATTACTATGGAAAGCAAATAACCCATCACAATGGAACGGCGATCCGCAAAAGCTAGATAACACGGACCGTAAAGCCATGTTTCATGGTAAAAAAGCGCAAAGTAATATCTCAACCGTATGGTATGGATTTAGTGCTTACTTTCCGAGTGAACATACACAGTTTACACAAAATCAAGGCGCACTATTTTTTCAAATACACGGCGCTCGAGATGGTCAAAGTGAACCAAACCGCATCCCACCGGTTGCTCTTAACCTTAAAAAGCAGGGCTTTAGTTTAGGCTATTCATGGGATAGCAAACAAATCAGTACCAGCACCCAAGGTGAAGGCAATGATACCTTAATGATCCCCGCTAACCTTGCTGAATATCAAGATCGCTGGGTCGATTTTGTTTTAAAAGTTAACACCAACCCTTTTCAAGAAAAAGGCGGTATTACTTTATGGATCGACGGTAAGCAAGCCGCAGATATTCAAAACATACAGTTAGGTTACAACGACAAGCAAGGCGTTTATCCCTCTTTTGGTTGGTATTTATGGGGAGAATATGTCAATCGTGACCAAAACGTGATCATGTATTTAGATGACGTTAGGCAAGCTGAGGGAACTGATATTACCTATTCAAATGTCGCACCATGATAGACAGATAATACTTAGCTAAAGCCTTACTCTGTTTAGGTTTTATAAGTAAATACTTAAATATAAACACGATAAATATTGAGATACCTTATGAAATTAACACTATGCAAAACGTTATTAGTTTCACTGGCAATTATATCTGGAACAACATCTGCCAAGCAGTTCGCTCCTGAAGGGTTTCAAAACCCAGAAAAAAAGTATTTACCTAAAACCTGGATGCATGCAATGAACGGCAACCTCAGTAAACCAGGTTTTACTGAGGACTTTAAAGCCATGAAAGAAGCAGGGATCGGAGGAGCCATTTTCTTTCATGTACATCGTCGTAATAAACCTTATTCTTCAGAAGGCCCCATCCGCTTTGGCACTGAAGAATTTTACGAACACCTTGTTCATGCTGCCGAACAAGCCGACAAAAATGATATAGAGTTTGGCATTCATAACGCCGACGGCTGGACTTCAAGTGGTGGCCCTTGGGTTACGCCCGAAATGTCAATGAAAAGGATCACTTGGTCAGAGCAGTATGTGCAGGTAACCCCCAATAATCATAATAACAAGACGCTTTTGCCACCACAGCCTGGTTACTACGAACAATTTTATCGTGATGTTGCAGTGATTGCGCTACCAGCAAATAAATACAATCAAAGCAACGCGTTTAGCAATGCGAAAGTAACGGCCTCAGATCCAACCTTAAATGCAGCACTTCTCACTGACAATGACTGGGATAGCACATTAACGTTCAACAAAAATAAAGCCAACAACTACTGGGTACAAGTTGAAGTTGATGAGCCGACTACGTTGCGTAGTTTACATATTGAAACGCCTAATCGGCATGGTGATGCCGCATTACAAATCTCCTCTGATGGAGTTAATTTCACCACCGTTGTTGAAAAGCTTCGCCGGCCTCGACCAGGAGCTAGATTATGGGCCTTTAGTCCGCAGCTTGTCAGTGAACAAACTGATGGTTACAAAGCCAAATTTTTCCGTTTAGTGTTTGACAAACCAATCACTCTTAAGCGTTTTGACTTGTGGTCGGTGCCAAGAATTGATGATTGGTTTTCAATGAACTCAATGGAGCGAGGTCAGGTAAGTTTAACACCCCAAATTAACTCGGATGCAATTACTAAAGCAAAAGATGTTTTAGTACTGAACCGTGGTAAATTACCCAAAGATGGCATAAAACTACCCGAAGGTAACTGGCGTATATTGCGTTTTGGTTACACTAGTACAGGCGCCTATAACGTCCCCGCGACTGTTGAGGGTGAAGGCTTAGAAGTCGATAAGTTTGATGCCAAGGCGCTACAGTTCCACTTTGATGCCTTTGTAGGTAAGTTACTAAAGAAAGTCCAAGCGAAAGGCATTAAATCTCTTAAAACCACTGAAATTGATAGTTATGAAGTGGGAGGACAAAACTGGACCTCAGGGATAGAGCACACCTTTCAAGAAAAGTTTGGTTACGACTTTATCAAGTGGCTGCCCCTCTTAACAGGTAGGGTAATAGAGTCACCTGAACACACAGGTGCAATTTTACAGGAATATCGACAGCACTTATCTGATCTCATGGTAGAGAATTACTTTGGTGAGTTTACCCGTTTATCTCACCAATATGGTTTAGAGTCGTACATTGAACCTTATGGCTGGGGTCCATTTGATGAATTAGCCTCTGGCGGTAAAGCAGACCGTTTAATGGGTGAATTTTGGGTGAAATCATTCCCGGGCAAAGACAAGGTTTATCATGGGCGAACTAGCGCTGCAATTTCATCAGGTCATATCTACGGTAAGAATATCATTTCCGCAGAATCTTTTACCTCTACGACCGTAAACTGGAAAGGTCACCCATATTATTACAAACATCATGGTGATCATATGTGGGCAAGAGGTATTAACGAAACCATGTTTCACCGCTTTGCTCATCAACCAAATAATCACATTAAACCTGGGATGACTATGGACTCAATTGGGTCTCATATCGATCGCACACAAACATGGTGGAATAATGGCGGCACACACTGGTTTAAATATTTAGCCCGAGGTTCATACCTTTTACAACAAGGAGTGCCAGACGCTGACTTTTTAGTGCATTTAGGTGATGTTGCGCCAGTGCGTGGCAACAGCAAAGTTGAGATACCTGCCGGTTTTGGTTATGACTTCACCAACACCGATGTTTTGCTAAATCGTGTCAGCGTAAAAGACGGCTGGTTGGTACTGCCTGAAGGCACTCGATATAAAGCCTTATACTTAACCAAAACTGATTATCTCCACGTGAAAACATTAAAACGTATACAAGCCTTAGTAGCCGCAGGTGCGACGATTATCGGTAATAAACCAAAAGAAGTAATAGGGTTTAGTGAGTGGCAAAATAAAGCAGAGTTTAAACACATTGCTGATGAGCTTTGGGCTGACAGCTCAAACACCATAAAAGCTTATCACAAAGGACGTGTGAGTAATTTAAGCCTTGAAGAGACCATTAAGCAGCTTAAGTTCCAGCCTGATCTTTTGATAAACAATGAGCCTGTAAAAGTGTTTGCTAAGCGCCGTATCAATGGAAACGACTTATACTTTTTTCATAGCGAACAGCCAACGTTTCAACAAATCAGTATCGATATCCGTGATGGCGATGGTATACCAGAGATCTGGAACAATACCGATGGCACAATCGAGCCAGTACAAAATTACCGCAGAAATGGAAACCGAATCATCATTGACTTAGCACTTGAGCCTTACGCTAGCCGGTTTATTTTGCTCCGTCGTGACAACAACCCACCAAAATACACAGGGACCCACTCTCAACTTGTGGAAGATGTCTATCTAAATGCTAAACAAGGCGCGAAACTCAAAGAGTTAACAGGGCCTTGGAGCGTAGAATTTGATCAAGATTGGGCTGGCCCCGGCTTAGTTACTTTTAATAAATTGCAAGACTGGAGCACACGCCCAGAAGAAGGTATTAAGCATTATTCTGGCACCGCTCAATACTCTAAAACGTTCTCTATCACTGAACAGCAAGTCAAAAAACAAGCCCCTATTTATCTTGATTTAGGTGAAGTACAGCAAGTCGCAGAAATCACGCTCAATGGTAAGAGTTTAGCTACCTTATGGAAGCCACCATTCGCATTAGATATCAGTAATGCGCTCAAAGCAGGTCGTAACCTATTAGAAATAAAAATTACCAATACATGGGTTAATCGATTAATTGGAGACGAAGCCCTCCCAGATACCAGTGGTTATAGAATGACGGGGAAAACGGTTCATTGGCTTAATGCCAATGAACCACCGCCAAAGAGTGAGCGTGTGACTTTCACAGGTTATAACTTTTTTGCAAAAGAAAAAAATAGAACGTTACAGAGTTCAGGGTTAATAGGCCCTGTTCGAATAATTCAACCAAGCTTTTAACTTGACAACATTATGAGTAAAAAAATGAAAATAGCACACCTCACTAAAATTATTGCATTAATAATAGCCGCGAGCTCCTTTAATTTATTTGCTCTAGATTGGGAAGCAGAGTGGATCTGGACTAAGCAACGAGCTGGTAACCCAAATACGTGGGTCGCCTTGCGCAAAGAAGTCACCCTTGATGATATTAACCAATCAGCCACCGCGTATATCAGCGCCGATACTAAATACTGGCTTTGGATCAATGGTGAGATGGTTGTTTTTGAGGGCAGCTACACTGGGGGGCCTTCACCGGTCAAAAGCGCCCCTAGAGTTGATGACTTTGCAATAGCATCAAATAAGTACTACGACACTGTCGATATTAAAAAATACTTAAAAAAAGGGAATAATACCATTGCGGCTTTAGCTTGGTACTACGGAGATAACGGCAAGAAAGGCACTCATATTTCAGCCTCAAAGGCCGGTTTTATTTTTCAAGCACATATTGGCGACACCGTTATTACTTCAGACGACACGTGGAAAGCTAAAGATCATAAAGCCTACCAACCAACCTTTAAAGATTCCCCTTACAGAGTGGCAGCTTGGAATATTAACTATGATGCCAACAAGGATTTAGATGACTGGGGGGAACATGCGTGGTATTTGCCCAATTATGATGACTCATCTTGGCAGTCTGCTAAAAGTATGCGTAGCCCACCGGCTGCTCCTTTTTATAAGTTGTATCCAAGTGAAATCCCTATCATAAAAAACAATGGGTTATCAAATTGTACAAACTTTAATGAGTCCGACTTTCCATTCGTTAGCGACGGCAAAAAAATAAAGTGCCATTTAGATTTTAATAAAAACTTTACGCCTTTTTTTGATATTGAAACTGAGGCTGGCCAACAAGTCCATGTGAAATCAAATATGCGACTTAGTACCATCGAAACGTTTTATACCACAAAACAAGGTCGTCAGCAGTTTGAGTCATTCTCATGGACGAATGGCCGCTTTATTGAATACACCATACCCAAAGGTGCCATTGTACACGGCTTAAAATACCGTTGGACGGGTATTGGTAGTACCCCCGGTCACTTTGAATCGGACGATACATGGCTAACACGTATATGGCAAATGGCTGAAAACACGCTATATATATGCGCACGAGATAACTTCATGGATACCCCAGACCGCGAGCGAGGGTTATGGATTGGTGATGTTGCAGACCAAGCGAGCTACCTGTTCTATTCAATGGATAAACCCGGACGCGACCTGCTAAAAAAAGCAATAAAAGTAACAATGGCTTTTAGTGATAGCGAGTCAGGTATCTTTGCAGGTTTAGGACCTGGACGTTTTCGTGAGCTACCCGCACAAAGCCTTCAATTTATTGATCAAGCAATTTGGCACTACTATTACAATACCGGTGATAAAGAAACACTCGACTATGCTTACCCTTATGTTCACCGCTACCTGACCCTATGGGAAATTAAAGATAATGGACTGCCCACATTCAGAAGTGGTGCATGGAAATGGACTGATTGGGGTCCACAAGAAACGATAGATTATGGCGCGATCCAAAGTGCTTTATATTACAGCGCATTAGTCGCGGCGAAAAAGATGGCTATTGCACTTAACAATAAGCAGCATCTTGATTATTACGATACTCGCATAGAATCCATAAAAAATGCTTATCAAAAACTTTATTGGCAAGATGGTTTTTACAGCAGTGATCCCAACAAGTTTAAAGATGATCGCGCTAATGCAATTGCAATCTTGTTTAACTTAGCTAAGCCATCTCAGTATCAGCAAATTGTAGATAATGTTTTGATCCCTAATCAATTCGCAAGCCCTCACTTTGAATGGATGGTGTATAACGCTATGGCTAAAGCTGGCCGCTATGAGGACGCTCTAGCAAGAATGAAACAGCGCTATGCCAAACAAGTGAACAACCCTGCCCTTTCAACACTTGCTGAATACCTACCAAGTGGCGGCACAGAAAACCACGCATGGAATGCCCCCAGTACAGTCTTAAGCCAGTATATAGCAGGTATTGAACCCACTTCTGTTGCATGGGAATCATTCAACGTACTACCAAATATGGTCCATTTAAAGAATATTAAACAAAGGGTACCTTCAGTCAGAGGCGATATCGATTATGAAATAAATCGTAATGATAATTCGATCAACATATCTCTTAAGTCCCCACAAAATACCAACGCAATAGTCGGCATTCCTAGAGAGTTTTTTAATATAGAAAGCGTCAGTTTTAATGGCGATAAAGCGTGGCTTAAAGACACCTCATTTTGGTCTAAACCAAAAAAGATTGAAGGGGTAACATTTATAGAAGCTGATAAAAAATACTTAAAATTTAAAGTAACAGGTGGTACTTGGAATATTGAGGCTTTATAAAAGTGTGCTGCTTAAATATATTCTTGTTATACAAACACTTTCTAAGTAAGGCAGCTTATTTTTTGCATACTTAGAGAGTTAAATAAGTCAATAATGAAATAGTAATAATTTTGTAGATTAATGAGCTTATTCAAACGTAAGGCGAGAGTGTTGATTACTTAGATGTTGCACCAAACATCTGAGTAATCCTCAGCAAGCTGAAGTAATTGTGAAGCACTTTTCCTTGTACGTAGTAAACTATTGAGATATCTCAGTTCATTGGAATAAGACACTTATTCAGCTACTAATGAAGTAAGAATATCCGAGATAATCATTTTGTTTTCGACAGTTTCAGTTGGATCCTCCTTCATATAAACGAGTAACCTTACTAAGGCTGAGACATTTCCTAATTTTGACCGTTTAGATATTACTAAATTTCGTAATAGTTTGAGAACATCTTCTTTATTATCCTCGTCGGCTTCCTCTAACAATTTATAAATCGAAACACCTCTATAAGTGGTATTTGACAAGAGCACATCTAAAGCTAATGCTTTAACGTTTTTATCCGACGAGTACTGGTATATCAAATGAATAGGAGTCTGATATAAATTGGCTAATTCATACTGATCTTCATCAGCTAGAAAATTAAGTAATACCGCATATTCATACTCTGATAGGTATAAATTAAAAATAGTATCTATAGTTTCTACCTGTGTAGACTTATCCTCTAGCGAAAATATTAGTTTTATCGCATCGATACGATTTTCGAGGTCATGATGATACAACAGCTCATCTATTGCCGCTTTTATTTGTGATGTTGATCCAAGGGCTAAAATTCTTCGCAGATAGATACGTTGCTCACCATGCGCTAAATCGGCAAAGGTACTAAGCAATTGATAATAAATAACTGAATCAGATGATGCTAGTTGAGCAACTTTGTTTAGCATGGCTTCTGACGATGAAATAATATCGTCATTTGACATGGGGTGACCTAACCTTTCTATCCAGCTATGTATATCTTTAGTATGTCTGTTAATTCTGGGATTTTGTTTATGTGAAAGAGGCGAGGAAATAGTAAAGTCTTTTTCTACCAATTCCTCTTTTTTTGGAAAGGTGCTTTTTGAGTCATCATCACTCAGTCTTTTCAAAGCATCTGGAGTATCATCTTCTAATAGCAGTATTTGCTGCACGCAGAGTAATACAAATAAAGTTACACCGATTAAAAGTGTAACTTTACGTAATGTTATTATTAACACCAATAGGAAACCATTATTCGTTTACAGAACGAATATCAATATAATTATTATAAGTATTCCCTGTGATACTAATAGGTGCGTTACCTTGCTTGGACAATGCAATCACTGTTTTATTACGTCTTTGCGAAGTTGAACCATCAGCACTGAAATTATTATTCTTCATTTGGTTTAAAGTACCATCGAGGTTCTCAAAAGTTACACCTCTATATTTACCGCCTCCGCCTAACGCACTCTCTGAACCAGCAACCTTACCACCTAAATTTACAATGGCGTTGTTGTTTACTTTTGAGTTACGCGTATTTTCTAATAATATCGCTCTTACAGAGCGATTGATTTCGTTATTTTCAATTGTGATATTTGACGCTACACGCCCAGGCAAGTTTTGCTTGATGCTAAGCCCAACTGCAGTGTCTACAATCTCGTTACCGCTCATCACTATGCCATCAGCACCACGTTTAGATGATATACCGTCAAATGCACGCTTAATAACATTATTTATTAAGTGGTACTCACTTCGCATATTCGCATTTTGACCATTAGCAGAAACATAAATACCCGCATCGCGAATACCATAGAACTCACTGTTTCTAACTTCACCACGTTTTACGGAGCTCATAAATACACCACTGTCACCGCCCGCGTCCGAAAAAACCTTATCAGAGCCTAACGTTCCGCGCATGAGCACACCATCAACAAGTGCGTTATCTATTCGCTGCGGCCCATTTGTCCATGCACCTCTTATAGATAATGCATCACCTGTTTTCTGAACTCCTTGCCTAGAAGATGGTACAAGGCTTTGAATTGGTACAACGGCTGAGTTATCAGATTTTGAAAATTCAAAATACCCTCCTTTCCAACTTACATTTGCGTTTCGCTTATTAGAATAACGGCATTGATCAGAAGCACTTTTCACTGCATCAATACTAAACATGTCACCATCAAGCCCTGTAGCCGAAGTAAAGGTAGCTCCTGATGCATTTACCGTTAAATCTTTTCTGACAACGATCGTAATAGGTTTAGATATAGTAAAATCACCAGTGATTGTAACAGGAACACCGGTATTAGTGGCTCTTTGCAGCGCCTCAACAAGTTGTGAATAATTTCCGCTGGCGGGATTAAATGGCTTTTTACTGCAACTATTTTGCACAGCTTGAGCTAAACCCGATGTTGCTGACAGCGCTAGAGCAATACTAAAAAGTCCAAAGAGTTTTGTTTTTTTCATTTTTATACCTTGCATAACTTGATTAATAGTGACCGAATATTGAGTGATATGATTAAATAAGAGTGATAATGAATATTACAAAATTAGGAAATATTTAACAAGGAAAATCGTTCCCGAAACTGACACAATATAAATTGTGGCTTTTTACTGAAAAATATAGGTATACAAATGTATTAGCAGTGATTTATAAGCGATTCCTAATAGGCACGTCATGAAAAGCATATTGTAATAAGCTTTAATACAATGAATAGCGTGTTCATTATTAGACCTTTCACATAAGGTGAAAGGTCTAATAATTTTCTAAGCTTCAATTACAAAAAAATAATATGTCTGATTCATGCTTGGTCTACTAGACAGTATTCGTGTTTGGTTAAAGAGTTCTATGTTTGAACGTCTTCATTGAATTATTCAGTGCAAAAAGAAATACCTAGGATAGCGTGAACCATATTTAATAAAAAATATGGTGTAATGAGCGCATTTAGTTTTCCATATAACTAATAAGACCCCCAATAAATAGGTTTTCCTATAACTTAGAACAACTATTAATATGAAACCAAAGATTGCGGACCCAAATCATTTATTGACTTTGCGCCAGTCAAAGTCATCGCTACTCTCATCTCTTTTTCATACAGGTCTAGCAAATGCTCAACGCCTTTTTGGCCATTCGTTGCTAAGGCGTATATATAAGAGCGGCCTAGCATTGCTGAATCAGCGCCTAAAGCCAGCATTCTTACTACATCAAGTCCATTTCTGATACCTGAGTCTACGAGAATTTTAATATCTCCTTTGACCGCATCAGCAATCTTAGGTAATGCTCTTACTGACGACATAACTCCATCTAATTGCCTACCACCATGATTAGAGACTACAATACCATCAGCACCGAATCGGACGGCATCTCTCGCGTCTTCTTCATCTAAAATACCCTTAATGATCATTGGACCATCCCAAAAATCTCTTATCCATTCAAGATCTTTCCAGCTAATCGATGGGTCAAAGTTGTTACCAAGCCAACCAATATAATCGGCTAAAGACGTTTTTTCGTTACGATATGCAGAAATATTTCCAAGATCGTGAGGTTTACCCATTAAACCCACATCCATAGCCCAGCGAGGATGTGTCATAGCTTGTAATATTCGTTTCGACGCTGCGAATGGGCCACTCATGCCAGAATGCATATCTCGGTATCGCGCACCTGGTACAGGCATATCTACTGTAAATACAAGGGTTTTTACACCAGAAGCCTTTGCTCTTTCTAGCGCATTTTTCATAAAGCCTCGGTCTTTCAAAACATACAACTGAAACCACATTGCGCGGTCAATGTTAGGAGTAACTTCTTCTATTGGACACACTGACACGGTAGACATTGTAAAAGGGATCCCTTTATTTTCAGCAGCCTTAGCAGCTTGTACTTCCCCACGCCGTGCATACATGCCTGTTAAGCCTACAGGCGCCAAAATTAAAGGTAGGTCTAACTTCTCCCCAAATAGCTCCGCACTTAAATCTAAGTCAGACATATCTTTTAAAACACGCTGCCTTAAGGCTACATCAGATAAATCTTGTACATTTCTATTTAGTGTATGTTCTTTGTATGAGCCTCCATCAATATAATGAAATAAAAAAGGAGGTAGTTTAGCTTTAGCAGCTTTGCGGTAATCTGTAGAGGCTGAAATAATCATTTTACTTCCAATAGAACATATAGTTATTGTGTATTGGATAAATATACGCCACTTAATATTGCCTGTATATTAGCAATAATAAAAAAGACTGTTTCTTAAATGCGACTAATAACTTAACTTTTATTAAACCACGATGTTATTTCATACACTTTATATTTAAAAATTTTCACTCTACTAATCTATACCCCACTGCAGGTTCAGTTAGAATATGTGCCGGGTTAGCAGGGTTAACTTTTTACTTTTGCATATTGTTTTACTCAGCCTAAATTACAGCCACTTAAATTTCCCGAAACATCGATTCAAATCGGATAAGGCTTTGCTATTAAAATGATACTACCGATATCAATAAAAGCCTCATTGGAGGCTTTTATTAAAGGAAGATACTCTGTGACTAATGCCTAAAGTAGATTTAACCAAATTGATGTCACAAATTTTGGGAGTCTATTGAATGATTTTACGTTTTTTTAATGGATACCATTGCTCAATTTTTTTCGCAAGCCTCGCAGCCACCTCAGGGTACTGCTCAAATAAGTTATGTTGCTCATGCTCATCCGTCGCAAGGTGAAACAACTGCGGGCTCGTTAATGTGGTATGACGTTTACGATATTTATCAGTTTTTCCATCGTAGCTTAATATTAACTTCCAATCGCCATCAATAACCCACCTGTACATGAGTGAACCTTCAGGGTCATCTAAATCAGCAATATCATGTGCAAAACCTTCCCCAAAAATAGCTTTGCGAGCAATAGGGGTTTCAGACAGCATATTATCCATCAAATTCAAACCAGGCATATCTTTTGGAATAGGTAAGCCTACCGCCCCAAGTAATGTCGGGACTATATCAATACTACTGATTAAGTCATGTCGTGATTGCGGCTTAAGCTTATCTGGCCATGAAAAAATAATAGGTGTTCGCACTCCCGCCTCACTCGGGCTTTGTTTTGAGCGCGGTAAAAAGCTGTTTAACCTATCAGGGTTTGATATCCAACCATTATCAGAGACATACACGATGATAGTATTATCTTTAACTTCTTTCTCCTCGAGGTGGTTTATTAGCGTGGCATTTGTTTCATCAAACCACTCTATCATCGCATAGTATTTTTTTACTGACTCGGGCAAGTCTAACGACTTGTATTTTTTATAAATTCTATCAACGGGATTATGAGGTGAGTGCGGCATGTAAGGTGCATACCATACCAAGAAAGGTTTTTTGTCTTTAACCGCTTTGTCTATGAATGAGGTCACAGGCTCCATACCTTCACGGCCAATTTTAAGCCCATCATCACCATGACGACCGCCTGGTTCAGGAAAACCACGGGTCATTCCTTCATCAAAACCGCCTCGCTTATAACTTCCTTCCCACCATTTACCTGACTGAAAAGATACATAACCCTTTGACTTTAAAAGCTGAGGTAATGTATCAACATTGTCAATTTTAGAAATTAACTTCTCACGATGTAAGTTATGTTCTGCTGATCCTTTCTTGCCATACACATCGAAGGCAGGTGTGTTACCGGTGATCCCGATTGTTGACGCGTAATATCCGGTGGCTATTGTAGCCAAAGAAGGTCTGCATAATGCAGTGGGTACATATCCAGCTTTAAATGTCAGACCATCTCGGGCTAATTTATCGAGTGTAGGCGTATTGACAACAGGGTGACCCATAAATCCATAATCATACCAAGCATGATCGTCTGATAGGATCAGCACAATATTAGGGGGGGATTCATCTGCGTAGACAGGGCTTATAACAAACGACAAAAACAAAGTATAAAATAAAACTTTGAAATGACTTTTTATATTATCCATAATCAATCTCTATATTGTGTTAAGTGGGATGAAGTTCAGAGTGTGTGGGGAAGCTTGAACATCACCGAGGATGCTCAGGCTCTTTTTATTATCAGTATCTATTGATACAGTTGAGCTCTTTAAAGGTTAGGCAAAGTCTTTTGGCCATAGATAGCTCTATTTGGCGCAGCCATACTCGAGGGTCATAGTATTTTTTATTTGGTGAATCAGGATCATTCGGTGAGCCAATCTGAGTTTGCAAATAGTCGCCGTTGTCCTCATAGTACTTATGTACGCCTTGCCAGCAAGCCCATTGAGTATCGGTATCTATATTCATTTTTATGACGCCGTAACTGATGGCTTCTTTAATTTCTTCTGCTGAAGACCCTGAGCCACCATGAAAAACAAAGTTTAAGCTATTATGTGCAAGTTCATACTTATCTTGAACATATGCCTGTGAGTTTTTAAGAATGAGAGGCGTTAGTTTAACATTTCCTGGCTTATATACCCCGTGCACATTACCAAACGACGCAGCAATCGTGAAGGCATCACTCACTTCAATTAGATGTTCATAAGCATAAGCAACATCTTCTGGTTGTGTGTATAGTAGCGAACTATCAATGCCTGAGTTATCAACGCCATCTTCTTCACCACCAGTGCAACCAAGCTCTATTTCAATACCCATATCCAGCTTAATCATTCGTGCTAAGTATTCTTTACACGTTGCGGTGTTCTCTTCTAGGCTCTCTTCTGATAAATCAAGCATGTGTGAACTAAACAACGGCTTTCCAGTGGCGTTATAATACGACTCGCCTTCGTCTAATAGGCCATCAATCCACGGAAGTAGCTTTTTAGAAGCATGGTCGGTATGTAAAATAACTGGAACGCCATAAACCTTTGCCGCAGCATGTACGTAATGAGCAGCAGCAGTGGCCCCTGCAATTGATGCTTCATGCCCAGATATACCCGCCCCTTTACCTATGAAAAATGCTGAACCACTGTAAGAAAGTTGGATAATAATAGGAGAACTACATTCTTTTGCTGATTCAAGTGCTGCATTTATTGAGTTAGTGCTAACAACGTTAACTGCAGGGTATGCAAAGCTATTCTCTCTAGCATAGTCGAATAAGACCTTCATTTGGTTTGCATTAACAACACCTACAGGTATTAGGTCACGTAAATCAGTCATTAAAACTCCTATTTATTAACTATATAATTTATCTTTAGCCGTAAAAAAGCTACTCAGAACATAGTGTTATTACCTGAGTAGCTTAGTTATCCTTACGAAATCAAAATTGGTGGCTTTATTTAACAGCAGCCAAATCTTGTTCTATATGGTCTGTCGATTCTAGCGATTCACCTATTTTTGCTTTTTGTAAATATGCATAAGTCGCAGTTACAAAGTAAACAAGCGTAGGCAATAGTAGCCACGTTCTCACAAGCTCAATATCTTGTGTGAGATAAGAAACCAAGCCTAAACTCGCACACACAATTAACGATAAGTAAGACACTACTGACGCTGTACGAATAATAAAGGGTAAAGATTCCTTTTGTTGTGACCCTTTATTACTTTCAAAATCCTTCAAATAGTCAGATTCAATCGCTTTACGTTGAGCTTCTGCTTTTTCTGCAATAGCTTGCTCTGAATATGTTTTCTTTGCTCCCATTGCATAAGCTAATCCGCAATACAATAACGTCGCGAAAATCCAAATAGGAATTAAGATGAAGAAAAGGTGTAAGGTACCAGATGTTTCAAGTAAGTAACTCACTGCTAGAGAACTTAACCACGTGATAATAGCAGCGTAATTTGTAGTATTACCCTTGTATTTTGACCAATAACGAGTGAAACCAATACGTGGGAAAAGCCAGTGCTCAGCTACAATAACCGCACCTACAGGAGCCATCATTAAACCCATGATCCCAACAAAGCCTAACAATTGAGAAAATACAAACGGGAAACACGCAATAATAGTGGTAACAATACCCACAACAACGGTCACTTTTGTGCGGCCCCATTTATGATTAACTGAACTAAACGCAAGGCCTGCACGATAAATGGTAGGGTTTGAGGTTGTCCAACCGGCAATGATAACAGCAATAATCCCGCAAGTTCCCAGTGCTTGAAACGCAACTGAACCAGGGTCTAACGCAACAATAGTTGTATTAAGTAAAATAGCTGCGCCTGCACCCATAATACCGGCACAAATCCACGCTAAATAGTGACCGATAAACATACCCAATGCCGAGAAATAACCATAGCGAGAATAACGGGCAAAACGTAATAGCGTCATATCTCCCATCCCACCGTGCATTGCTAAGTTAGCAACCCAAGCAAAAGCAGCTACATGCCAAAAGCCTATTCCACTATCTGTATCAACCCAAATTGATTGACTAGCAATATTTAAAAAGTCGGTAAAGCTACTAATTGAATTAACACCGTTGGTAGCTGATACAATTGTTGGCAAAAGTACTAAGGCGCCTACAATAAACATTAGAATCATCCAAGGAGCACAGATTTCAGCAAACGCAGCTAATTTTTCAAAACCTTTTACGGCCATAAAAACAACTACAGCACCTACGCCAAGTGCTACTAGCACAAACCTCAAATCTGTCGGATACCAATCTACTTGCGGTGGAATATCAAAAAGAACACGAACAGCTGATGCTGAAACTGTAATCATTGCACCAGCAAGCACACAAAATAATATGCCATTTATCACACTGTAGAGTTTTATAGTGCCCGGCCCTGCTATTTTTTCAAGGTAGGCGTAGAGAGTTAATCGCGTATCGGTGGCTATTGGCGCGGTGATCAAACCCCAAGTTAAAACGGCTAATAGGTTACCCAGTAGTAAACCTAATAATATATCACTGGCCCCTACCCCCCATGATACAAATAATGCACCTATTACAAATTCAGTTCCTGCTACGTGCTCACCAGCATAACTGCCCGCAAACGTATTGGCTGATTGTAATTTATTAGGGGAAACGGGTTGTGTTTCAAATTCTTCTGCTGTCGACATACTGCCTCCATTGCGCCAATTTTTGTTCTTATTATGACAAATGAATCGACGTTCTTTATTCTTATGTGTGTAAGTGTGTGTTAACCAATAAACATGCAGAGACGATTAAATACCTCTGCATGTTTATATTTTTTATTAAGGCGAGTTTTTAGACAATGCCAGAACCATTTCCGCCGCTTGATGGACGTTTAGATGCAACTGATGAACGATAGTTCGCTTTACGATAAGTCGCTATTGGGTCAATTGCACCACCTTTACGTAAACGAGCCATCGCTAAGATAGGGCTAACATCTGTATTAAATGCATTTTTCAGTGTGTTACTAGCCATCAATGCATCATTATCTTGCTGGTATTGCGATAACTTTTCACGATCAACTAACAAAGCTGATACAAAAGAGCGCTGAACACTTGCAGCAGAGTTCATTAAGCTTTCAATTGGATCGGTTACGTTATGTGATTGATCTAACATGTAGTTAGGGTTAAAGCCTTCTTGATTTCGATATTGCGCATCAACTAACTCATTAAAAATTAAGAACTGCTGATAAGGGTGTAAGCTGCCACTATCAAGATCATCATCACCATATTTACTATCATTAAAATGAAAACCACCCAATTTTTTAAATTGAATTAGACGAGATACAATCATTTCAATATTCACGTTTGGTGCGTGGTGCCCTAAATCAACTAATGACTTAGCTTGAGGACCAAGCTCCATAGCCGCAAGGATATTACTGCCCCAGTCCTGAATTATGGTTGAGTAAAATGCAGGTTCGAACATTTTGTGCTCAATATGTAGTTCCCAATCACTTGGAAGACCAGCATAAATTGTTTTCATGCTTTCTAAATAACGCTCAAAAGCACTTTGAAAATGTTGTTGACCTGGATGGTTAGAGCCATCGCCAACCCAAACTGTTAATGTTTTAGAACCCAGCGCTTTGCCCCATTCAATACAATCAAGATTGTGTGCAATTGCAAGGTCGCGTGATTCAGCACTTGTATTACTTAAAGAACCGTATTTAAAGCTATGCTCTTGGCCTGGTTGATCTTGGAATGTATTTGAGTTGATCGAATCCCAGCTTAGGTTTAACTCATCTGAGAATTGTTTTAACTCAGTAAAATCATCTACTTTATCCCAAGGGAAGTGAGGTGAAACACGCTCTGTACACTGAGATAAATCATTAATAACCGCGCTATCTTCTAATTTTTCCCAGATATTACGAGGCTCGCCTTCACCAGGAAAACGTGCAAAACGAGTACCACCGGTACCAGTACCCCAAGATGGCACTGCGATTTGGAAAGCCTGAGCTTTCTCTGTAATATCTTCGATATTAATATCATTACGCGCAAGTTTATTACCTAATGCTTGGTAATCTTCATTTAAGTCGCTCAATAACTGAGCATTTTCATCAGCTATCAGTGATTTATCAATACGTTGTGTCATAACTTATTCCTAATTCTTATTTTGTGTATTTTATCAGTCTATAATTGAGCGCTTTTAAAAAAGCGCTCTAAAAAGTGCAGTTCTAGCGTAAGAAGGCTTCGTGCAGACCACCATCAACACTAATAATCTGACCAGTTGTTTTGCTCAACTGTCCTGACACCATTAAGTAAGCAGCTTCTGCTTGATCTTCTGGCGTGATAGGTTGTTTAGTGAGCGTTCTCTGAGCATAGAAATTAGCGAGTTTATCGCGAAGTTCATCATCAGAATCCGACTCTGTAAATTCAACTTTATATTTAGTTAAAGATGCTATTACACGGTCACGCGGGAACATAGTACTACCTTTAACAACTGTTGCAGGCGCTAAACCATTCACATTAACAAGTGGAGATAGTTCAACAGCTAATTCACGAACTAAGTGATTTGCCGCGGCTTTTGAGGTGTCATAGGCTAATGAGCCTTTCTTCGATACCGCAGCATTTACACTTGTAGTAAGAACAAGAGAGCCTTTAAGGCCTTGTGCTTTCCAGATTTCATTGGCCTCAGTACCTACTATATAACCACCTTTAACATTAACGGCAAAGCTAACATCAAATTGTTGATCATTCGTCATACCTGGTTGGCCAGGTGCTAAGAACACGCCTGCAGTTACTATTACTTTATCAATGCCACCATAAGCCAACGTGACTTCTTTGAACATTTTCTTAACGCTTTCGCGGTCAGTAATATCAACACCTTGAGCAATAGCTGGACCACAGCTTGAAATACCCGTACCGGCTACACCAATGCCTTGGCCATAAATAGCTGTCAATTCATCAGCTGTTTTTTGAGCAGCTTCTTCACGTAAGTCAGCGCATACAACATGGGCACCTTCTCTAGCTACTCTAAATGCTGTTTCTTTACCAATGCCATCACCAGCGCCAATTACAACTACTACATCACGTGCTAGTGGTGCTTCTTTTGGCATACGTTGTAACTTAGCTTCTTCTAAAGCCCAGTACTCAATATCAAATGCTTCTTGTTGAGGCAGTGCTGTGTACTCACTGATCGCTTCAGCACCACGCATAACCTCAATGGCACAATTGTAAAATTCAGTAGTAACCCGAGACTCACTCTTGTTTTTACCCCAGCCAATAATACCTACACCCGGTATTAAAATAACTGTCGGGCTTGGATCTCGCATTGCAGGAGAGTCATCTCGTTTACAATTATTGTAATACTCAGCGTAATCTACACGGTACTGCTCTATACCTTCATTTAATTTTTCAACTAAGGTGTCAAAACCATCTTCTTGAGGATTGAAATCAACATAAAGAGGTTGAATTTTTGTACGTAAGAAGTGATCTGGACAAGAAGTACCAAGTTTTGCTAATCGAGGTGCATCAACACTATTTACAAAGCGAAGGGCTGTTTCATCAGTTTGCACTGTCGAGATAAACTTCACTTTATTTGATAAAAGACCACGTGCAACAGGCAAAAACTTAGCTAATAAATCGTTTCTGTCCTCTTCAGATAAGCTATTATATTTCGCTCCACCGAAAGTCATCTCACCTTTATCATGCTCTTCAATATAACGAGCAGCAGTTTCTATTACCCATAACGATGTTTCATAACAGCTCTTACTTTCACTGTCCCAGTTAGTATGGCCGTGCTGGCCTAACAAAATACCTACACTATCAGGTTTCTCTGCATATGCTTCTTCACATACCTTAGCTGCTTCCCAACCTGGACGCATCCAAGGGACGTAAGCCATTTTTCCGCCCCAAATAACTTCTGTAAGCTCTTTCTGATCTTTACAAGAAGCAACTGCGATGACTGCATTTGGGTGTAAATGGTCAACATGCTTTTCATTAATCATTGAGTGTAATGGCGTGTCAATTGAAGAAGCTCGTGGGTTCAAACAGAAATTACAATGCTTGTACATGCCAATCATTGCATCTTCACCAGCTTGTTTATAACCTTTATCATCACGCGCTTGGTATGTAGCATCAAGTGCGTTTAATTTACCTTGATATAATGATGAAAAATTTTCTTTTTTAGCTGTTCGTAAGTCTCCGCCTGAGCCTTTAACCCACAGCACTTCGACTTCTTCACCGGTTAGTGGATCGGTTTCAATTAATTTTGCAGAAGTGTTACCACCACCTGTATTAGTAATGCGTTGGTCAGCGCCTAAAATATTCGAGCGGTAAACCAAACTATCAATTGGGGTTAACTCATCTGCAACAGAGTCATCCCAGCTATAATTTACGTGTTTATATTCGTCTAGTTTGCTTGGCATCTTCCGTTCAACTCCAGCTGTTAATTAGTTTTTAATAACTTTTAAATACATTGCACGTAATACTACAGACAGAACAAACACAGTCAAGCATTTTAAATCATTTTCAATCACCAAGTTATCAATAAGAGTCAGAACCCATCCTAGTTGTTTGAATGAAACTTTGTTTTTATGGTGGAATAAAACGAGATTTATTTTTTTAAGCGGCTATAAATATTAATAATTTTAATTTTACTACTTAGAAAGTAGTCGCCCTTTACAAATACTAGGGTAGCATTTACATATAGCTATACAGTTTTGTCTTTACTTACAAAATCTATAAAGAGCTTTTACAAGATGGCGTGGATTGATTTTTTATAAAGGTAGGAATTTCAAAAATATCAGAAGCTTTTGGCTTAATAACAACTACGATAAAGCTTGGCTTACTTTGGGTATCACTAAGTAATAATGCCTAGCCAGTAAATTAATTTGTGTAATTGCGCCTTCAATTTTAGTTCGTGCCGAGCTATTCGCCGAGTAAACGGCTATTGTTGGTGGTAAAAGCCATCAATAAACACTGCCCGCTCAATCTAGAGTAAAACGTCATAGCCTTATTATCATTTCCTAAATCATGATCAAGGCTGAGCTGTTTTACTTAACCAGCATGCAAAAGTTTAATCATTTCATCAAGCTAATAGGCTCTTAACCAACCGGCTAAAGCAAGTCAAAAATTAAGCCAGATTTTAATGTGGGACACTCAAAAATAAGCTATTGGTTAGCAATGTTATTCCTCTGCAATCTCCGTGGTAAATGTAGAAGAATCAAAAGATACAATTAGTTCATAAAAAATTAGTCAGCCTGTTGTGCTACTAAGTTGGGTTCCCCGCTTTGGCGGGGGTGAACGGCAAAACGCTGTAGCAAAAAAATTTAGTTAGCAATTGTAACTACTAATTTTTACCCTTTGCGTAAGCAGAGGTATATGAAAACTAATTTGTATATTCCTTGTGGTTGGTAGGTATGTATTTTTACATATCTATCGACTCATTGAACCATCTACCTCTAAGTTACTTCCTCCTATTCAGTCGTATTTAATAGTTTTAAAAACTCATTTTTATATACACCTTAATCTTTTTTATATGGTGACAGTCTAATTAATGCTTTCAACAAAAAAAGCGCCCTAAAAATCAGGGCGCTTTGCGTTTAGGACAAATAAACGAGGGTTATACAAATTTAAATAACAAATATAGCAGCATAGCTTTCATACTATGCTTATTACTTTGGCAATATTTCTCGTAGTTGATTATGCCAATAGCCATCTTGGTACAGAATAAGGTCAGCGTAATAAACCAGGCAAAATTTTGAGTTGATTGGTACTGTAAAAACAGTAACCCTGAGCCACTAAAAGCAATAGTCGAATAGATAATTTCTATTCGATATCGACTAATAGCTTTCAAAATTTTGGGCATTAAAAGCCGTCATCAAACGAGTCAAAAGCATCAAAACAATCGTGCTCTATAGAGTCTCCTATCGACTCTTCAATTTCATAAACGGTCATTACTCGATTAGATTGGCCCACTACATTGCCGCCAACATCAACGATGCTAGCGCTCGCATTTGTGATAGGTAATCCTGTTGAGGGATTAATAGCAATATCATTAGCGTCATTATTTTTCATTTTTTAAACCTTCTTAATTATTAATTTATGCTTTCAAATTTAATAATTTCGTGATAAAAATCAAACTCGTTTGACTGCGCAGCTCAGCAACAAACAGTTTGAATTAAGCAATTAGCCCTTCCCTTACTCCACCTAATTTTATTAAGTAAAAACCTTTTATTCTTTTCTAAAAAAACACATTAATTAGTTTAATTTGGAGGCGGCTTTTGTCTGCAAGACAGGTTTTTTAAAACGCATTTTTCGGCACGACAAACTGCAAAAATAGCGTCTCAGAATGAGACCAACAAGCGCGTAATGTGTTGTAGGCGAAGCCGCAGACACATGGAGTTGCGCGAATGTACAGGCTGGCCTGTACCAACCGCGATAGTGTTTCGCATCAGCGAAATTCGATTAAAATTTTGCAAAAATTGATATCGAACCATCTATTTTCGTAGAAAATAAAAGCGAAGAAAAATGCGGATAATGGGGCACCCATCGCATTGTCTGTAGCGGCAGTATGGCGGTTGGTACAGGGCGGAGCACGGTACATTCGCGCAGGGTCTACAACGCTAGCGCGATAGCGCGTTGAGCCAGCTCGTTGCGGAGCAACACCAGAGCTGGCGGGCGTTTTAGGCCCTATGGTTGAACAACGAAGTTGAGAAGCCATCAGCTGAAAGCTGCTTTTTGTTGCGATAATTATCGCGACAATGATTCCGTGCATGCTGTCAGAGTATCTCGGAATGAAAAACGGAAATACATTTATAAAATGATGATAATTTTTGTGTTGCGATGCTAGTTAATTTTACTAATTAACTCATCAAAAGGATTTTTGAATTGACTCAGCAGCCATCAAAAAATTTAGAAACGAAAAACACTCTTCATACTCACTACCCCCGCTATTTTGATATTGATATGCGGTATTGTGCAGGCGCAAATAACCATCAAAAAGGGGTTAACAGGACCAAGCTCTCGGTTCTTATTGCAATTCGGTTTTCTATTGTTACACCAGGGATTATTCGTTGGCTATATTCCATCAATCATCGGTTAGCATTAGAGCATTTAAACCGGCTAGAAAAAGATGGTTTACTGCGTGTGGTAAAAACACACCGCAGTCCAGACGGACGCGTCTATGTTCCTACCTATACTGCTGCCAAATTTGCCGAGGAATTAATGGGCATCGACGTGTATTTTAGGAGTAATAAAAACCCTGCTCTGCAGTTCAACCAAAATAATGTAGTACATAATCTTATAAACGCATTTGTAATGTTGCGCGGTATACATAATTATCACAGTGATGAAACATACGCACCCATGTGGAATGGGCTTATTACTGAGCCTGAATTTAAACGTATTAACGGCCTATCTGATACACGAACTGTGGATGGTGCTGTGCGACTCTTAGATGGCTCTATTGCAGCAGTTGAAATTGAGCACTCATTTAAAAATAAAACGGCACGGCAGGCTATTTTACTAAAATATTTGGCCTCGTTAAAAAATAACGATTACAGTAAGATTTTTTTATTCTCTCAGTCGGTCAAAATTTTTGATGACATTAAACGTTTACATGAGCAGCTATTTACGGAGTTACCTGAACGTTACGACAAAAGAACACGAGCACCACTTCTCAGTGAGAGCGATGCTGAGCTGCTGCGTGCCTCAATAATATACCGAACTAAACTATGCTCTGAAATTGAAAAAATGTTTTACTCGTAATGCAGTAGTATAAACATTAAGGCGTTATGGTTTTTTTTCATTCAATTGTTTAGAGTAAAAAATCTTAGATTCATCGTCACCAAGTATTTTTGCATATTCCACGCAACGCCTTACATCTGCTTTTTTCAGCTTAAAAGTAGGATTTTGATTCTGTTTTAACATCTCATAGGTTCGTAATAACGTGAGGTTTTCACGAGCCCACTCGCCCTCTTTAGCTGACCCTTTTTTGACTTTAGGGCGGCGAAATAGATTCGGCCTTGCTATATGTTCACTTTTACTAGGGCATTGAGTGCTGTACGCAAACTCAATCGCAGTAATACAATTGCCCATTTTTTTTGGCTTAAACTTTACGCATATATCTGTGTGGGCATTGATTTTTTCAATAGCAGGTAGCAGTACGCGATTTTTAAAATCCCGCCATGCTCCATATGATTCGGATAAAAATAATTTCTGTTTCATCTCTGGCAACTGAAAATTCACAACTACCTCGCCCTTCCGTTTGTAATTTTTATAATTTCGCACCCTATTTAGAAGTGCGTAGAGCCGAAATGATGCTAGGTTGTTTAATTTTACTGTGTTATGAAAAAATAACTCTGTGAAATCACCCTTTATATTAAAAATATACGGCTCGATGGCTTCTGAAAACTCCAGTGTAATAAACGACCCTTGGTTTTTCAGCTTTTCGTATGTGGTATTGCTCACCCAAGGGATTGAAAACGCTTCATCTTTATCATCTAAAATAGTGACAAATTTATCTCTTAGTGACTCTGCAGCTGCGCTCAGCTGCTCATAGACACTGCTTTTATTGAGGCCGAAACACTTGGCATATTCCGTTGGATAAATCACGATTTTTCCTGGGTTAGGTTTTTTTGAATTAACCTTAGACAGCGCGAGATTTATTAATCGCTGCTCATTAATCTCTAGCGAATATCCCGCATGTAATAGCTTATTGGCGAAAACAATTTTTGGAGAATTTTTACTGCTCATGTCACTACCTTATTTCTAGTTGATGCAGTTATGCTAACCGCGGCTCAACCAATAAAAGAAATTTCGGTAAGTTTTTTGGTAAATAAAATTTTTATTTATTCACGGTAAAGTGTCCTCCTAAACCGTATAAATTGCCCACTCATTTCGTATAAAATGCCACAATAAACATATAAATTGCCCACCAAAACAGTAAATATTTTATTTAATTTCAATAAGATAACCCCCTCTAAAAGTATTAAAATAGAAAAAATAAAAATACAGGCGCATTTGCCACTTTTATAAATTTATTAATTCATTTCTGACGGTTAAAAAATAAATTAATTATTTTTTATTTTTTTACCACGCCACTATGATTTGTAATGAGGCTACTGAGTGAACTAACTGAAATACGCAAAAGGGAGGTAGACGTATCTACCTCCCCTTTGCATTTGACCTATGCGCCCTGCCAAACATGATTACAATGACTGCGCTTTTGAGCCACCGTAACGAAATCCTGTATTTGCGCAGGACCTCCTCCCAGGTTTGATACTCAGTAACTGAGTAAAATGCCCTATTAAACGCTATTGCAGTTAGGGCAGCGAATCAGCAAATAATGATTCACGGCATATTTTGGGAGACATGATCAGGCTGTTACTTTGATTTTGAAAATAACTATTATGACCTCAGTTTCAATCGCCAATTATTTCCAATTTAACCCTAAGAAAAAACATCATCCTCGAAGTCACATGGCAGCTCCACACGCTCTATTGGGTCGCTAATCAGAGCATGCATAAGCTCGTAAGTAAACTTTCGCATGGCAAACTCATTTAGTGCTTTATTCGCTGTAATTTCAGGGCCAATGACCTCCCAGAGCTCATGTAAATTAAAATTATCACTGCGTAATTCTAATAGGTTTATTTGGTGGTCATTCGCGGTGATTACTCGACTAAATGTCTGTAATAATTTTAAAAAATCCAATGTTGATACGTATGTGCTTTCCATACTTAACTTTCCTTGTATGATTTGTTATCAAAATCGATAACTCATTATTAGGTAATAATCAGGCATGGGAATTTAAATCTATTTACGAAAAAAATTATAAAAAAAAGCGAACAAATGTTCGCTTAGGGGGTTATGCATTGTCGATAATATCGACCCAATCACTCTCTGCTGCTGCAAAAAATGTAGTTGGCGTTTGCATAAATATTTGCTGAAACTCCTCAGAGAAAAACTCACAAAACTGCGTTATTTGCTCTATGTAGATAAGTAAAAAAAGCGTCATATCTACTCCCTCTAAATATCGATTCTCGAAACTCGGATTTTTTTCTAACATACTATTTGAAATGCTAATCCCAAGTATTTTTCCAACGCTATCTCTATGTAAATATATGTAATTATTGAAATTTAACTCCAAACTTTGTTCGTCAACTACATCTGCTAGCAATAAAATTGTAGAGCAGTCATCCCAAGGCGATTTACTGGCTCGAACGTATTGGCGAATAAATTGAGATTTAGTACTTTTCATGATTTGTCCTCGTTAATTGTCCTGAAATTAACTAGGGCCATGCGATGGGTAAAAATGAAGAATTGCGTTTTGTTGGCTAAATTTGCAAAAATAATAAAAATCATTAAGGTTGAAAAAGAACACCCAACTTTAAGGCAGAACAATATGACTGATTTTATTTGGCTAATACCAGCGATAGTATTGACACTAATTTTGATAAAACTTGTTCTCACACACGATAAAGACAGTTAAATTTATTGTCTTTGTAGCCTTTACTTGAACAGTACCACTTACTTAAATTGAGAATCCCCAAAACATTGATAAGCTATTGAGTTATGATTAAATATAGCGCCCATATTGAAATCTATTATCGTAATTACGCTCTAAAAATAATTATGTTTTTTTATTAGATAAATTTCAAACACAACGAGAAATTGTTTGAAACGTCTATTAAAGTAAGTGCTTTGAAGTGAGAGTTAGATTAGTTATTCTGAGGAAGATCATTGAACTAACTTACTAAGTAAAGAGTATCTAGGTTGATAGTTTCCAGAGTGTCTACTGAGACAGCGCACCGTCTACTTTTGGAGCGCACTAAGAGCTTTTACCGATTGGTAATTATTACCGCGGATTGCTGCCTTTCAAGTTTTACTAGCGAACGGCTCTTGTGTGCCATTTCCGGACGTTCGTAACGCCGGTTACAACCTTGTTAAGTGAATTAAAGGTGATTGTCTTGCCAGTACGAGCTGTAATGCAAAGGTAATTCAACAGGATGCTTTTCACCACTTTCACGATAAAGCTTAAGCCTTTCTTTAAATGAGACTAATTCTCCACCATTAAATGATGAGGTGTCGTAAAATTGTCGTCCTTTGTTGATGAAATCTAAAGTAATTTCGTATTGGAAACGCCACCATAAAAGCAGCGCTCCTACTTCGGTAATTGTACTTCTTTTTAGGTAAACCCACGCGGACGCTCTAACATCTCTTTCTGCCATCAGGCTGTATGGGTTGTTAAATCCTGCGAGCTTGTCGATTATCATATACACCTAACGCCGTTTTAAGCGGCGAGTAGTAGCTTGCTAAAATGTGAAACGAAGTGGAACCGAGCAAGCTGTTACGAGTCCGACTTGAAAACCTTTGTTAGGCTTCTTTGCGTTCGAATAGACTATTAAATGCTAAATTCATCCTTTCAATATTTTCATTTAAAGCATCAACAAATATTTGAGAATTTTGATCATTTTCAAGCTCACTACGTAAAGCGATAGCCATAGGTGGTAATAATGATAAAAGGCGACTATGTTCACTCAAACATTTTTTTGCAAAAGTCTGAAATAAAGGGTCTAAGATTGACTGCTGTTCTTCTAAACTCACTTTACTCCGTTTAACAATATCCTCTTGAATCTCATAATTTTTATTTAAATAATCAAATGTAGCCTGATTATTGTGCCCTTGAAGGTTTAATTCTTTCATAATTGAAATGATACGATCTTTCTCATCGTTAGCAGAGTCTATTGTCGACTGGAATATTTCAATAGCTTCCTTGTGATCTAAAACTACAGCTCTATCTTTCATTAATTTAATCATAGATTCAGCCGTTTCGGCTGAATAATTTAAAATAGCAGCTACGGAGTCTTCTTTGGCTGCAAGGTAGGATTTGGCAACAATCCCACTATGGCCAGCCATTTGAGTTTCAATACCTTTTTGCGTGAAATCTAAGTTCATTAATTTGGGAACTAATTCTAATACATCGGCGAAAGAGCTAGCTACGTTTAAAAAGACCTCCTTCTTTAATGCTAGTTTTTGTTCGGATTGGTATTTTTGTTTTTCATGTTCAAGCAGCGCTGTCTGTCTTTTTTCATTGCCTTTATTTGTCCACAAAACACCCAAGAAAGTTAGGCAAGAAGCAACGACGCCACTCCAAACAACGTTTGGAACTTTAGAAATTAACTCGATAATAGATTCCATGCACTGCATCCTTGAGAAGCCTAACAACTTTACCAGAGGACACTTTCCCTATTTTAGCGCGAAGACGTCCTTATTTTGTGAACCTACATTAATAGCAAATAGTGTAAGTGATTGCCAGCTATAAATATTATGCTTTCTGTAACTCATTTAAACATGTAAAAAAGAGGAATGTTTCTTCTTATTCTTACCAAACTAATGAAGACTCACCTCACTGACCGGTTATAGCTCAAAGCCGCCTCCCATATAAATAGTAGATATAGAAATGCGTTCCACATTGTGGAAACAGGGTTAACAATACATAATTCTGGTTAAATACACCAGAATTGTGTATTCAATATCGAATACCTCCTTAAACACACCATAAATGTGTTATTTTAGCTATTAACTTTACATAATTATGGTAATTACACTAAAAACACCACTATTTTGTACTCTATATTCAAGTAAGACTTAGTTTAAAGGCTTAATAAACAAATTGAGATAACACAATTATGGTATTTTTCATCAAATGACTCATGTTAGATACAGATAAATGGTGTTTTATAATGTTAGATAACACAATAGTGGCATATCAACACCATTATTTTGTTATTTATAAAAACCAAAAAAAGACAAAACATTGAAATTTAGTTACTTTTAATAAAAAATGAATTTTATTGATTACATGTAACTGGTAAAAAACACCAGCTTTATGTAAAACAATCGTTTCGAATACACAAAACTGGTGTTGTTGACCAGTATTGTGTATTTTAAGCTTATTGATTACAGTTTTCTGGTGTGCAAATGGAAAAAAAACTAAACCCAAACCCAATTTCTCGTTCAAATTTACCTAAACATATAAAACAAGGGCATAAACTTGTATTCAGCCGCAAGGACTTGTCGCAAAGAGAAGCGGACCTGTTTGCACTGATGATGGCGCAGATGAAAGATTCCGACTGGGAAAAAAGCACACCACAGTATACATATACAGCAAGCCAGCTATCAGAATGGCTGAATATCAGCTCTAAGCATGTTGGCAGTATTTTATCTCCTGCTGCTGAACGACTTGCAAGCTACAAAATAGGTATAAAAGTTGAAGGAACCTCCGGCGACTTTGAATTTGATTACAAACCTCTATTTAAAAATATTAAGTATAAACGAGGCGTGTTAACAATGGTGCCAAATGATATGCTCGAAAGTGAATATATTGAATATAAACAAGGGTTTGCATTAATAACAACAAGAACATATTTAGATATAAAACAAGAATACGCAAAAAGGTTGTACGAAATTTTAAGTCGATTCAAAAAAGACGGTTATGAAATGCATTATATTGCAATTGAAGAGCTTAAGGGACTTTTTGGTTTACTCGATGAAAGTGGGCGACTGAAAAAAAATAAAAGTTCATTTAAAAACAACGGCGTATTCATGAAACGCTGCGTTAGAGATAGCATCGAAATCTTACGTGAACACCCTATTGCTCGTAAGGAGTTTTTATTTCTAGAAAGCGAAAATAACGACATTGGTTATGAATTAAAAACACAAGGTAAGAAAATTTCTGAAATAAAATTTCTTATTAGATGGCTAAATAAAGGTACTACAGAAGAATTAAATACTCATGATGCGCTAAATACAGTGAAAGAATTAATTTCTAAACAATTAATTCAAAAGGAAAAGCTATCTCCTGCAGAACTAACACAGCTAATGTTTGCTTATCGTTACCTTGGCCAAGATGATGAGGCGGATAAAGTTGAAAAAGCTCTAAATAGAAGCATGGCTCTAAATAAAAATACAGTAAATGAAAAAGAGAAACAGCTAAGGGATGAAGTTAATTCTTTAATAGAGTTAACAAAAGATATCGACTACTAAACACACCATAAATGTGTAATCACAATACCAGTTATATGATCAGCAATACCATTTTAGTGATCACTAATACCATCAATATGATCATCTATACCATTAAAGTGATCATAAACACCATTAAACTGATCTAAAACAAGTTAAAAATCGTTATTTTTCAATTAGATAAGAAGTCTATATATTAATAGTCTCTATATTCCTTAATAGAAATAATATAATTTATAGTATCTGTGTATAAGTGCATAACATTGAAATACATAGCAATTAAACAAGAAACTAATTATTCCATTTAGTGTTTACAAACTCATTAATATGCAGCATTATATGTTAACTTTATAAAATGCTGCATATTTCAAGGTAAGCTGATGGATGACAGAATACTAAAAATAGCCACTAGGGCGAAACTAACCCTGGAGGCATTGTCAGAGAAAATTACTAATTCTCAGATAGAATTTAATGCTGAAAAGTATGAACCTACATACTCAAAGTCTGCAGTCGCAAGTTTACCAGAATTAGCTAAGGCAAAAGTAGATAAAGCTGTAGCTGAGATGGAGCAGGAGGGATATCAGTTCCAAAAAAAGCAGGCCGGATTAAATAATGTTTATAGCATGGGACATAAAGATATTACTGCGATTTATGAACACAGAGGTGTTCCTAAATACCGTGATAAATTTAAAGAAGCCCATACAATTTTTCTTACAAACCTTAAAGGCGGCGTTGCGAAGACGGTCTCCAGCGTGACTCTCGCTCACGGCTTAAGGTGCACCCCTGCCCTACTTCACCATGATTTGAGAATCCTAGTGCTCGACCTAGACCCACAGGCAAGTGCAACAATGTTTATGAAACACGATCTTTCTATTGGCGTTGTAGATGAAACTGTTGCCCAGGCAATGCTACAGAATGTAAGTCGCGAAGAATTATTGGATGAGTTCGTAAAACCAACGAACGTATCTGGAGTAGATATTATACCTGCCTCTATTGAAGACGCATTTATAGCCTCTCAATTCGAAAAGTTAGCAAATGAGCATTTACCTGGACAAAATATATATGATGTCCTGCAAGAAAATATAATTGATAAGCTAAAACATGATTATGATTTTATTTTTATTGATTCAGGGCCTCATTTGGATGCATTTCTATTAAACTCTTTTGTTGCAGCCGATACATTTTTAATACCAGTCCCCCCTGCTCAAGTTGATTTTCATTCGACTCTAAAATTTATGCAAAGACTTCCTGAACTTTTCGATATGACCGAAACGGCAGGCAGCGAAATTAAACTTAGTTCAATATTCGGATATATGGCTAAGATTGCGAGGAAGTCTGATCATGCTGATGCCCAAAGCCTACTTCGGGAGGTCTGTGGTGCAGATATGCTAGATACGTCTTTACCGTTATCAACAGCATTTGAACGTTGTGGTGAGAGTTTTGGGACTGTTTTTTCAACTAATCCAAAATTTTATCCTGGTGATAGAGATGCTTTAAAAAAAGCGCGTCTAAAAGCTGAAGAATTCACACGTTCAGTATTTGACACAATTACGTTTAATAGAAAAAACAAAGGCTAGACCACTATGAATACCAAAAAAAGAGCCGTGATCGGACGTAAAATTACAACTACTAATCTTGATGAGCTTATTACAAAAAATAGTGGAAATAATATAGTTGAACGTTCACCTATTTCTGAACGAGACATTGAATGGGAACGCGTTGAAATTGAAAGTCAGGATGTTTTAAATGAATGTATAAAGTCGATTTATAATAAGCGATCTTTTAAAGATTTGTCTTTAGCATCTGTGCTCGATATTTATCATTCAATAAAATCTACAGGTGGTAATACTGAAGCCGTTAGAGCCGAACTTGTTGATGGAAAGTATGAAATCCTAGGTGGTCTTCGTCGTGCTTACACTGTTTCTCTTTTACCAGATACAAAATTAACCTTAGTTGTTGCCAAAGATTTAACGGAAGAAGAACGCGCTCATTTCGCCTTAGTAATGGATGAATACTCAGAGCCTAGCTATATGGATAAAGCACGCTCCATTAGTGAGTTAAAGGATAAACTGGAAAAAAGAAATGGTATGGAGCTAACAGGGACAAAACTTTGTGAAATTTTGGGGATGAAAAAAAGCAACGTCTACTACGCGTTAAGCTTTTCAAATATACCTAACGATATTATAAAGCTGTTCCCTGCCCTAAAATTTATATCTACTCCATTTCTACGAGAATTAGTTAAATATAATAAAGATAATTATCTCGATAATTTAGCTTCACATTTTAAAGCGATCGAAACATCACAGCTTACTGGTAAAGAGTCTAAAGAAGAATTATTAGAAATAGACGAATTTTTAGAAAAGGAATCTAAAAAGTTACAACGTGATATTTTAAATAAAATTAAAAATGACAAAGCTCAAGATAAAACTGCTTATGACGGTAAGTTCAAAGAGCTTATTAAAAGCAACGTAAGTGGTGTAAAATTTACGACGACAAAAAATGGTGTAAATATTTCTATAGATGAATCTAAGATAAGTCCAGATATATTAGAAATGCTTTTAACCAGCTTTAACTCTTAGTTTTACCAACATAACCTTTATTTTAGATGCCTTTTCCACATTGTGGAAAAGGCATATTGTTAAAATTAGACTTGCCTACGAATAATATAAATACGTTTTATCACATGAATATTTAATAATATTTCCCAACTTAATCTCCCCTTTCTAGCAGTAGTACCATATATTGTTCTGGTCAATTAAAACTAGACACTTTAATTTGATAATTTTCAAACTCCACAGACGATAAATCATTATTCGCTGAATGCAGACGCTCTAAGTTGTAATATTTAATGTATACAACCACTTATTTTTTCATAAATACTCTCATTGGCTGGTTTACTTTGAATAACCAATCATGCTTTAAACTACTAAAAAAGTGCTCAACGACAGCATTATCCCAGCAAGCTCCCACATCCCCTATACTTGCTCTTATGCTATAACTAGCGAGCAGTTTACTATATTGTAAACTTGTATATTGTGAACCTCGCTCGGTGTGGATAACGAGCCCAATCGGCGGCTGTCGCAAATTTTAGGCTTTGATAACGCCTTACTTATTAAGCCCGTTGTTATACATTTATCGATATGCCATCCTACGATTCAGCGTGAATATAAATCCATCACTACAGCCAAATACATCCAGCCTTCACCTGTTTTTAAATAAGTCACATCACCAGCCTAAATTTGATTAGCACCCATTGGATTGAAGTTCTGGTTAAGTAAGTTAGCTGAAACAGAGTCTGAGTGTTTATGCCTAGTGCTGTGTAACTTTTAAACATACACGGCGTACAATCTTACGAACAAGGTACCGACCAACTTGATAGCCTTCCTTGCAAAGTCTCTTCACCATTTCTCGGTTACCTAAACTCCCTCCGCTCTTTTCAAAAAGCTGGCGGATACGTCGGTACAGCTTTAGCGCATCAATGCTGATTATTACTGGTGGGCATTTTAGCCAGTCATAATAATCTGATTTGCTTACTTGCATCATGCGACAAAGCAATGTCACAGGGAACTGAATAGACTGTTTTTTAATTAAATTTTACTTTATTTCTTTTGTAAAGAAGGCGCTGGCCTAATGCCGATCAGTTAAGAAAATGACCCATCCAAACGATCATGCAAAATCCGTAGCTAGGAAACTAACTACGGATTCTTTTGTGAATATAGAACAAGCACTGCAAGCAACACTTGAAGAAAGCAGCCGATACCATACCTTTGAAAAATTATCAGAAATTCTTGGCCCTGAAATCATTGAACAAGGTTTTCAACAAGCAGGGATTGCAACCGTCCGTAAGCGAAGATTACCGCTTGAAGCCGTTTTGTGGTCAGTTATTGGCATGGCATTATCAGTTTGGAATATCGCTAATAAGCTAGATATCATGTTACCAGGCAAGAACCCACTCGTTGCTCCAAGTGCGATGGTACAGGCGAGACAAAGGTTAGGTGATGATCCCGTTAAACACGTTTTCAATAAGTCTGCTCAATCAATGTATAAGCAACAGTCATTCGAAACATGGAATGGTTTGAACCTATTAGCTGTTGACGGTGTTGTGTGGCGAACAGCCGACACGCCCGATAATCGTAAAGCCTTCTCTTCTGGTAGCAACCAATACGGTGATACAGCCTTTCCTCAAATACGCATGGTCTGTCATATGGAATTGACCAGCCATCAACTGCTCAGTAGCGAGTTTGATAACTATAAAACCAACGAGTTGAAATTAGCTGAGCGTTTAATTGGACGTACACCAGATAATTCACTGACTATGTTTGATAAAGGATATTATTCTTTAGGCCTGTTAAACCGTTGGCACCAAACTGGGGAGATGAGGCACTGGCTGATACCAGCAAGGCCCGACTTACAGT
>NZ_JACJED010000016.1:0-124027 GCF_014163885.1 Pseudoalteromonas sp. SR43-2 | reverse complement strand
TACAGCGTCGACAACTTGTAATTTAAAGCCTAATGAATAATCTCGTTGTGTTCGTTTGATCGGTGTATTATTTGACTTGGTCATAATAAGTCCTATATGTGTAAACATATTTCAGGACGAGACAAGGACATTAAAAAAGCCTTATTGATAAATCAATAAGGCTTTTTTAATGTAAAATTTTGGGCTTACGCTTTTAGATTACGAACCAGTTTACTCTCGGTATTTACAGATTTACCGGCTTGGTCGTAGGTCATTGACGTTGGTGCGCCAATTAATATCTCTTTTAATTGTTTAACACTAAGTTGCGCTTGACGGGCAGCATGAGCATTCACATTATTTTGTTTTTGGCATTGCGCAAGTTGCGTTTTAACTTGGCTTATTAGCTCAGATATTTCAGGATTTTGTGTATCGTTACTGGCAATTAACTTACTTAGCTCTTTATCTAGAGTGCTTAGCTTAGTTAAAAAAGACATTTTTTGTTGGGCAATTTCTTTTAAACCAGCACCTCGTCGTGAGGCAATAGCAGTAAGCTCATCGTTTAATAGCGTGTGTAAAGAGTCTAAACAACTTACTTGTTGGTTTAGCTTTACGCTAATTAAACTATTATGATCAGCCATACACGTTAAACTCAAAATCAGCTAAGTTTTTAGCAAGCTTTTCACTGTCCACTTGGTATTTACCTTCAGTTATTGCTTTTTTTAGCTCAGCAACTTTATCGCTGTCAAAGCCAGGCGATTGCTGTGCTTTATCTTGAAGCGTTTTTAATTGCTGCGCTTGCGGCGTTAAACTTACAGAATCACTTGCAGCTTTAGGCGAAGGGGCCTGAGCAGCTTGTGTATTTGCGTTATCTTTCTTTAAATCAACTTGTTGCTGCTTTGCATTTGTTAACGCATTAGCTTGTTGATTACTGCCATTAACTTGATTAACCATAATAATAAACCCGTATATTACCCAACTTATGCCATGTTATCGGCATATACGTAGGATACTTTAGTATAAATCTAAATTAAATATTCACCTGAACAGACTCTACACCATCTACTCGCGCATTTAAAACTTTACCTGATTTTTTGTTTTTTATTTGTATCTGTTCGCCCAAAGTACCGTCTTCTAAAGCAATACCTGTGGTTTTAATTCTAAGACCCCTCAGGTTTGCGTAAATATTAACAGAGTCACCTTTACACACCATGCAAATTTGGTTTAGTAATACTGGCATACCACTTCTAATATTTCGTTTACTTCTACTACCTATTAGCATTGTGGGATCATCTAAGTACTGTATTCGTACAAAGTGAGTTGGTTTCATTTCAATACTTAAATGCGATTTAGTTATTACTTCACCGCGGGTTAAATTAGTAGTGGCAACAACAACTGGGGCCATTTCAACAACTCTTACATGAACGTATTGAGCCCACGTTTGAGCATCATTGCACTTGGCTTGTAAGGTTACTTGGCGGTTAAATGGTGGCTCATCGGATGTTGATAATTCAAGCTCTGTATTACAGACACGATCAGGAATGCGACTGTCTAAAGGCAGAGCACTTAATTGAGTATTAGTATTTTGTAATGTACCAATTTGCTTAGCTATGTAAGCAACGGCCATGTCTTGTAATAAATCTTTACTAAACACTTTAGCTTGCAAAGGGAATACAAAGCACAAGCTAGTAACAAAATAAAAAACACTGTATCTTCTGATTTTTTTTAACAAACTCATAATGTTTCGACTATGCTTATGGTTTCAAACAGGGTATAAATATTTTGCGTCAAAAAGTAGACGCACCCGCGATGTTATGTAGCTTTATAAATAGAAAGCAATTATCGTTCCGTATTATTTGTTTTCTTTAGGAGATTTGAATGGCAGGCATTTTAGACTCAGTAAACCAACGCACACAGTTGGTTGGGCAGAACCGCCTAGAATTACTTTTATTTAAGCTCAGAGGGCGTCAGCGTTTTGGTATTAATGTATTTAAAGTGAGAGAAGTGCTGCAATGCCCTCCACTAACAAGCATGCCAAAATCTAATCCGTATATTCGTGGTGTTGCACATATTCGTGGTCAAACCATTTCGGTTATTGATTTATCAATGGCTGTAGGTGGGCGCCCAATCGACAACATTAAAGACAGCTTTATAATCATTGCTGAATACAATCGCTCTGTGCAAGGGTTTTTAGTGGGCGGAGTTGAACGCATTGTAAATATGAATTGGGAAAAAATAATGCCACCGCCATCAGGCGCCGGACGTTATTCATATTTAACGGCAGTGACCGAAATCGAAAATGAATTAGTCGAGATTCTCGATGTAGAAAAAATTCTCAACGAAATTTGTCCAGTAAACACAGAAGTAAGTGCTGAAGTTGCACAAAGTGGCGATATTCAAAGAGATTTAGGCGAACGTATCGTATTTATTGCAGATGACTCTGCTGTTGCCCGTAATCAAGTTAAACGAGCCTTAGAGCCGCTAGGTGTTCAAACAGAGCTTGCTAAAAATGGTAAGGAAGCTTTAATTAGGCTTAAAGAAATAGCAGAGCTTGATTGTAAAAATGATATTACAGAGCGAGTAGCATTACTTATCTCAGACGTTGAAATGCCAGAAATGGACGGCTATACCTTAACAGCTGAAATAAAAGCAGATCCCAAACTTGCACCTTTGCATGTTATTTTGCATACCTCTTTGAGTGGTGTTTTTAACCAAGCGATGATTGAAAAAGTAGGGGCAGATGACTTTATTGCTAAATTTAACCCAGATGAATTAGCAACAGCGGTTAAAAAGTGGGTTCATTGTGATTAACAAAAATAGGTGCTACTAACTTGAATAATAAAGATTTGCAGCAAAGTGAATACGACCAGTTTCGTTCGTTTTTAGAGCAGCAATGCGGCATTGTTTTAGGTGAAAATAAACAGTATTTAGTTAAAAGCCGACTTGCTCCGTTAATGACTCGATTTAATGTGGGATCTTTATCGGAATTGGTTAGTAAAACTCTCGGGCCTCACGAGCGGCAATTAAGAGCCGCTGTTGTTGATGCAATGACCACCAACGAAACTTTGTGGTTTAGAGATCAATACCCATTTGAGTTGCTCCAAAACAAGCTTTTCCCTGAATTTAAAGATTTAAGAAGACCTTTAAAAATTTGGTCTGCTGCCAGTTCGTCAGGCCAAGAACCTTATTCAATAGCTATGTCGGTTGCTGAATTTAGTGCTAAGCAACCAGGTGTGCTTCGTATGGGGGCACAAATTATTGGTACCGACATATCTAATACCATGCTTGATATGTGTAAAAATGCAGAGTATGACGCGCTGGCACTTGCCAGAGGGTTATCTGCAGAGCGTCGTAAAAAGTTTTTTAAAGACAGCGGCAACGGTATGGCACAAGTAAACGATACAATAAAAAAACAAGTTAGTTTTAGGCATTTAAATCTGCTTGATTCTTACGCGTTAATGGGTAAATTTGATATTATTTTTTGCCGAAATGTACTAATTTACTTTGCGCCTGAAATAAAAGCTAAAATTATTAACCAGTTTGCACAAGCGTTAAATCCAAACGGTTACCTATTTTTAGGCGCGTCAGAGTCCCTAACTGGCCTAAGTACTGAGTTTGATATGGTTAGGTGCAACCCTGGTATTATTTACCAAAAGAAGTAATTAAGCTAACTCCCTTCCCTAAAACGACGCACCTAGCGTCGTTTTTATTTTTAGATACATAGCCTTATAAAAATATAGCAAGCCCTAATATTAATGGCTTATTTTTTGCTTTATTAATGGGTAAGTCAATTTTTTGGAGAAGGTTATGGCTATCAGTTTTGATAAAGCATTAGGTGTGCATCCGCAAGCCATGTTGATCCGTTCACAGCGAGCAGAATTAATTGCAACTAATATAGCTAACGCTGATACGCCTGGCTATAAAGCAAAAGATATTGATTTTGCCTCTGCATTAAAAGCGGCAAGGTCAACCCAGCAAAGCGGCAATACTATGGTAAGAACTAATGATAAACACATTGGTGGAGGTACTCATAGTATGGGCAGTTCAGAATCATTTCGTTTGCCAAATCAATCAGATACAGGTGATGGTAACTCGGTTGATATACAAGTGGAACGAAACTTGTATACACAGAATGCTATGGAGTATCAGGCCAGCTTGCAATTTTTAAGCGGCAAATTTAAAGGCCTGAATAAAGCTCTCGGTAGTCAAGGATAAAAATTATGAGTTTATATAATGTTTTCGATATTGCAGGTTCGGGTATGAGCGCACAAAACGTTCGCTTAAATACTACAGCTAGTAATATTTCTAATGCTAATACCATTAGTTCATCTCAAGACAAAACGTACCGAGCGCGCCAACCTGTATTTGCGGCTGAGCTAACAAAGGCTTCAGCATCAGTAAGTAACCAGCAGGGCTCCGCAGTTGGTGTTAAAGTTTTGGGCATTGTTGAAAGCGATGCACCATTACAAATTGAATATAACCCAAACCATCCAAGTGCGGATGAAAATGGCTATATCTATAAACCCAACGTTAATGTTGTAGAAGAGATGGCAAATATGATTTCTGCCTCTCGTTCTTACCAAACAAACGTGCAAGTTGCTGATGCAGCTAAGCAAATGCTAAGTAAAACACTGTTGCTAGGGCAGCGGTAACCGAGGGTAGGTTATGAGTAACGATATTAGTACATCTTCATCCTATTTAGACTCTATACGCTGGCAAGAGCAACAAGTTGCTACCAGTGATAATGAGAGTGATGCGTTAACACAAGAAGACTTTTTCTCTTTGTTAACTCAGCAATTATCGTATCAGGATCCCAGTAACCCTGCGGATAATGACCAAATGATTGCTCAAATGACTAGCTTTACGATGGCGCAAGGGATTACAGATTTAAATACTAATTTTGAATCTTTAGCCTCTTCAATGACATCTAATTCAGCACTGCAAGCATCTACACTTGTAGGCAAACAAGCTTTACTAGAGTCAAACACCCTGGATTTAAATGAAACAGGTGATGCCAGAGGCTCTGCAGTGGCAGAAGAAGCCGTTGATAACTTAAAAATTAAAGTTACTGATGCATCAGGTCAGCTAGTAAGAACTATTGATATGGGTTCTCAGCCAGCAGGTGCGGTACGTTTTGCGTGGGATGGCAAAAATGAAGCTGGTGAGCGTTTACCTGAAGGTGAATACTCAGTAACCGCCGAAGGAAGTACTGACGGTGAATTTTCAAGCTTACCCATTGCTACGTTCAAGAACATTGAAAGCGTTAATATTAATGGCTCAAGTGGCATTATTATTAACACTAAAGAAGGTGCGGTTAGGCTGACAGACGTCGCAGAAATCGCGTAATAAATTTTAATTATACTTCGCCTGTCAGCAGGCTAAATATTAACAGGTTAGAGGTGAATTATGAGCTTCAATATTGCATTAACTGGCTTAGCTGCCGCACAAAAAGATTTAGACGTAACTGCAAATAATATTGCAAACGTTAATACCACAGGTTTTAAAGAGTCACGCGCTGAGTTTGCCGATGTTTACGCATCATCAGTATTTAGCTCTGGTAAGACTAAAAATGGCGACGGTGTGCAAACAACCATGGTTGCGCAGCAGTTTCATCAAGGCTCACTACAATTTACAAATAACTCACTTGATTTAGCAATCACTGGTGAAGGTTATTTTGCGATGACAGACGATTTATCTTCGCAAGATTTAACATATACACGTGCAGGTGCATTTAAGCTTAACCAAGATAACTTTATGGTTGACGCAAAAGGTAACTTTTTACAAGCATTCCCTGTTGATTCATCTACAGGTGATACAACGTCGGTAAGTTTGAGCACAACAAACCCAATTCAAATCCCTGATTCGTCTGGTTCACCTCGCGCAACAGAAAATGTATTTTTGTCGTTTAACTTAGATGCAACAGCAGATGCTCCGGGTATTGCTTTTGACCCAACATCTAGTGGTACTTATAACTCATCTACGTCAACAACGGTATATGATTCACTAGGTGAACCACATATTTTACAGTACTTTTTTGCTAAAGAAGATGATGCCGCAGCAGGTGGTACAGATAACAGTTGGGAAGTATACGCAACACTCGATGGCAAAGTCGTTGATGCCACAACTGGTGGAGAACAAACCGCGCCTTATACACCACTTACCACCCTTGGTTTTAACTCAAGTGGTTTACCATCAACAACAGGTGGTGTGGCAAATACAAATACAACTACTTTTGATGAAATACTACTACCAGCGGGTTCTGGTACTGGTTTATCAACATTACTAGACAATGGTGCAACTTTCCCTGGTACTGGTATTGAGCTTAACTGGCGCGATGAAAATAACACAGCTGGACGTATCCCAACTCAGTATTCAAGTGGTTTTGAAGTAAAAGCACTCGATCAAGATGGCTCAACAGTAGGCCGTTTAGCCGGAATTGATATAGGAACAGACGGTAAAATTGTCGCTTCTTACAGTAATGGTGACTCAACATTCCTAGGCCAAGTGGCTATGGTACGTTTCCCAAATTCACAAGGATTATCACAAGTGGGTGATACAAGCTGGAAGCAAAGTATTGATTCAGGTGAACCTGTAGCGGGTGAAGCCGGTTCGGGTACGTTTGGTGGAATTAACTCATCAGCGCTTGAGCAATCAAATACTAACCTTACAAACGAGCTTGTAGACTTAATTACTGCACAGCGTAATTACCAAGCAAACTCACGTGCGCTTGAAGTTAACTCAACTATTCAGCAAAGTATTTTGCAGATTCGATAAGCTAAACCCCATTAAATATATTAGGCTGCATTTTTGCAGCCTTTTTTATAAGTCCTCTTTGTAAGCCCTTCTAAATACCTCTCAATGTTGCGTCAAATTTAATCTGGCACCTATTTTGCATTTATAAGTTCAGAGATTTTTTATGTGAGTCGATACTATGGACAAAATGGTCTACATTGCGGCCTCTGGCGCTAAGCAAAGCCTACAAGGGCTTGCGCTTAAAGCCAATAATTTGGCGAATGCAAATACAACAGGATTTAAAGCTGACTTTGCCCAGGCGCGTTCTATGCAAGCGTTTGGCGAAGGTTTGCCTACACGTGTATTTTCAATGCAAGAGCGTCCGGGTTCAAACATGGTATCGGGTGGCATTGTTCAAACCGGGCGAGACTTAGATATCGCAATGAGCGATAACGCATGGCTTGCTGTGCAAGATGCCTCCGGTAATGAAGCTTACACAAAAGTGGGTACGTTAAACGTTACTGCTCAAGGCATGCTTGTAACCAGCCATGGTCGTCAAGTTATTGGCGAAGGGGGACCTGTAATTTTACCCGTCCCAGTCGAAAAAATAGGGTTTAGCCAAGATGGCGCTATTCAAGTTCGACCACAAGGCGCTCCTGCTAACTTTTTAGAAGAAATCGACACGCTTAGAGTGGTAGAAGCAAATAGCTCACAGCTCGAAAAAGGTAACGACGGTTTATTTAGACCAAAAGCAAATGTAACAGTAGATACCTCTGCCAATGTAAAAGTTTTAAGTGGTTCGCTTGAAATGTCGAATGTGAATCCGGTTCACGAAATGGTCGACATGATAAGCCACCAGCGCCAATTTGAATTACAAGTGAAATTAATGAAAACAGCTGAAGAAATTGACGAGCGTCAAGATCAGTTATTACGCATAGTTTAACTTTAAAGTGAGGACACGATTATGAATCCAGCATTGTGGATCAGTAAAACGGGGCTAGACGCTCAACAAACCGATATATCGGTTATCTCAAATAATTTAGCGAATGCGAGTACCGTAGGTTACAAAAAAAGCCGCGCTATATTTGAAGATTTACTTTATCAAAATATTAATCAACCGGGTGGTCGTTCATCGCAAGATACCGAAATGCCGTCGGGCTTAATGTTAGGTGCGGGTGCTAAAGTTGTAGCTAACCAAAAAGAGTTTACGCAAGGCAACATGTTGACCACCGAAAACTCACTAGATTGGATGATTTCTGGCGAAGGTTTTTTTGAAGTACTGCAACCAGATGGCAATATTGCTTACTCGCGCAATGGTCAGTTTACTACTGATGGCGATGGACGAATTGTGACATCGGGCGCAGGTTATGTGATTCAGCCAGAAATGAATGTACCAGATGACGCGCAATCAATTACGGTTTCGCAAGACGGCGAAGTATCTGTACGTGTTGCAGGCCAAGCCGATAACGTTGTCATTGGTCAGCTGACTATTAGTGACTTTATTAATCCATCGGGTCTTGAGCCAATTGGTCAAAACCTTTATACCGAAACGGCTGTAAGTGGTGCGCCTGTACAAGGTAATCCTGGTGTTGAAGGGTTAGGTAGTATTATTCAAGGCTCACTCGAAACATCTAACGTAAATGTGACTGAAGAGCTGGTAAATCTAATAGAAACTCAGCGTATTTACGAAATGAACTCAAAAGTAATTTCGGCCGTTGACGAAATGATGAGTTATATCAATCAACAGCTTTAATAGAATAGGGGGAATTATGCGTAATATTATTTTATTTGCAGCGGGCACATTATTTTTAAGTGGCTGTATGTCTACGCAAAATAGTGAGGTAGTGCAGGACGACCCTTACTACGCACCTATGTACCCCGAGCCTATTTTAGAGCCGCTGGTAGCCACAGGTTCATTGTTTAATACTCATACATCAAACGACTTATATTCTGATAAAAAAGCGCTACGTACTGGCGATATAATTACGGTTAAATTGCAAGAGTCTACTCAAGCAACAAAAGCCGCTAAAACAGAAACAGACAAAGAAACTGACGCAAGCTTAGACCCAGTGATTGGCTTAGGTGGTCTACCTGTAAATATAGGTGGCGATAGTATTCAGTTTGGTATTGGTAGTGATTCGTCGTTTACGGGCGATTCAAAATCAAACCAGTCAAACAGCTTAGTAGGCGATATTTCGGTAAATGTTATGCGTGTTTTACCTAACGGTAATTTAGTTATACGCGGCGAAAAATGGCTAACGCTTAATACCGGCGAAGAGTTTATTCGTTTAGAAGGGCTAGTACGCCCTCAAGACGTAAGCGCCGATAATACGGTTGAATCAAACCGCATTGCTAATGCACGTATTCAATACTCAGGTAAAGGGCAAACGCAAGAGGCGCAAAGTCCTGGTTGGCTTACACGTTTCTTTAGCAGTTCGCTGTTTCCATTTTAGAGGGTAACAACATGAATAGCCTTAAAGCTTTATGCTTAGTTGTGTTATTAGGTTGGCAGTTTACTGCCAGTGCTGAGCGCATAAAAGATGTGTCTATGGTTGAAGGCGTACGCTCTAACCAATTAGTCGGTTATGGCTTAGTGGTTGGTTTACCGGGCACTGGCGAGCAAAACTCATACACACAACAAAGTTTTAGAGGCATGTTGAACAGCTTTGGTATTACGCTACCTTCAACTCAAAGTCCTAAAATTAAAAATGTTGCTGCTGTTGCTGTACATGCAGAATTACCTGCATTTAGAAAACCCGGGCAAACAATAGATATTACGGTTTCTTCTATTGGTAGTGCAGGCAGTTTACGTGGAGGTACTTTACTACAAACTTTTTTAAAGGGTGTAGACGGTAACGTGTATGCAATTGCACAAGGTAGTTTAATTGTTGGTGGCTTAGGTGCACAAGGTCTTGATGGTAGTAAGGTTGTAATTAACACCCCTACAGTTGGTCGTATTCCAAATGGTGCAACAGTTGAACGCACAGTAGAAAGCCCATTTATGCAAGGCGATTACATTACTTTTAATTTAAACCGCCCAGACTTTACAACGGCAAAACGCCTAGAAAAAACAATTAATGACTTAGTTGGCCCAAATAGCGCACAAGCAATTGATTCTGTTTCTATTCGTGTTATAGCACCGCGCGATGCATCCCAGCGTGTATCGTACTTATCAACACTCGAAAACTTAGAATTTAAACCAGCTGACATGGCCGCTAAAATTATAGTTAACTCGCGCACCGGTACAATTGTCATTGGCAAGAACGTTAAGCTTCAGCCTGCGGCTATAACTCATGGTGGCTTAACAGTAACAATTGCAGAACAACAAAACGTGTCACAACCAAATCCGCTAGCAAACGGTGATACAGTTGTCACGCAGCAAAGTATTATTGATGTAGACCAAGATGACTCGCGCGCCTTTGTATTTAACCCTGGTGTAAGCCTTGACGATTTAGTTCGCGCAATTAACGAAGTAGGCGCAGCGCCTGGTGACTTAATGGCTATTTTAGAAGCACTAAAAGAAGCTGGCGCAATTAACGGACAGTTGGTTGTTATATAAATAACTCAGGCCAATAAATAACGTATTACTTAAGCCCTATATTTTTGAAATTAGGGCTTTTTATTTACAGCAACTTAAGTTTATTATTTTTATCTTCCTCGTTTTATCGGTAGTGGCTCAATTTTTGCATTTTTAACTGCATTATTCATTTTGTGTCAAAAAGCCGATGGAAACTAATCACCTCGATAAACAAAACTTTTTTGATTTAGGCAACTTAGATTCACTTCGTAAAGAAGCCTTAACGAGCGGCGATGCATCAACTGATGCCTCTAAAGCTGCGCTCAAAAAAGCGGCCGCACAATTTGAAGCTATTTTTACGCAAATGTTGCTCAAAGGAATGCGCAAAGCTAACGAAGCATTTGAAGACAAAGACAGCCCATTTAATTCAAGTGGCGTAAAGTTTTTTGAAGAAATGCACGATCAGCAACTTTCAACAGAGCTTTCATCAAATGGCTCGTTAGGCCTTGCCGATTTAATAGTTCAGCAGTTATCGCCTGAGTCTAAAAACTTTATGCCAGGCTCGGTGCTTAGAAAAACCAACGATATTTTTAGCGATACGCAAGTCGGTTCTGCTCTTCCACATGAGCAAAAAAATAAGCAACCCGATCTTATCGTTAAGAGTACTAAAGCCGATATTGCTGAGCCTAAAGTTGATACTACAGAGACTAAAGCTGATAGCCCAACATTTAAAAATGCAGAAGAGTTTGTAAGTTCAGTGTGGGAACACGCTAAAACTGCAGCGCAAAAAATTGGTTTAAATCCTGCGGTAATGGTTGCACAAGCGGCACTTGAAACCGGTTGGGGTAAGCACATTATTAATAAAAATGACGGTGGCAGCTCAAATAACTTATTTAATATTAAGTCAGATAAAAGCTGGGAAGGCGATAAAGCAAGCAAAATAACGCTTGAGTTTGAGCAAGGCACACCCGTTAAAAAACAAGCCAGCTTTAGAGCCTACGATTCAATTAAAGACAGCGTGAACGACTTCGTTGATTTTTTAACGCAAAACCCACGCTACAAAGAAGCATTACAAAATACAGCTAAACCAAACGACTTTTTAGATTCATTACAAAAAGCAGGTTATGCAACCGATCCAAATTATGCCAACAAAATAAAACAAGTGCTCAATAGCAGTCAGCTAAAAGACATTGCGGCAAACGTGATCCGCCAAGGAGTAGAGTAACATGTCGTTTAATTTATTAAACATTGCCAGTTCTGGGGTTAGAGCAAGCTCGGAGCTACTGCAAACGACAAGTAAAAATATCGCCAATGTAAATACCGAAGGCTATGTGCGTGAGCGTACAGAGTTTACTACTATGGTTGACAACCAAGTAGGGCGAGGCGAAACATACCGATTACTAAACGAGTTTGCTCAGTCACAGCTAAATCGTGACACCTCTAATAAATCGTTTTTCGATCAGTTTATTACTGAGGCTAATCGAGTTGATACTATTTTTTCTGAAGAGTCGAACAACCTTTCGACTGGTATTAACTCTTTATTTAATAATGTGCAAGAAGCGCTAAATCAGCCCTCATCTACTGTTGCCCGCTCATTAGTAATGACAGATGCGCAAAGCTTAATTGATCAAATGGATAGGCTTTCGGGCATCGTGCTTGATCAAAAAAGTATAGTAAACGAGCAGCTCGAAATATTTTCAGATGAAGCAAACTCACTCATTCAAAGCATTAGTACGCTAAATCAAAATATTGCAGCCGTTAATGGCACTAATAACGCCGCAGATGCCAGCTCTACCTATAACGAACGCGATAAAGCAATACGCGACTTATCAGAGCTAATAGACATAGAAACGCTTGATGGTCCAAATGGCGAAAAACTCGTTTTTATGGGCACAGGCGAAGCAGTTGTTATGCAAAATGGCGCATTTAACTTATTTTCGATGAAGGGCGATCCTGATCCTAATTTTAAAGAATTCACGCTTGACGTTAATGGTGGCAAAGCTGTGCCGCTTGAAGTTGATGTAAGTAAGCTTAAAGGCAAAATTGGCGGCTTACTTGCTTTTAGAGATGACATATTAGTCCCCGCGCAAAACCAAATCGGCCAAATGGGCTTAGCGATAGCTGATGCATTTAACGAACAAAACAAACTCGGTATGGATGCAACAGGTCAGTTAGGTGGTAATATTTTTAATATTCCTACCGTTGGTGCTTATGCGTATCAAGCTAACACAGGTACTGCCGGTATGACTGCAACGGTAGAGCCAGGTAAGGGCAATGAACTTCCTGCCAGTGACTTTATTATTACTTATACAGCTAATCCCAACGAAGTAAGTATTCAGCCTATAGATAACAAAGGCGACCCGTTAGGTCAGCCTTCACTTGCTGATATATCGACAGGTGTTATTGATTCATCGACTATTACTACCGGAGAATCATTTGGTCTTCAAGTAAATGTATCTGGGGCAGGTGTTGAGGGAGATCAATTTCAAATAAAGCTTAATTCAGATGCCGCTTCAAGTATTACACTTGCAACAGGGCGCGCAGAAGATTTAGCACTAGCATCGCCAATCCGTACTGCTAACGATTTAAATAATATAGGTACCGCTACTATTTCAGCGGGAGAAGTAACAAGTGTTACCTCCGGTGGATTTACTTCAACACCAAGCTTAACAAACGGTGAAATAACGCTTGTTAAAACAGGTAATGCTAACGAATATCAAATTACTGATAATAGCGGAACGAATACTTTTACTATTACGCCTCCTGCAAAAGGAATGTTATCGCAAGCGGGTGCCCCATTCGATACCTACGGATTCGATTTTGATATAGAAGGTACACCAGCAACAGGCGACACCTTTACACTTGAGTTTAACGAAGGCGGCTTTGACGATAACCGTAATGGTTTAAAATTAGCAGATTTACAAAATGGTGAGTTAGTCCGTTTAAATGTAGAAACAACAGCAACGGCCGACAACCATAAAACGTTCAACCAAGCTTATTCAGGATTAGTGAGTGATATAGGTGTTATAACTGGCCAAGCAATCACAAGTGGGGCTGCATTTGATGCTCTAGCACAGCAATCTGAGGCATGGTACGAGTCGTTATCGGGTGTAAACCTAGATGAAGAGGCCGCAAATTTACTGCGTTTTCAACAATCATATTCAGCATCAGCACAAGTTTTAGCAGCAGCTCAAGAAATTTTTGACACCTTATTAAATGCGGCGAGGTAATTATGCGTTTATCAAATAATTTAATGTACCAAAACAACATAAATAAAATACTCGACAACCAACAAGGTGTTGCAAATGCTCAAGAGCGAGTAACAACAGGTGAAAAGTATTTAACCACCTCAGAAGCACCAGCTGCTATTTCGCAAGCTATGCTGTATTCAAATAAAATACAAACGAATGAGCAATACACTAAAAATATCGATCAGCTTAGTAATAGATTAAATAGTGAAGAAACTATATTAGAAAGTATTAACTATGCTATACAAAAAGCACAAACATTAACAATTCAAGCAGGTAACGGAGCATTAAGTAAGTCTGATTTAAGTTCTATAGCTTCAGAATTAGAAGGGATACAAAGTAGTATACTTGACCTAATGAATACCCGTTTAGAAGATGGGAAATTTATATTTTCAGGTTACCAAGACAATACGCAACCATATCAGTTTGACTCAGTTGCAGAAAAATACACTTATAATGGCGACCAAGGTCAGCACCAAATAACTATAGCTGAAGGTGTATCAATTAAATCAAGCGATAACGGCTTTGATACGTTTGAAAAAATTGATGCGCGGTTAAACGTAAAATCTAACACGGCAAGTGTTTCAGGCTCTATTACAGCGGCAAGCGTATATGTTGACGGCCAAGCTGAGTTTGATAAATTTCATCAAGCAAATTACAACGCAGACCCAACAGCTTCAGCAACAGCAAATACATATAGTGTATTAGTAAGCCCAGGTGCTACAGCGGCAGATCCACAAACCTACGAAATATACCGAGACGGCGCAGCACTAACCCCCGCAGTAACTGGCGAAGTTAACGATGATACAATTGAATACGCAGGTATGACGATTGAATTAGAAGGCAGTGCGCCTGGACAACTAGATTTTAACCTTGAAAAACCAGGCAAAGAAAATGTACTTAATACACTACAAGCACTTATTGCAGGCCTTAACGATGGCACACTTGAAGGTGATGACTTTCAACAAGTACTTGCTGATGGAGTTGTACAACTGCAGAATGCTGGTGAACAAGTTGTATTTACCCAAGCAAATTTAGGCGGGCGGCTAAATGTAGTCGATAGAATTACAGCTTCAAACTTGTCGATTGACATACAAAATAAAAGTAATCGCTCTAACTTAGTAGAAGTTGATATGGTTGAAGCAATTAGCGAATTGACCAAGCAAGAAACTGCATTGCAAGCATCGCAGGCAACTTTTGGGCGTTTATCCAACCTTTCATTGTTTGATTATTTGTAAATTCCGTTATTAGAGTTATTAGCTTACTAAAGGTAATAACTTGCCTCCTCGCATATAAAAACAAGTAAAAGTGAGCGGCAAAAATATGTCACTTACTAATAACTCTCTTATAAAAGTATGTTAATTCAAATACATTCTACTGCCTTTCCGGATAAATCAATTAAAAACAAGCACTTAATTTTCTTTATTAGTTGGCATGACTCATGCATTTAAACTAACAAAGATAAACTACAAATAGTGGTTCCTGCTTAAAGCATATAGAACCGCACCTTAACACTAGGAGATGGTAAAATGGCCTTAACAGTAAACTCAAATATTGCTTCGATAAACTCTCAAAGAAATTTAGCAAACTCGACGAATGACCTTAGTACTTCATTTGAAAGATTATCATCAGGTTTGCGTGTAAACAGCGCAAAAGATGATGCCGCAGGTTTGCAAATTGGTTCTCGTTTAACTACTCAGGTAAATGGCTTAAATCAGGCTGCTAGAAATGCAAACGATGGTATATCAATATCACAAACGGCTGAAGGAGCTCTAGATGAAACAACTAGTATGCTCCAACGTATGCGTGTTTTATCAATTCAATCAGCTAACGGTTCTAATAGCGATGATGATAGAGCTGCGCTGCAAAAAGAGTTCGTTCAATTACAAGAAGAAATAGACAGAATAGCTGAAACAACGACATTCGGTGGGGTAAATGTTCTAAATGGTACCTACTCTGCTGAATTTCAGGTTGGTGCTGATGCGAACCAAACTATTTCAGTTTCAATTGCTACAAGTATGGGGGCTACAGGGCTGGGAGTTATAACAGATACTATTTCGACAGCTGCCGGAGCGCAAACAGCGATTGATAGTCTTGATGACGCATTAAAAATTGTTAATGATGTTAGGGCTGATTTAGGTGCCAAACAAAATAGGTTTAGCTCTACAATTCGAAATTTAAGTAATGTTGCAGAAAATGTATCAGCTTCTAGATCGCGGATTATGGATGCCGACTTTGCTGCGGAAAGTGCTAGCTTGGCTCGAAATCAAGTATTGCAACAAGCATCAAGTACTATACTTGCTCAGGCAAATCAGCAGCCTCAGATTGCATTATCATTATTACAGTAACCATTATCTTCTAGTTAAAGCTAGGTTTCACCTAGCTTTAAAGCTTTAGAAAATAAAAATGAAAAATAAAGCAAAAAAACATTAAAGTAAATAAATCTAGCGCCGATAACTTAATTGAATCAGGAATCACAGAGCAAAATACGTTTAACGTTAGGCTTGATTCCCATCTAGTTAAATTATTAGGAGGCTATCATGGCTTTAAGCGTAAATACAAATGTAATGTCATTAAACTCACAACGTAACTTATCAAACTCTACAAACGAATTATCTACGTCATTCCAACGTCTATCTTCTGGTTTACGTGTGAACAGCTCAGCTGATGATGCAGCTGGTTTACAAATAGGTTCTCGCTTAGAGTCTCAAATGAAAGGGTTAGACCAAGCGGCGCGTAATGCAAATGATGGTATTTCAATAGCTCAGACTGCTGAGGGGGCATTGGAAGAAACAACAAATATGCTACAACGTATGCGTGTTTTATCAATTCAATCAGCTAACGGCTCTAATAGCGCTGATGATAGAGCAGCTCTTCAAAAAGAGTTTACTCAATTAAATGAAGAGATTACTCGAGTTGCAGATACTACAACGTTTGGTGGTGTAAATGTATTAAACGGTACGTTCACTGCTGATTTCCAAGTTGGAGCTGATGCTGATCAAGTAATTGAAATAAAAATTAGTACTGATATGGATGCTGCGGGCTTAGAAACTACTTCACTTGTAATTAGTACAGCTTCGCAAGCTCAAGAAGCAATCACTGCTTTAGATGCGTCTTTGAAAACAGTAAACGATATACGTGCAGACTTGGGTGCGAAACAGAATCGTTTCAGTTCTACAATTCGTAATTTGTCTAATGTATCTGAGAATGTTTCTGCGTCACGCTCTCGTATTATGGATGCTGATTTTGCCGCGGAAAGTGCCAGTCTTGCTCGAAACCAAGTTTTACAGCAGGCATCAAGCTCTATGTTAGCGCAAGCTAACCAACAGCCACAGATTGCTTTGTCTCTTTTATAAAAAAAGCTTATTCAAGAAAAGCTTTGTATACTGGAGACTCTGGTAGACAAAGCTTTTTTTTTGGGAGAAATTAAATGGAGTCAAATAGCGCTGATTTAAACAAACAGAACTTAAATATAAATTTAACTCCTGTTTTAAGTGAAGGGCGGCAACTCACTTTAAATGCCAGTGATGAAAAAGTAGAGCAAGAGGTTCAAGTTAGTTCTGGTGAACTTGTCTCGGTACAAAGTTTGCATGAGTCAGTTTTAAAAATAGAATCACTATCTCAACTTCAATCTAAACAGTTTGAGTTTAACATTCATGAAGAATCTAAAAAATCATTTGTTGTAGTGACAGACTCTGAGACGAATGAAATTATACGTCAAATACCAAGTGAAGAAGTGCTGGAGCTAGCAAGCAAAATAGACAAATTACAGGAAGAAATTTTTGGAACTTCGCTAGGTTTACTTTTTGACCAAGAAATTTAGGGGCTAAATTATGGCTAGTATTACATCTGCAGGGGTAGGTTCAGGTTTAGATCTTGAGTCTATAATTGAAGTAACTATTCAAGCTGAAAGCGCAGTTAAGACAAATCAACTCAACGCTCGTGAAATAAATTACACAACAGAGCTATCAGGTGTTGGAACTTTTAAAGCGGCCCTCGATACATTTAATGATGCACTTGCTAAACTTGGTGATGATGAAACGTACAATTCTAGGCTTGTATCATTTGATAATGGTTTAGAGGAGTCAGAGCAAGCATTTGAAGTAGAAGTAGGCAGTTCTATGCAATCTGGAGACTTTTCTGTCGAAGTGTTGCAATTAGCAAAGGGCTCTAAATTACAATCTTTAGCATTAGGTGCTTCCAATAGCACTATTGGCACTGGCAACTTAACGTTTAATGCTGGTGGATCTGAATTTACAGTAAATATAGAAAGCGCAGATACCCTCGAAGATATAAGAAATAAAATAAATAAAGAAAGTGAAAACTTTGGTGTTAGTGCGAATATAGTAAATAGTGACTCTGGCGCAGTTTTAACATTTAGCTCTTCCATTTCAGGTGACGGTAATACACTTACAGTTACATCAGATGATGACTCACTTGCTGCTATAGCAACGAGCTCTCCTAGTGGTAGCTCCGGCATGATTATTCAACAACAATCACAGGATGCGAAGGCATTAATTAACGACCAGACTGTAAGTAGCTCCACTAATCAATTAAGTGATAAAATACAAGGTACTACCATAACTCTTAAATCAGTAACTACTCAACCCCAAGAGTTTAGTGTTTCTGTAGATGAAGGAGTTGTAAAAGAGGGTTTGCAAGAGTTTGTTGATGCTTATAATGTTCTTAAAGGACAGTTAGATACAGTATCAAATGCTTCATCTGGGTCTTTGGCATCAGACAGTACCGTTAGAACTGTGGAACAACAATTGCAAAGAATGTTTACTAATGATCTAGGTGGTACTACAGAGATACAGTCATTATTAGAAATAGGTATTAACTTTAACCGTGAAGGTGAGATGGAAATATCAACATTAGGTATTGGCACATTACAAAGTGGTGAAGAGTTACTAAATAGTACGATCTCTGATAGGTATAGCTCATTACAAAGCTTTTTTAGCAGTGACGATGGTCTAGTAAATAAGGTCGATAGCTTAATTGAACTTTACACCGGTAGTGGTGGATCTTTATTAAAAAGAGAAGAAAGTCTTAATGTTTCTTTAGAAAAAGTTGAAACAGACAGAGAAACGTTGAGTGAAAGACTTGTAAACCTTGAAGCATCACTACGAAGCCAGTATGCGTCTTTAGATAGCATAATTGCACAATACCAAACTTCTAGCTCTTACATAGCAAGTATATTAACAAGTGTATCAAGTGATAATTAATAGGAATAATATGAACTTACGTGTAAACACCTATAAAAAAGCTCAAAAAGAACTTTCTCTTTCAGAAGCCAATCCTCATCAAGTTATTCAAATTTTGATGAGAGAGTTTTTAACTCAAGTATATCAGGCTAAAGTTTTTATTCAGCGTTCAGATATCGAGTCTAGAAATAATAGTATAAAAAAAGCAATTGGTATTATAGGTGGATTAAAGGGAGGATTAAATTTAAAGCAAGGTGGTGATATAGCTGATAATTTAAATGCTCTTTATGATTATTTAGTTATTAGATTATCAGAAGCGAATACACAAAATTCGATAGATATTTTAGATGAGATAAAGGAGCTTTTTTCGCCTATAAAAGAAGCTTGGGATGGTATTACAGAGGAAGACAAACAAAAAGGTTTTGCACTTTTAGAGCAAAGTGGTTCGTAAGTGGATAAGTCTCTCAATCATAAGGCGATGCAGCTTAGTGAGTGCCTAGAAAACTTACTTAAAGATGAGCGCTCTAAGACAAAGGCTGAAGACTATAGCGGTTTAGCTGAGATTATTGAAAAGAAAAACAACTTGTTAGCCGAATTACTTGAGCTATCCAGTAGTCTGGAACCAGAAAGTAAGGCGTTTGTCAGTAAGTTTATGACGCAATACCAAGCAGAAACTCAAAAGAATTATGACTTGTTAGGTGATGAAAAAGTAAGGCTGCATATGTTACTTATCTCAATGCAAAAAAAGAAAAAACAGCTAAAAGCTTACTCAATAGTTAAGGAAGCGAGTAATTATGAATGACCTAACATTGGCTATAAATGAAAAGTTAGATGAACTTGAGCGCTATCAATTATTCTTACAGACACAGATTGAAAATAGAAAAAAATATGAGGCTAAATTAAAAGATTTTATAAGGCCTGATTTTGATTTAGAAAAAATGTTTCAATCTAATATGTTAGCTTTTGAGGCTATTTATCCTGATATTTACAATACTTTTTTAAATTATCAGCTCTCCCGCTTTGAGTTGCATATGGAAGATGGAAAAGTTAATGTTTATGACACTAAAGAAAACATAAACCTATATAAACATGATATTTATCAAGATTCATATGTACAGTATTTAAGCTTTCAAGATAACCCAGTTGTTCTAACTAATAAGTTTTCTGTCCGCGAAAAAATCAGTGATGGATTTATTCATAGTCATTTTTTAAATGAGCTTGCTATTAATCTAAAACAGCAGAACGAGCAAAAGAAAAGTAATCGACTACCTAAGGTTTTGCCAACTTTAATGCTAATGGGAATAGGTTGCGGTTATCATATTCACTCTATTTTAAGTGACCATATAGTGAAAAAGCTCTATATTTATGAGCCTCATATTGATCTTCTTTATTTAAGCTTATTCTTAACTGATTGGTCGCACATTTTTGAGCAGCTTAATGTGAATAACACTGAATTGCATTTTAGCGTCGGTGAGTTTGATACTGAACTGGGTATTACAAAAGAGGTAGAGTCAGTATTTCAACGATTTGGCCGCTTTTTTTCAGGGTACAGTTTTTTATATAAACACTACCATGACAATTACCTTGATCGTGTTGCAAAACAGCTATCGCAACAATTTGTTGGTAATGTATTAGGATTCGGGTTCTACGATGATTCAATACTAAGTATAGATAATTTTTCCAGAAATTTTAATGTGCCTTTTCTTAAAGCTGAAGGTTTAGATGAGTTAAAGAATATCCCTGTATATTTGATTGCAAATGGGCCATCGCTAGATGCAGATATAAAATGGCTTATAGAGCATCAAGATAACGCAATTATTATAAGCTGTGGCACAGCACTCAGTGCTTTGCATCAATATGGATTAAAACCAGACTTACATTGTGAGATGGAGCGCTGCCAAGTAACACATGATGTATTAGCTTCTTTTTACGATAAAGAGTTTTTTAGTGGTATTACCCTTTTAGCTTTAAACACTGTTTTACCTTCTGTATTTGCCATGTTTGAAGATAAAGTGCAAGGCGTGAAGTGGGGGGAAGCGAGTAGTAAAGTCTTTGTACAAGGTCTAGGGCCTCAAGAAAAACCGGCTTTACTCGTAAATTGTAATCCAACAGTAAGTAATTGTGCGTTGGCTTTTTGTGAAAAAATAGGTTTTACCGATATTACTCTATTTGGTGTTGATATGGGTTACAAATCCGAACAGCACCATTCTAAAAATAGTGTTTATTATGATGGGGAACAAGATTCAGGTTTGTATACGCACAAAGCAAAGCACAAATTAAAAAGCAATTTTGAATCAGATATTTTCGTTGAAACAGATGAAATTTTTAAGTATTCTCACTCAGTACTCGAAAGAACTTTAGCGCAAAATAAACATTTACAGGTGAGAAACTGCAGTGATGGTGCATACATTGAAGGTACTGTGGCTACACGGGCAAGCTCTTTGATTAGTAGTCCAATAGAGAATAAAAGAACACTTGTTGCGCATATTGTTCAAAATATCAAGAGTTCAGAAAATTACACTGATGATGCCTTTATTGCACTTCAAAACGATGTAACTTTGTTTATAGATCTATGTGATTTATACATTGAGCAACTGTCTAGTCGACCGACCTCTATTAAAGCGGTATTAGATACACTTGATGAGCAGCTTCATAGACTTACAAGCTTTCATAATACCACTATCAGCTACTTTGATGAGTTGTTACGCGGTACACTTTTACACACTCACTCAATGTTAATAAATTCTTTGTATAGCGACCAGGATGAACAGTTAGCAATAAATAACTATTACACTAGTGCGCAAATAGTTTGCAATTATCTTGAAGCTATAAAAGAAAATTATACTGCTAGATTTAGTTAGCGCCACTTTAAGAGTTTAGTTCTGTAAAGTTGGTTACAGTTTTTGGGGCCTGTACCCAAAGTGTGATTCTTAGTTAGTGGTTTAAATAAAAAATTTAAACTCAGGCTATGCAAATTTTTTGAACTCTGTATTTAATTAAAAAACTAAAGTGTATTTAACCTAGTGTCTACCATTTGTAATTTACTTTGGTAGGTGAAGTAATCTTTACCTATAGATAATTAATATATTAATCGAAAAGCGTCTGTTTTTTGGCGTTTATGTCAAAAAACTGCCGCTATCACTTGCATCCATGCTGAACTGGCTTACAATTTAACTAATTATACAAATTAGTGAAAGTACGGCTCGCTAAATATGATCTTGATTTTAGATAATAATAACAACCGCGCAATAGGATTAAATGCTTCACTTGGCTTTATTGGTGAGGCTGCTCAACTATTAAGCGAAGACTGCTTTGAACAAGAATGCAAAAAATATCAGCAGCAAGAATGCATGATTATTTTAGGAGCGTTGCAATCACTTGACCACGAAAGCTTAATTAAACGCTATCCAACATTACCGTTTTTATTAATTGGCGAAACGCTAAAACCACTATTAAGTATAGCTAATGTGGTGGGGCTTATTTGCGAGCCATTTAATCACGAAGTGACAACGCAGTTACTTCACGATTGCCAGCAGTATCAGCGCATGTTGCCAAATGAGCATAAGCATTCTAAACCACATAAAACTTTTGACGGACTTGTTGGTGAAACAGAGGCCGTAAAAGATGTTCGCTTTTTAATTGAACAAGTGGCAAAAACCGATGCTAATGTTTTAATTTTAGGCGAATCAGGCACTGGTAAAGAAGTGGTTGCCCGTAATGTACACCTGCTTTCAAAGCGCATTAATGGACCGTTTGTACCTGTAAACTGTGGTGCTATTCCGGCAGAGCTGCTCGAAAGTGAACTATTTGGCCACGAAAAAGGCGCGTTTACTGGTGCTATATCGGCTCGTAAAGGGCGCTTTGAACTAGCTCAAGGCGGGACGCTATTTTTAGATGAAATAGGCGATATGCCACTGCAAATGCAAGTTAAGTTGCTGCGAGTATTGCAAGAACGCAGCTACGAACGTGTTGGTGGCACAAAGGCTATTCAGGCTGATGTACGCGTTATTGCGGCCACGCATCGTAATCTTGAAACAATGATTGAAGAGGGGAGTTTTAGGGAAGATTTATATTACCGCTTAAATGTATTTCCTATCGAAAATCCATCGCTGAGTGAACGTGCTGATGATATTCCGCTGCTTTTAAAAGAGTTAATGCGCCGTGTTAACGACCAAACAGGTTCTACCGCTAAGTTTACCGAGCGCGCAGTTGAGAGCTTAAAAGAACATGCTTGGCCTGGTAATATTCGTGAGCTTGCTAATTTGGTGGAGCGTATGGTTATTATGTTCCCTGACAAAGTGGTCGATATTCCTGATTTACCTAACAAATATCGTTACATTGAAGTTGAAGCCTACGAGCCAGAATACCCTGAAGAGTTAATGGAAAAAGACGCCTTTAACGACATATTTAGTACAGGCTTTAGTGATTACGAAAGTGAGCCAGACGCTGAGTTTAGCCAAACGGGTAGTGGGCTATTACCTGATGATGGTATTGAGCTTAAAGATTATTTAGCCGAGCTCGAAATTAGCTTAATTACCCAAGCGTTAGAGCGCTATGATTATGTTGTAGCTCGCGCTGCAGAGATATTAGGGGTTCGCAGAACCACACTCGTTGAGAAAATGAAAAAGTATAATCTTTCACGAGATTAGAAGTACTAAAATGGTGAAATACTTTTCGTTATTTATTATTCATTTGTGAGCAATCACTTTACGGGCTTTGCCCGTCACGCAAGCAAGCTTGGCGTCTACAAGATAAACACAAACTTAAACCTTGGCGGTATACGCTGAGCTTGCTCGCATGAAAAGCGTAGCTTTTAATCATTTAAATAAAACGTTATTTCACAAAGAGAAAAACGAAGGTAAATGAGAAACCATAGTCAACTTACGCTTTACTTCTCTAAAGCGCAGCGTCTCTTAACCTCTTTGTGAACTAATCACTTACTCACTAGAAGCCTTAATAATTACTTCTTTTCTAAAACAATCATTACTATGATCGTTAACCATACCGCAGGCCTGCATATGAGCGTAAACCGTTGTAGGGCCTAAAAACTTAAAACCCCGTTTTTTTAAATCTTTAGCAAATGCAGTTGATGCCTCTGTAATTGCTGGGTAGTCCTCAGCGTTATTTAAATTACTTATAATCGGTTTATTATCGACAAACTGCCATTGGTAGTTACTAAAACTTCCAAATTCTTTTTGTATTTCTATAAAGCACTTTGCGTTGTTAACAGTTGCCGCAATTTTTAAGCGATTGCGCACAATCCCTTCATCAAGCATTAGTCTCTCAACGTCATCTTGTGTGAATTGTGCCACTTTATCTACATCAAAATTAGCAAATGCTTTTTTGTAACCGCTACGCTTTTTTAAAATTGTGTACCAGCTTAAGCCGGCTTGCGCTGATTCAAGAGTGATAAATTCAAACAGCTTTATATCATCATAAAGAGGGACGCCCCATTCTTCATCATGGTAAATAACGTAGTCGGGTTTAGTGGTGTCGAGCCACGGGCAACGGCACTTTATTTGCTCACTCATTATTATTCCTTTTTGTGTGCGTCATTTTTATGTCGCTCAAATTATTGATGTAACTTAATGATAAGTATGTAAATAAATTTTGGTATAAATCGTGCATTTGGACATATATCTACATCAATTCGAGATTTGATTATGGCCCTTGCTAGCGTGCTAAAACCACAGTTTTTTTCTGCAAATCAGTATAACCCATGTTTACTTCAAGAGGAGTACATTGGTGAATTAAGCGATCTGCGTAAGCAAGCAAGTTGGCTTTCGCACTTGGTTGATACCATGCCAGCAGGTGTGGTTGTACTTGATGGCAAAGGGTTGATTGCAAAAGCGAATCAAATAGCGATTGATATGCTTGGCGAGCCACTTGAAGGCGAACGCTGGTTTAATGTTATTCAGCGCTCTTTTAGGCCACATCAAGATGATGGCCATGAAGTGTCTTTAAAAGACGGACGCCTAATAAAGCTTGATATTACTGCTTTAGCACCAGAGCCTGGGCAACTTATTTTAATGACGGATTTAACCGAAACTCGCCGCTTACAAAAACGTGTTGCACATATGCAGCGATTAAGCGCGCTGGGTAAAATGGTTGCATCATTAGCGCATCAAGTACGTACGCCGCTTTCAGCCGCTATGCTTTACGCAGCTAATTTAGGATCAAAGCGCTTACCCGAAGCATCTCGTGATAATTTTCAAACAAAGTTAATGTCGCGTTTAAAAGATTTAGAAACTCAAGTAAACGACATGCTGTTATTTGCTAAAAGTGGCGATCAGCAAGTTGTTGAGCAAGTTTCAATGCAGCAGCTTTTAACCGAAGTTAAAGCAGGTGCCGATGCGATGGTCGCACTTAATGAAAGTGAACTGGATGTAAGCTTACCAGAGCCAGATATACAAATAGTTGGTAATAAAACGGCATTGGCCAGTGCTATTCAAAATCTAGTGCACAATAGTATTCAAGTTATTGGCGGCGGCGCAAAAGTAAAAATTAGCGCACAAAGAGATTTAAAAGATTTAGATATGGTTCGTATTAGTGTGAGCGACAATGGCCCAGGTGTTGATTTAAGCCAAAGCGATAAAATTTTTGAACCATTTTTTACTACAAAAAGTCAGGGCACAGGTTTAGGGCTTGCTGTAGTGAGTTCGGTGGCTAGTGCGCACCAAGGCCGTGTTGATGTGACTAATAATACGCATGGTGGTGCCTGCTTTAGCTTGTTACTGCCTATTAAGGCAACATCTAAATTAGAGGGGTCATTATGAGTAACACTATTTTAGTTGTCGAAGATGACGCAGGGCTTCGTGAAGCCTTAATAGATACCCTTGAAATGTCGGGTATTGAATGTGTTGCAGCGAGCAGTGCTGAGCAAGCAATGTTACTGCTTAAAAAAGATCAATTTTCGCTTGTTGTAAGCGACGTGCAAATGGGCGCAATGAGTGGACTTGATTTACTACGCAGTATTAAATTAAACCACCCTGATTTACCTGTATTGATGATGACGGCGTATGCCACAATTGACGATGCGGTAGAGGCCATGCGCCTAGGTGCAATTGACTACATGGCAAAACCATTTGCACCTGAAGTGCTGTTAAATATGGTGAGCCGTTATTTGCCTGAAAAAGCAAAAGAAACCGACGGCCCCGTTGTTGCTGATCCAACTAGTATTCAATTATTGGAGCTTGCAAGTAAAGTAGCACGCTCTGATGCAAGTGTAATGGTACTTGGCCCAAGTGGTTCAGGTAAGGAAGTACTTGCGCGTTATATTCATGATAAGTCGAGCCGATGTAATGAGCCATTTGTAGCGATTAACTGCGCGGCTATTCCTGAAAATATGCTCGAAGCCACGTTATTTGGTTACGAAAAAGGGGCTTTTACGGGGGCGATTCAAGCATGTCCGGGTAAGTTTGAGCAAGCACAAGGCGGTACTATTTTACTTGATGAAATTACTGAGATGGACTTAGGGCTACAAGCTAAACTTTTACGCGTACTGCAAGAGCGTGAAGTAGAGCGTTTAGGGGGTCGTAAAACAATCCAGCTCGATGTACGTATTTTGGCAACCAGTAATCGTGATTTAAAAGAAGCCGTGGTAGATAATCAGTTTAGAGAAGATTTATATTACAGGCTTAATGTTTTTCCACTTATGTGGCGACCATTGTGCCAACGCCCTGGCGATATTATTGTATTGGCTAAGCATTTAATTGAGCGCCATATAAGTAAAAGCAAAGAGCCCATGGCATATTTAGATAAAGCTGCTGAGCAAAAGTTACTGGCTCACGCGTGGCCTGGTAATGTGCGCGAGCTTGATAATGTTATACAGCGTGCGCTTATACTGCGCACGGGTAATACAATAAACGAGCATGCTATTTTTATCGAAAACTTAGTATCTAATAACTTTGTTATGGAGCCTTCATTGGCCCCTGCGCAAACCGTATCGCCAACAGAATTAGCTCACGCAGACAAAGGTGTTGATAAAAGCACGTTAAGCTCTGCATATTATGATGAAAAATCGCATGCTGAGGATGAGCCTAAACAAGGTTTATTAGCGGCAGATACCGGTAGCTATAAAGATGAGCTTAAAGACAAAGAGCATCGCATTATTTTAGAAACCCTTGCACGTTGCCAAGGTAAGCGTAAAGACGTTGCCGAAACGTTGGGCATAAGCCCACGAACTTTACGTTATAAACTAGCGCAAATGCGCGATTTAGGTATTTCACTTCCTGCATAACCTCCTATAAACCCTAAGTTTGCGCTGCGAGCTTAGGGTTGTCAAAACTCTGACTCACACAAATTAAAGTTAACTCATTGTATTTTAATAATTAATTATTTGGCATGCTTTGTGCTTTATTACTTATAAGAGTTCACTGCGTGTCAGAGATAAATTATGAAAATTCAAAACAGTGCTGTATTTCAAGAAATGCAATCAATGGCTTTAGAAGCCGGCCGTAATAATCAAACTAATAAACTGCCAACTCAGGTGCAGTCTACTTCTACAGCACAATTTGGCGACATGCTAAGTGATGCAATAAATTCAGTGCACGGATTACAACAAGACGCCGCGCAAAAAGTAACAGCAGTTGAGATGGGGGATCGAAGTGTATCTCTTGCTGAGGCGATGATTGCTTCTCAAAAATCATCAGTTGCTTTTGAGGCTACAGTACAGGTTCGTAATAAACTTGTTGAAGCTTATAAAGAAATCATGAACATGCCTGTTTAATTAGGTAGTGGAGAATTATTGTGGCGCAATCTAACCAATCTACAGACCTAGCACTTGCTGGTGGCGGTATTGACCAAAGTGGTGGTGATGATCAACAAGAACAAAAGTCAGGCTACTTAAGTGCTTTAAATGGTGTTGATGTATTGCGCCAAGTAACATTGGTTATAGCATTGGCTATTTGTTTAGCTATCGCGATTTTTATTATTATTTGGGCTCGTCAGCCAGATATGCGCCCGTTAGGCAAAATGCAAACAGAAGAGCTTATTCAAACATTAGACTTTTTAGATGCGCAAAAAATTGAATATCAACTTGATGGCAATGTTGTATCGGTTGATGAAAGCGAATACCAAAACATTAAACTGCTAATGACCCGCGAGGGGTTAGAGCAAGGCCCTGCATCTGGCTCTGACATAATTATGCAAGATATGGGCTTTGGTGTAAGCCAGCGCTTGGAGCGTGAACGCTTAAAGCATGGTCGTGAACAGCAATTAGCACGCACCATTGAAGAGCTAAATAACATTACTCGCGCCAAAGTATTGTTAGCCATCCCTAAAGAAAACGTATTTGCCCGCAGAGAGAAAAAACCATCTGCTACTGTTGTATTAACACTTAAGCGTGGCCGCTCACTTGACCGTGAAGAAGTAGACTCTGTTGTTGATATGATTGCTTCAGCAGTACAAGGCCTAGAGCCTGCACGTGTTACGGTTACTGACCAAAATGGTCGCTTATTAAATTCAGGTTCGCAAAGCTCATTAGCAGCACGCTCTCGTAAAGAATACGATTTAGAACGCAAGCGCGAACAAGAGTATCTTGAAAAAATAGACAGTATTTTAATACCGGTTGTTGGGCTTGCAAACTATACAGCTCAAGTTGATTTGAGCATGGACTTTAGCTCAGTTGAGGAAACTCAAAAGCGTTATAACCCAGACCTACCAGCGGTTAGAAGCGAAACCACATTTGAAGAAAACAACATTGGTGGTTTAGCTGTTGGTATTCCTGGTGCGCTTACAAATCAACCACCGCTAAACTCAAACATTCCTGAGGTTGCGGGGCAAGGTGGCGCAGGTACTGCTACGTCACCAACACGTAGCCACAAAGAAGCAACACGTAATTATGAACTCGATACAACTATTTCTCACAAGCGCCAGCAAAGTGGTGTAATACGCAGAATAAGTGTGTCAGTTGCTGTTGACTACGTCCCTAAAGTGGGAGAAAACGGCGAAACAACTATGGCCCCGCGCTCGGTAGAGGCATTGTCAAATATTCGTCGCTTATTACAAGGTGGTGTAGGTTTTGATATGCAACGTGGTGATGCACTTGAAGTAGTAACAGTACCGTTTGTACGTGAAGCAACAAATTTAGCAATAGAAGTGCCACTGTGGGAACAAGACTGGTTTATGAAAATAGCCCGCCTTGTACTAGGCGCCTTAGTTATCATTGTATTGATAATGGCAGTAGTAAAACCAATGCTTAAGCGCTTAATTTACCCAGACGATACACTAGAAGAATACGACGAAGATGCATTAAGTTCAGGCGTAGATATTGGCGACAATACACTTGATATGCTAAATAAAGACTTTGATTCTGCTTCGGTTGGTTTCTCAAGTGATGGTACACTGCAGTTACCGGATTTACATGGCGACGAAGATTTACTCAAAGCAATTCGTGCCCTTGTAGCTAACGAACCAGAACTATCATCACAAGTAGTGAAAGCGTGGTTAACAGAAGATGACTGATCAAGAACAAAAACAACTCCCGCCAGCCTTTGATGTTGATAAGCTAGATGGGGTAGATAAAGCTGCTATATTACTTTTGAGTTTATCAGAAGAAGATGCCGCGCAAATCCTTAAACACTTAGAACCTAAACAGGTGCAAAAAGTGGGTATGGCGATGGCTGGGCTACAGGATTTATCTCAAGCTAAAATTAGCGCTGTACACAACTTGTTTATAGAACAAATTCAAAGCTTTAGTACCATTGGTTTTCAGTCAGAAGACTTTATTAAAAAAGCGCTTACAGCAGCACTTGGTGAAGACAAAGCCGCTAGCCTTATTGACCAAATTGTTATGGGCTCAGGTGCTAAAGGCTTGGATTCATTAAAATGGATGGACTCTAAGCAGGTAGCAAACATTATTCGTAATGAGCATCCGCAAATTCAAACCATTGTATTGTCGTATTTAGAGCCAGAACAGTCAGCTGAGATTATTGCTCAGTTCCCTGAAAAAGTGCGTTTAGATTTAACAATGCGTATTGCAAACCTTGAAGAAGTTCAGCCAGCAGCACTGCAAGAGCTAAACGAAATTATGGAAAAACAATTTGCCGGCCAAGCAGGTGCACAAGCAGCTAAAATGGGTGGCTTAAAAGCAGCTGCAGATATTATGAACTACCTAGATACCAATGTAGAAGGGCAGTTGATGGACTCTATTCGTGAGCATGACGAAGAGATGTCGCAGCAAATTCAAGACTTAATGTTTGTGTTTGAAAACTTAATGGATGTTGAAGACCGTGGTATTCAAGCAATCCTGCGAGAAGTACAACAAGACGTATTAATGAAAGCAATTAAAGGCACCGACGATGCCCTTAAAGATAAAATACTGGGCAATATGTCTAAGCGTGCAGCCGAAATGCTTGCTGATGATTTAGAAGCTATGGCACCTGTTCGTATAAGTGAAGTAGAAGCGGCGCAAAAAGAGATTTTATCAACAGCGCGTCGTTTATCTGACTCAGGTGAAATTCAGCTGGGCGGCGGCGGTGGCGAGGAGTTCTTGTAAGCCATGAGCAAACTCAAAGGGCGCACACTTCGGGCTGATGAAGCAGATGAATTATTAAAAAACTGGGCTATTCCAGATGTAGCACCAGATGAGAGCAGCTTTGGCAATCGCTCTACAGCTTACGGCACACCGCTTAGTGATCTGTATAAAAAAGAATTAGCTGAAGAAATGCCAATTGATGAGCCACAAGAACCAGAATTGCCTGCGCTTACTATGGTTGAGCTTGAACGCATTAGGCAAGACGCCTACGAAGAAGGCCTCAAGCAAGGTCATGAGCAAGGCTACATAGACGGTTTTGAAAAAGGCGTTGGCGAAGGCAAAGAGGCAGGCTACAAAGATGGCTTAGAGCAAGGTAAAACAAAAGGCCTTGATGACGTAAAACCATTAATTGAAGAGCAGTTAACAAGTTTAAAAACTATTTTAGAGGGACTTACTGCACCGCTAGATAAAGTAGATGAACAAGCTGAAAAGCAATTAGTACAACTTGCTAGTATGTTAGCGGAAGCTGTTATTTATCAAGAAGTAAAAACATCGCCTGATGTGATTTTACATACGTTAAAGCAAAGTATAGATTCTCTTAATGCCGAGCAAGAAAAAGTACGAATTCATTTAAACCCCGAAGATTTAGAGCTCATAAAAGAGAGTTACGGCGAACAAACTATTATTGATAATAACTGGCAATTAATGGCAGAGCCCACTCTTGAGCGCGGTGGCTGTGAAGTTAAAACAGCGCAATCATCACTCGATATGACCCTTAAAACACGTGTCAAAGAAACGTTGGATAGTTTTTTGCATAATAGTGGTATCTAACTATTTTATTGGCGTGTTATGTCAACTCAACGTGCACCTTTAAGCGAACGCTTATCTCAATATCAACAACATATTAAAACCCCAGCGCCTGCTGTGGCAGGTATTTTAACGCGTGTTGTTGGCCTTACCCTTGAGGCTAGAGGTTTACGTGCCCCCGTTGGTAGCCAATGTAAAATAGAAACTATGAACGGCTTTGTAGACGCCGAAATAGTCGGTTTTAACGATCAAACTTTGTACTTAATGCCTAATGATCATATCTCTGGTGTACTTCCTGGTGCGCGTGTAATTCCTCAAGTTAATAACTTAGGTTTACCTGTAGGGATGAGTTTACTAGGGCGCGTGGTGGATGGCTTAGGGCGACCGCTAGATGGCCTTGGTAAAATTAATGCTGAGCATCATTTAAAATTTGCACAAAATACTATAAACCCGCTTTCAAGAAGACCAATCACTAAGCCTATGGATGTAGGTGTGCGTGCTATTAACTCGGTTATTACAGTAGGGCAAGGCCAGCGCATGGGCTTGTTTGCAGGCTCTGGTGTGGGTAAATCAGTACTTCTCGGTATGATGACCCGAGGTAGCGAAGCCGATGTAATTGTTGTTGGCTTAGTGGGGGAGCGTGGTCGCGAAGTAAAAGAATTTATTGAAGAAATACTCGGTGTAGAGGGGCGCAAACGTTCAGTTGTTGTCGCAGCGCCCGCTGATTCATCACCGCTTATGCGTTTAAAAGGCTGTGAGAGCGCCGTAACTATTGCAGAGTATTTTAGAGATCAGGGTTTAAACGTATTATTGTTACTCGATTCGGTAACGCGTTATGCAATGGCGCAACGTGAAATTGCACTTGCTGTAGGCGAGCCGCCTGCTACAAAGGGTTATCCGCCTTCGGTGTTTGCTAAATTACCTGCGCTGGTGGAACGTGCTGGTAATGGCGGTGAAGGGCAAGGTTCAATTACCGCCTTTTTTACGGTGTTGAGTGAAGGTGATGATATGCAAGACCCTATTGCTGATGCAGCGCGAGCTATTTTAGATGGCCACATTGTATTATCGCGTGATTTAGCCGACAGCGGGCACTATCCCGCTATAGATATAGAAAAATCGATTTCGCGTGTTATGCCTCAAGTCGTTTCTGAACCACACATGCAACAAGCACGTGTACTTAAGCAAGTTTATTCAATGTATCAACAAAACAAAGATATGATTACTTTAGGTGCTTATCAAAAAGGGACCGATCAAATGCTCGACCAAGCCATAAATATGATGCCAAGAGTAAATGCATTTTTACAACAAGGTATGCGAGATGTCATTAGTTACGATGATGGTCTGCAAGGTCTTGCTCAGTTACTAGGACAAGCATAATGGCTAAAAATAAACTCGATTTATTGCTCAAAATTGAAAATGATAAAGAAGAAAATTTGCGCATGAGTTACTTACAAGCCAATCAAAATTTGCAAGCAAATCAACAAAAGCTGCAAGGTTTAAATAACTTTAGACTTGAATACTCTCAGCAGTTACACCTAAAAGGTAAGTCGGGTTTATCTAGTGCAGGATTTGGCCAGTACCATGCTTTTATAGCTAAAATTGAAGAGGCAATTCGCCAACAAGCAAGTACAGTAAATACCGCTAAGCAAGTTGTTACTCAACGTAAAACGCTATGGCTTAAGCAGCAAATTAAAGCTAAAGCAGTTGCCAAATTAATCGAGAATCAAAAACTCAAAGCAAATGCGTTAATGGCTAAAAACGAGCAGAAAATGTTAGATGAGTTTTCAGCTAATCAGTTTTTTCAACGTCGGAAAACTTTGTAATTCAGGCACACTAATTGCTTTGTTACTTAGTGGTATTTAACTTTTGGCGGTATGCGGTGGCATATTGCCGTAATGGTATTAGGTGATTTATGGCGATGAATAACATTTCGTTTTTAGTTTCTTCTGAAAAAGATTCACTGTTAGCTTTTAAAGACAATAGCTTAGCTAATGGCGAAGAAAATTTAGGCGAAGAATTTTTAAGTCAGCTAAACGAAGCGCATAACTCTATGGGGCCATTGCTTAAAGGCAATAAAAATCCCGATGCCGAAAACTCGATTGCCATACCTGAGCATAAACAGCCAGAAGAAAATGAAAATCTGAGCGTAAAGCTAGATGAAATAACAACAGAAGAAGTTACTTTTGTATCTGTAGAGATGCTTGATCAAATTAATTCAGCACAAGCAATGAGCACCTCGATTAATAAGCCGTTCGATGCAACTAAAAGTATAGAATTAGAAGATGCAGAGTTAGAAACCACCTCAGTAATTTTATCTGCTAATACAAGTGATGAAGTATCGACTGAAAAAGCGAATACAGCGAGTGTATTACAAAATCCAATTGCCACTAATGTAGACTCTAAAACGGCTAAATTAATTGATTCAAAAAGCGATAACTTAAGCTCACTACCTTTGAACTCTTTACCATTAAATGAAGGCAAGCATCGGAAAAGTGGTGTTGCTGAAGCTATTGAAGGGCCATTAAGTTCTATAAATAAAAAGCCCGATGACAGCCCTGGCTCTACATTAGAAAAACCTGAATTTGCATTAATGAGTTCTAAAGAGCAGCTAGGACAAAATAAGTCTGCTGATAAAAATAATACAGTTTTGCCAACACCCGCCGACAAAGCGAGCGTTACTCAGTCTCCTTTAGCCACAACTGAAGGTGATAATAATGCAGCAATAAATACGTTAATGACTAAAGATGCGAGCTTAATTAAAGCTAATAGCGTTATTGCTAGTTTAACGCCTGAGCAGCGCTCACAACTTAACGCGCAAGTTAAGGTATTAGAAAATACTGATTCAACAAGTAACACTTCAAATATTAAGCAAATGCTTGCACAATTTATTACTGATAACGAAAAAGCACAAAGCACGGCAACAAAACACTCTTTTAGCGCAGAGATAAATTCACTTAATACAACTGAAAAACAAAGTTTATTAACGCAATTAAACGCATATATTAAAACAGAGCAGCCTAAAGGCGAGCAGTTGTCAGTGCTTAAGCAAACAATTAATGAGTTAAAAGCTTCTATTGAAATAGGGCTTGCTGATACCGCTAAATCAGACTCAAAAATGTTTGTGGCCTCAGAGACTCCTAATGCAGTATATGATCCACAAAAGTTAAGCTTAAAGGCATCTACAAACGAAGGCGCGGATATTAATAAAGCTGTAGCAACCTCAGCTAAACGTGATGATTTATTAAAATCACTTGAAGAGTTACAAAAAGATGGGCTTAGAAAAACAACGGCAGAACAAACGCCTGCACGCGTAGCACAAGTATTTACGCAAATTACAGCCGCTTTAAATACTCAGCAAACGAGCACATTAAGCCAATACGACTCATTAAGTTACGAGCAGAGCTTACTTGATACCCAAATAATACAAACTCAACAATTACAAAGTACATCACAAGTTAAGCAAGTAAGTATTGATCCAGGTGTAATGCAGGCAATTAATATTGTTAAAAGTGATGCAGCTAAATTACTGCAAGAGCGCGTTAGCTCAATGTTGAGCATTAATAATAAAGAAGCAGAAATTCGCCTCGATCCTCCAGAAATGGGTAGCATGCAAATACGTATTCGTAGCGATGCAGAACAAGCACATATAAATTTTGTTGTACAAAACCAGCAAGCCAAAGAAGCACTTGAGCAATCAATGCCGCGCTTACGTGAAATGTTAGCGCAACAAGGGCTAGAGCTTGGCGAAAGCACAATTTCTTATGGGCAATCTGGTGGTGAAACAGCTGAGCAAAGTGAGAGTGGAGCCCAAGGTAATTTGGCTAATAATAAGTCAGTTAATGATGAAAACGACGAGCAAGCAAATAACACTGCACAAAGTTCTCGACAACAAACTTCATCATCAATAGATTACTATGCCTAAGTACTGCTATTATAATAGTTAAAACAAGCAAGTACCTTTGCGATTAAAGGAATCATGATGGCTGAAGAAGCAAGTTTAGAAATCGAAGAAACCGGTAAAAGTAAAAAGAAACTAATAATAATCATATTAGCTGTACTAGTTATTGTAGGTGGTGCAGCGGGTTACTTTTTTATGTCAGGTTCGGATGCGCCAGTTGAAAGCTTAGATGAAGAGACTGCAATATCAACAGATGCAGCTTCAGCTGAGCCTACTGATTCAGCTGAAATTGGTAGTGCTTTATATGTGGCTATGCCACGCCCATTTGTATTTAATGTGCCAGGTTCAAGTCGCGATAGAATTGTACAAATTAAAGTGCAGTTATTAGTGCGTGGTGAAGTAAACGAGGAAACAGCCAAAAAACATATTCCACTAATAGAAGGGACGCTATTGAGTGTGTTTTCTACTACAACAGCTGATGAATTAAGTACGAGCTCTGGTAAAGAAACACTTCGTTTTTCTGCACTTGAAAAAGTCCAAGCGGCTTTAAATGATGTTGAAGGCAGCAAAGTAATTGAGCGGGTATTGTTTACCGGCTTTGTGATGCAATAAGGGGTTAGCGTGAGCGATTTATTATCCCAAGACGAAATTGATGCGCTATTACATGGCGTTGATGACGTTGAAGAGGAAGATATACACGAAGGTGAAGATGGCGGGGGAAGTACGCTTCAGTACGATTTTTCTTCGCAAGATCGGATCGTACGTGGTCGTATGCCGACGCTGGAAATTGTTAACGAACGCTTTGCTCGTCATATGCGAATTAGCCTATTTAATATGATGCGTCGCACCGCAGAGGTGTCTATTAACGGCGTGCAAATGATTAAGTTTGGCGAGTATATTCATACTTTATTTGTCCCAACCAGTTTAAATATGGTCCGTTTTAGGCCTTTAAAAGGCACTGGCCTGATTACCATGGAAGCACGACTTGTGTTTATTTTGGTAGATAACTTTTTTGGTGGTGACGGGCGTTATCATGCAAAAATAGAGGGCCGAGAATTTACCCCAACAGAGCGCCGGATTGTACAAATGCTCCTTAAAATAATCTTTGAAGATTATAAAGAAGCATGGGCACCGGTTATGGATGTATCGTTTGAATATCTCGATTCAGAAGTAAACCCAGCTATGGCGAATATTGTAAGTCCAACAGAAGTTGTGGTTATTAGCTCTTTTCATATTGAGCTTGATGGCGGTGGCGGCGATTTTCATATTGCACTTCCGTATTCGATGCTTGAGCCAATCCGAGAGCTTTTAGATGCGGGTGTTCAATCTGATACAGAGGATACCGACTTACGTTGGAGCAAAGCACTTCGCGATGAAATAATGGATGTTGAGGTTGATATGTCGACTCAGTTACTTGAAGTTGATTTGACCTTAAAGCAAATTATGGAATTAAAAGCAGGTGATATTATTCCGGTTGAAATGCCTGAGCATATAACCGTATTTGTTGAGGAACTCCCTACATTTAGAGCCAAGATGGGTCGCTCTCGCGATAATGTTGCGCTTCAAATTAGTGAAAAAATTAAACGACCTGATTCAGTTAAATCTGAGCTGCATGTATTTACCAAAGGCGGCAAGAAAATTGACTCAGATGCAGAATTAGCAGAACTAGAAGATGATTTACACCTCTCTGACGGTGTAGACTTAGACTGGTAATTGATTAAAAGGTTAAAAGTATGAGCGATGATCAAGACACAATGGATGAATGGGCAGCAGCATTAGCAGAAGCCGAAGGTCCAGATGATAGTGGCGAAGCACATGTTGCAGAGCTTGATGAGTTAAGTGATTCAAAACACGAAATGAGTGGTGATGAAAAACGAAAACTCGACACTATTTTAGATATTCCCGTTACTATTTCAATGGAAGTAGGGCGCTCTAAAATCAACATTCGTAACTTACTGCAACTTAATCAAGGCTCTGTTGTTGAGCTTGACCGTGTTGCGGGTGAGCCGCTAGACGTGCTAGTTAATGGTACTTTAATCGCTCATGGTGAAGTAGTTGTAGTAAACGACAAATTTGGTATTCGCTTAACTGACGTGATAAGCCAAGTAGAGCGGATCAAAAAATTACGATGAGCTTATTAGTTGCTTTAACGACTACCGTTTTTTCAAAAGCAGATGTGGCAACACCAACTGGGGACATACTCTCTATGGTGCTGTCGCTTGTAATGGTGCTAGTGCTGATTATTGTACTGGCATTTTTTGTTAAAAAGCTTAACCCTAATTTAGCAAATAGTGATGAGTTTAAAGTAGTTAGAAGTCTACCTTTAGGTTCTCGCGAGCGTTTAATGGTTGTTGAGATAGATAAAGCTCAGCATTTACTTGGTGTAACTCCCCACAGTATTAATTATTTACACAAGTTAGAAACCCCATTAAGTGAAAAAGAACTGCCTGAACTCGCTAAACGATTTGGTAAACTTTTAAACCCGCAATCAAACCAAAATAAAAAGAATTAAACCTATGACAAAGTGGCTGCTTATTATTTTTGCCATAGTGTTTGTACCAAATGTAAGTGCAGAAGGAATTGATGCCCTTACCATTACAACAAACGCTGATGGCACACAAGATTACTCAGTAACGTTACAAGTTTTAGCAATTATGACGGCGCTGAGTTTTATACCGGCCGCCATAATTATGATGACCTCTTTTACACGAATTATTGTTGTACTCGCCATTTTGCGCCAAGCAATTGGCTTACAGCAAACACCGTCAAACCAAGTGTTATTAGGTATGTCACTTTTTTTAAGTATTTTTATAATGGCGCCTATTTATCAGCAGGTAAACGAGCGAGCTATAGAGCCTTACTTAAATGAGCAGGTTACATCAGTAGAGGCTTTAGAGCTTGCTAAAGAGCCAATGAAAGCATTTATGCTTTCACAGGTGCGTTTAAAAGATTTAGAAACGTTTGCTAAAATTGCTGGTTACGATCAGTTAAATTCGCCACAAGATACGCCATTAATAGTGTTAATACCGGCCTTTGTAACCAGCGAACTGCAAACGGCATTTATAATTGGGTTTATGTTTTTTATCCCATTTTTAATTGTTGATTTAGTGGTCGCTTCGGTCTTAATGGCGATGGGTATGATGATGCTTTCTCCCATGATAGTGTCCTTACCGTTTAAAATTATGCTGTTTGTACTTGTTGATGGTTGGAGCTTAGTGATGGGGACTCTAGCTAAAAGCTTTGGTTTAGGGACTTAGTATGCAAAGCATTAACATGACCCAACGATAGGAGTACAACATGGAACCGGAAATTTTTGTTGATATTCTAAGTGACGCGCTGTTTTTAGTTATTAAATTGGTGTCTGCAATTGTAGTCCCAGGCCTAATTATTGGTTTAGTGGTTGCTGTATTTCAGGCGGCAACATCAATCAATGAACAAACGTTGAGCTTTTTACCTCGTTTATTAATTACCATTAGTGCGCTAATTGTAGGTGGGCACTGGCTTACTCAAGAACTGATGGATTTTTTTACTCGCCTAGTATTACTTATTCCTGAAATTGCAGGTTAAACGTGGAATACCCCTTTGCAGTTGTTATTCAATGGTTGAGCGATTTTTTGCTGCCCCTGGTACGCATTAGCTCAATGATTATGATTATGGCTGGTTTAGGTGCTAAAAATGTCCCTACGCGTATAAAAATGGGGTTATCAGTTGTTGTAACTTTTCTTGTTGTTCCTGTTCTGCCGCCCGCTACATTCACTAATTTATTTTCGTTTGAGATGATTTTAGTCGTTATTCAACAAATGCTGATTGGTGTTGCTATTGGTTTTGCATCTATACTTTTATTAAATACTTTTGTGTTAGCAGGGCAAATACTTGCGATGCAAACCGGTTTAGGTTTTGCTTCGGTTATTGACCCCTCTAATGGCGCAAGCGTCCCAGCGGTTGGCCAGTTTTTCCTTATTTTGGCCACCTTGCTATTTTTTGCTTTTAACGGTCATTTAATGATGATTCAAATGGTGGTACATAGCTTTCAAGTGCTACCCATTGATGGCACATGGTGGTCTGTAGATCATTACTGGGACATAGTGACTTGGGGCGGCTGGATGTTTACTACAGCACTGGTACTCTCACTTGCACCGCTTACCGCAATGCTCGTTATTAATATGTCGTTTGGGATTATGACGCGTGCAGCGCCGCAATTAAATATTTTCTCTATTGGTTTTCCGTTTACCTTGGTAGCGGGACTTATTATTATTTGGGCGACACTAGGTAACTTTGTTACTCAGTTTGAGTTTCAATGGTTAAAAATGGTTGAGCTAATGTGTACTTTAGTTGGTTGCTCACCTTAGGAGAAAGTCATGTCTGAAGACTCAGGACAAGAAAAAACAGAAGAACCCACATCCAAAAAGCTTGAAGAATCTAAAAAGAAAGGCCAAATAGCACGCTCAAAAGAGTTAGGTACCATGTTTGTACTTATTTTTTCGGCTATATCGCTTTTGATGTATGGGCCAGAAATTGGTAAAGGTTTATACAATGTAATGGGCCGAACCCTTAGCTTAAACCGCAACGAAGCCTTTGATACCACTAAAATGTTTGCCGTGTGGGGAGAGGTTGCAGACGCGTTAATGTTTCCTATGGCTATGTTTGTATTAATTATCGTTTTGGCAGCATTTATTGGTAATACGTTACTCGGTGGTTTTAACTTTAGCTGGGAAGCTGCTGCACCTAAAGCAAGTAAAATGTCGCCAATGAAGGGCTTTAAGCGGATGTTTGGCCCACAAGCGGCTATTGAGCTTGTAAAGTCACTTTTAAAATTTGGTTTAGTTGCAAGTTTTGCAGTGTTTTTAATTAATACTTATTTTGATGAAATACTGCATTTAAGTTTAGAAAGTGCGCCGGGTAATATTATTCATGCCTTAGAGATTTTAGGGTGGATGTTTTTAGGTCTTTCGTGCACTTTAATTGTTATTGCCGCCATTGATGCACCATTTCAAAGTTACAACCATAACAAACAACTTAAAATGACAATGCAAGAAATTAAAGATGAGTATAAAAACTCTGAAGGTGACCCACAAATAAAAGCGCGCATTAGGCAAACACAAAGGCAAATGTCGCAAAACCGCATGATGCAAGATGTTCCTGACGCTGATGTTATTGTTACCAACCCAACTCACTACTCTGTAGCATTAAAATACGACACGGAGCGCGCAGGTGCGCCTATAGTGCTTGCTAAAGGCATTGATGAAATGGCGATGCAAATTCGAAAAGTAGCAATAGGGAATGAAGTACCTATATTAGAATCCCCCATGTTGACCCGAGCGCTTTATCATACGGCTGAAGTAGGGGAGCAAATACCCGATCAGCTATTTACCGCAGTAGCGCAAGTTTTAGCGTATGTATTTCAGCTTAAGCGCTTTAATAAAGGGCGCGGTAAACGTCCAACTAAGCTCAATAAAAAGCTGCCAATCCCCGATGCCTACAAGTATTAAACCGTTAACTGAGTAACTTGGAATAGTTATTGCAAATTCTACGTAGTGTCAATTTTTTGAAATTGTAGAATTATGAGTTTTAAAGCGGTATTACAACAACTTAACAGAGACAAAAAAGACTATGCCAAAGGGGTAGGTACACCTTTGCTTGTGCTTGCTGCCTTGGGAATGGTGATTTTACCACTACCGCCATTTTTACTCGATATCCTTTTCTCGTTTAATATTGCTCTAGCATTAGTGGTTTTACTTGTAACTGTTTACACGATGAAGCCAGTTGAATTTGGTATTTTCCCCTCTGTATTACTAATCGCTACAATTATGCGCTTAGCACTTAACGTTGCCAGTACTCGAGTTGTATTACTTGAAGGCCATAATGGTGGTGATTCTGCCGGTAAAGTAATTGAAGCGTTTGGCTCAGTTGTTATTGGTGGTAACTACGCTGTTGGTTTGGTTGTATTTTTAATCCTGATCATTATTAACTTTGTAGTAATTACTAAAGGTGCTGGTCGTATTTCTGAGGTATCTGCGCGTTTCACCCTTGATGCAATGCCGGGTAAACAAATGGCAATTGACGCCGATTTGAACGCAGGCTTTATCAGCGCAGAACAAGCGCGTGACCGCCGTGAGGAAGTAACTCGCGAAGCTGATTTTTACGGCTCAATGGATGGTGCGAGTAAATTTGTAAAAGGTGATGCGATTGCAGGTATTGTTATACTAATCATCAATATTGTTGGTGGTTTATTTGTAGGTATGATCCAGCACAATTTGAGTTTTGGCAATGCAATGGAAGTATATACATTACTTACCATTGGCGATGGCTTAGTTGCTCAACTCCCTTCTTTACTGCTTTCAATTGGTACCGCGATTGTTGTAACACGCCAAAATGAGTCGCTCAATATGGGGGACCAATTTAAGAAACAACTAGGCAACGAAAAGTCACTCTTTATTGCATCTGGTATTTTGATCATCATGGGCTTAGTGCCTGGTATGCCGCATATTGCTTTTTTAAGTTTAGGTGCGTTACTGGGTTACTTAGCTTACTACACACAGCAATGTAAATTAAAAGCTGCTGCGGCAGAAGCTGAAGAGGCCGCTAATGGCGGAAGCGTTGCAACGGGTGTTGCTAATAAACAAGAACAAAAAGAACTAGGCTGGGATGATGTTCAGCAGGTTGATGTAATTGGCTTAGAAGTCGGTTATAGATTAATTCCGTTAGTAGACCAATCACAAGGTGGTGAGCTACTTAATCGTATTAAGGGGGTGCGTAAAAAGCTTTCTCAAGAGCTTGGTTTTTTAGTACCGCCGGTACATATACGCGACAATTTAGAGCTTGACCCTAACGCTTACAGAATAACATTAATGGGGGTTTCAACCGGTGAAAGCGAGCTTAAGCATGGCGACGAGCTAGCGATTAACCCAGGACAAGTATTTGGTCCAATTAAAGGGGTTGAAACAAAAGATCCTGCGTTTGGCCTTGATGCCGTATGGATCAAGCCTGATCAAAAAGATGAAGCACAATCACTAGGTTATACCGTTGTAGATTCAGCCACGGTAGTTGCCACTCATATTAGCCAGTTATTAACTAACAGTGCAGCGTTATTACTAGGGCATGAAGAAGTTCAAAACCTACTTGATATGCTTGCTAAAAGCCATCCTCGCTTAGTGGAAGGACTAGTACCTGATGTATTGCCATTAACTGCTATTGTAAAAGTACTACAAAATTTATTAAATGAAGGCGTGGCTATTCGCGACATGCGCTCAATTGTTCAAACCCTTGTTGAGTATGGCCCACGTAGTCAAGACCCTGATGTATTAACGGCTGCAGTGCGTATTTCACTGCGTAGATTAATTGTTCAAGATGCGGTGGGAATGTCATCAGAAATCCCTGTCATAACCTTGGCGCCTGAGTTGGAACAGATGTTGCATCAGTCATTACAAAATGCAGGCGATGAAGGTGCCGGTATTGAGCCAGGACTTGCAGAGCGACTTCAAGTGTCATTGACACAAGCGCATCAAAATCAAGAAATGGCCGGCGAACCTTCTATATTGCTAACGTCAGGAATGTTACGCACTGTGTTATCTCGTTTTGTTAAGTACACCATTCCAGGATTGAGAGTGATGTCTTATCAAGAGGTACCAGATGAAAGACAGATCAAAATTGTAAGCTCGGTAGGCCAACAATAAGATTTTAACAGGGGTTGAATCATGAAAATTAAACGTTTTTTTGCTAAAGATATGCGCACAGCACTTAAAGAAGTTAAAGATGAGTTAGGTGTTGATGCGGTTATTATGTCAAATAAAAAACTGGCTAACGGTGTAGAAATTGTAGCGGCAGTTGATTATGACAAAGCAGCCCCTAAAGTAGCAGCGCAACCACAACGCCCTGCAGAGCCGCGTACTCAGGCGCCACAACAAAGCATGCATAATTTTGTAAAACCAGAGCCACAGCGTGCCAAGCCTGAGCCTCAAGCAAAAGTTGCTGACAGCCTACAAGCATTATTAGAGCGTCAATCACCGCGTCCTCGTTCTCCTGAGCTTGCATCAATGTTTTCACAATCGGGTATTGATACTACTGATAACTATCAAGAACCTAATATGGGGCAGCGTACTAAAAATATGTTTGCCCCTGAAGCTTCTGCGCCAGTTCGTCCACAAACTCAAGCGGATAGCTTAGGTTTTGATGATTTAGACCGCGACTTTGATGATTTAGATAGCCCAGTAACCACTCGCCAACAAGCACCTAATAATGAAAGCGAAGAAATGACAACAATGCGTGAAGAAATGAACGCAATTCGTCAATTACTTGAGCACCAAGTATCAGGCTTGATGCAGCAAGATATGGCGCGTCGCGATCCAACACGCGCTTGTATGGTTGACCGTTTAGTCGGTATGGGTATCGATAAAGAAGTAGCACAGCAAATGGCATGTTTTGTACCTGATGATGTGTCTCGTAAGCAAGGTTGGAAAGCATTGTTAACTATGGTCGAAGATCAAATGCAAACAACCAATAATGAAATACTTCGCCAAGGTGGTGTATATGCGTTAGTGGGTCCAACAGGTGTGGGTAAAACAACGACTGTTGCTAAGCTTGCAGCTCTAGGCGCACAAAAATATGGTGCCGATAAAGTGGCGTTAATAACCACTGATACATACAGAATTGGTGCTTATGAACAACTTGCAACATATGGTCGTATTATTGGTTGTGGTGTTAAGCAAGTTAAAGATGCTAATGAATTAGCTGAAGTTTTATATCATTTACGAAATAAACGTCTAGTATTAATTGACACAGCAGGTATGAGCCAGCGAGATTTACGTTTAACTGAGCAATTAAACACGTTAATGCGTAACCAACGTGTAGATATTCGCAGCTACTTAGTACTTAGCGCGACAGCACAAATTAATGTATTGCAAGAAACTGTACGTCACTTTAAAAAAGTACAGTTAAGTGGCTGTATTTTCACTAAGTTAGACGAATCATTAAGTTTGGGTGAGATTCTTAGTATTGCGATTCAAAATCGCCTTCCAATAGGGTATCTTACTAATGGTCAACGAGTACCAGAGGATATTCGTGTTGCAAATGCTGAGAAACTAGTTAAAAAGGCTGAGCAATTATATTTAAAAAGAACAAAAGAACAACATTCAAGGCACCAAGCAGTGGCGCCAAGCACAGTAGGGATGTATGATTAACACAGTATTAGATCAAGCAAGCGGCCTGCGCAAAATGAGTCAAAACAATAACAACGGCGTAAAAGTTATCGCTGTAACCGGTGGTAAAGGTGGAGTAGGGAAAACAAATGTTTCTCTAAATACAGCTATTGCGCTTGGGCAGCAAGGTAATCGAGTATTAGTGCTGGATGCTGACTTGGGTTTAGCAAACTGTGATGTGATGCTTGGTTTACGTGTAGAGCGTAACTTGTCACATGTCTTATCTGGTGAATGTGAGCTTGATGAAATTTTAGTTGAAGGCCCTGCAGGAATTAAAATTGTACCCGCTACATCGGGTTCGCAAAGTATGGTTGAATTATCACCATCTGAGCATGCTGGGCTAATTCGTGCGTTTAGCGAATTGAATACCGAATTTGATATTTTAATTGTAGATACAGCTGCTGGTATTTCAGACATGGTACTGAGCTTCTCGCGTGCAGCGCAAGATGTAATGGTTGTTGTATGCGATGAGCCGACATCAATAACCGACGCTTACGCACTTATTAAAGTATTAAGTCGTGAGCACGGCGTTTATAAATTTAAAATTGTTGCCAATATGGTGCGCAGTATGCGTGAAGGCACTGAATTGTTTGCAAAGCTATCTAAAGTTACCGACCGCTTTTTAGATGTATCAATGGAGCTAGTAGCAACGGTTCCTTATGATGAAAATATGCGCAAAGCAACACGTCGTCAAAAAGTAATAGTAGAGCTCTTTCCAAATTCGCCAGCCGCTCTTGCGTTTAAAACGCTGGCAACAAAAGCAGTTAAATGGCCAATACCCAACCAACCATCTGGGCATTTAGAGTTTTTCATTGAGAAACTAGTAAACGGTTAATTATGACAACACTGGTGAATAGAGCTATGGGATATCAATCAACACAAAATTTAAATGTGATTGTTGAGAAGCATGCATCACTTGTTAAAAAAGTGGCATGTCATCTAATTGCTCGATTACCACCTAGCGTTCAACTTGATGATTTAATTCAATCAGGAATGATAGGCTTAATAGAAGCTTCGAAAAACTTTGATGCAACAAAAGGCGCAAGCTTTGAAACTTTTGCAGGTATTCGTATTCGCGGTGCTATGCTTGATGAAATGCGCCGTGGTGATTGGGCTCCTCGTTCAGTTCACCGTAAAAACAGGCAAGTTGCAGAAGCAATTACTGAGCTCGAAAGTAGTCTGAACCGCGAACCAACGGACATAGAAGTTGCTGAAAAACTTGAAATTTCGCTCAATGAGTACCATCATATTTTAAATGATGCGAATACGAGTAAAATATTAGGCATTGAAGACCTTGGTGTAGATGAGGATGTTATTACTCCTGTAGGCCAAGATTTAGCACAAGATAAACCTTTTAATAATGTTAAAAATGATAGGTTTAATGAGTCTTTGCTAAGTGCAATTAAGTCATTACCAGAGCGTGATGCAATGGTGCTTTCTTTGTACTACAACGATGAAATGAATTTAAAAGAAATAGGACATATACTCGATGTAAGTGAATCGCGTGTAAGTCAGATACATGGTCAGGCGATGATTAAGCTTAAAGCTAAAATCAATGACTGGATAAATTAGTAGTAAGTAAACAAAGGTTAATACCTCACTGGGGGATGTTTTGGATAAAAACATGAAAATTCTTGTAGTTGATGATTTTTCAACGATGAGACGCATTATAAAAAACCTGTTACGTGACTTAGGTTTCACTAACGTTCAAGAAGCTGATGATGGGTCTACAGCTTTGCCTATGTTGCAAAATCAAGTGTTTGATTTTGTAGTTACGGATTGGAATATGCCTGGAATGCAGGGTATTGATCTTTTAAGAGCAATACGTGCAGACGAGAAGTTAAAACATATCCCTGTATTAATGGTAACTGCAGAAGCTAAAAAAGAACAAATAATAGCTGCGGCGCAAGCTGGCGTGAATGGTTATATTGTTAAGCCATTTACGGCTGGAACATTAAAAACTAAATTAGAAAAAGTATTTGAACGCTTAGGCTAATGATGGGGGAGAGGCTTATGCCAGTACCAGCTGCGCCTCAAATAACGTTAGAACAAGCTCGTCAGCTCGTTGTTTTTTTAGAAAATGATGAGCAAGACAAAGCAAATCAGTTGATTTTAGAGGCTGCTTCTAAAGAGCAATCTGAATTATTTGCTGAAGTTGGAAAGTTGACTCGTCAACTGCACGAAGCCCTTAAAAGTTTTGAGCTTGATACTCGCTTAACTGATATAACGACAGATGCGATTCCAGATGCTAAAAAGCGGCTTAATTATGTTATAGAAATGACAGAAAATGCGGCTAATAAAACAATGGATGCAGTGGAAGCGAGTCTTCCCATAGCCCAACAGTTAGCGGACGAAATATCTCATATCAAACCGACATGGGATCGTTTAATGAGCCGCGAGATTGAGCTTGGTGAGTTTAAGCAACTTTGCCATAGCATCGATAAGTTTATGAACAACTCTCATCATAAGACTGATGAGCTTCAAAACTTAATGACAAATGTATTAATGGCTCAAGACTATCAAGACTTAACAGGTCAAGTTATTCGCCGTGTTATTGAACTTGTTAGGGAAGTAGAAGAAAGTTTACTGCATCTTTTAACTGCGTTTGCTGAACAAGACGACAGTAACAGCACCGCGAATAAAGTAGAACAACAAAAAATAAAAGAACCAGTTGCCACACAAACTTTAGCAGGTCCTGAAGGCCCTATTATTGATAAAGAATCGCGTAATGATGTTGTATCTGATCAAGATGAAGTTGATGATCTTTTATCAAGTTTGGGCTTCTAAGAGGAGAGTAACTGCATGTTTGAAGTCGATGAAGATATTTTACAAGACTTTCTTGTAGAGGCTGGAGAAATCCTAGAGCTTTTATCTGAACAGTTAGTTGAGCTGGAAAATAATCCAGAAGATACCGAGTTACTAAACGCTATATTTAGAGGTTTTCACACTGTAAAAGGTGGTGCAGGCTTTTTAGCTATGACAGAGCTTGTTGATGCTTGTCACGGTGCTGAAAACGTATTTGATTTACTACGTCAAGGCGTGCGAACAGTCAACTCAGAGTTAATGGATGTTATTTTACAAGCACTAGACACCATTAATGAGATGTTTGCGACTATCCAAAACAGAGACAAGCCTGAACCTGCAGATCCTGAATTACTTCATACTCTTCATATCTTAGGTCTACCTCCAACAGAAGCCGAAGCCAATGAAGCCTCTTCACAAACAGAGGTTGAACAACCTCATAATGAAGTGGTGGATACACCGGTAGCTGATGATGAAGATCCGTTTGCATTTGATGAACTATTTAGCGGAGCGCCTTCGGTTAGCGATGCTGAAATAGATGAAATCACTGAAGACGAATTTGAAAGCTTACTTGATGAGCTGCACGGTAAAGGACAAGGTCCTGCAGTTGAAAAACCAGTAGCAAGTAGTAGTGATTTTAGTGGTGATATTACTGATGATGAATTTGACAGCTTATTAGACGAGTTACATGGTGTTGGCAGTTTTGGTGAAGTTACGAGCAAACCTGAACAAAATGATGCCAATAAAACACCTGTAGAATCTGCTATACCAGCTGTAAATACAGTTAATTCATCAGATGATGAAATTAGTGATGACGAATTTGAAGCGCTTCTTGATGAACTTCATGGTAAAGGCACTGCTCCTAAATCGATAGAAAGTGCGCCAGCTGCAAAACAACCTGAACCTGTTTCACCGCCAGTTAAACAAGTGAGTGAACCAGTAAAAAAAGCTGCGCCAGCTAAAGCTCCTACTCCAAAACCAGTTGAAAAAGCGCCAGAGAAGCCAGCAGCTAAAGCACCACCAGCAGCAGCTCCAAAAAAATCAGCGCCACCAGCTGCAGAAACCACCGTTCGCGTAGATACAAAACGACTCGATCAAATTATGAATATGGTTGGTGAGTTAGTTCTTGTACGAAATCGTTTGGTTAGTTTAGCGACTAACTCAGACAGTGAAGCGATGGGTAAAGCAATCTCTAACTTAGATGTAGTGACTGCGGATATTCAAGGTGCGGTTATGCAAACGCGAATGCAACCAATTAAGAAAGTATTTGGTCGCTTCCCTCGCGTTGTACGCGACTTAGCACGTAGCTTAAATAAAGATATTGATTTAAAGCTTATTGGTGAAGAAACCGATCTAGATAAAAACTTAGTTGAAGCACTTGCCGATCCGCTTGTGCATTTAGTTAGAAACTCAGTTGACCATGGTATTGAAATGCCCGCTGTCCGTGAAGCTGCAGGTAAGTCTAGAACAGGTAATGTTACTTTATCAGCGTCTCAAGAGGGCGACCATATTTTGCTAACCATCAAAGATGATGGTGCAGGTATGGATGCTGAAAAACTGAAAAAAATTGCAATTAGTAAAGGCGTACTCGATCATGACCAGGCGAGTCGACTTTCTGACACCGAAGCATATAACCTGATTTTTGCACCTGGCTTTTCTACAAAAGAAGAAATATCTGATATTTCAGGCCGTGGTGTAGGGATGGACGTAGTTAAAACTAAGATCACGCAACTTAATGGCTCAGTAAGCATTCAGTCTGAACTTGGTGTCGGTACTATTTTAGAAATAAAAGTACCACTTACCTTGGCTATATTACCGACATTAATGGTCATTGTTGGCGCACAAACATTTGCGTTACCACTGGCTGGTGTTAGTGAGATATTCAATTTAGATTTAACGAAGACGAATGTAGTTGATGGGCAATTAACAATTATTGTGCGTAAAAAGGCGATACCGTTATTTTACCTTGAGCATTGGTTAGTAAAAGGCTCAGATCGTTCTCAGCGAAAATCTAAAGGTCACGTCGTTATTGTACAAATTGGTACGCAACAAATTGGTTTTGTTGTTGATTCATTAATTGGCCAAGAAGAAGTAGTGATTAAGCCGCTTGATGCGTTACTTCAAGGAACGCCAGGTATGGCAGGCGCTACAATAACTTCGGATGGCGGCATTGCACTGATTTTAGACGTTCCAAACATGTTAAAACATTACGCAGGCTAATAATAAAGTAGGTATATATTTAATATATACCTACGCATAAATTTAATAAGAGAGCTAAATGGCCGTTAAAGTTTTAGTTGTTGATGATTCAAGCTTTTTTCGCCGTAGAGTAAGCGAAATCCTTGAGCAAGATAGCGATATACAAGTTATAGGCTTTGCTGTTAATGGCAGAGAGGCTGTTGAGAAAGCAGCTCAATTGCGTCCTGATATGATCACCATGGATGTCGAAATGCCTGTGCTTGATGGTATTAGCGCAGTTAAAGAGATAATGGCGAGTAACCCAACTCCTATCTTAATGTTTTCATCACTTACACGTGATGGTGCAACAGCAACGTTTGATGCGTTAGATGCTGGCGCAATGGATTTTTTACCGAAAAAATTTGAAGATATTGCGCGCAATAATGAAGATGCAATTAAGCTTTTGCAAAGTAAAGTAAAAGATATAGGGCGAAGACGTTTACCGCGAACATTTAGAGCGGCAACACCAGCTAAACCAGTCATTTCAACTAAACCAACAAGTTCACTTTCGCAAAGAGCAAGCACGTCAACAACTCAAATCAAGCAGCCTGATAGAAGCTTTCAAAGAGCTGCGCCTGCTGCATCGACAAGTTCAAATGTTGCCTCAATGCGAGCAAGTGGAAAACAATATCAACTTTTAGCTATTGGTACTTCTACAGGTGGTCCTGTTGCTCTGCAAACTATATTGACTCAATTGCCTGCTAATTTTCCTCACCCTATTTTACTTATTCAGCACATGCCCGCTGCATTTACACCTGCGTTTGCAGCGCGCTTAAACGGTTTGTGCCAAATAAAAGTGAAAGAAGCACAACAAGGCGATCGCTTACAACCAGGAACTGCTTATTTAGCGCCTGGCGGGCAGCAGATGATGGTAGAGGGGCGTGGAGCAAATAGAACGCTGCGCGTATTTGAAGATCATAGCGAGAGAATAAGTTATAAACCAAGCGTAGATGTAACGTTTGCTAGTGCAGCTAAAACGTACCAAGGTGATGTACTTGCTATTGTTTTAACAGGTATGGGCGCTGATGGTCGTGATGGTGCAAGAATGTTAAAACAAACGGGGGCAACTATTTGGGCACAGGATGAGAAAAGCTGTGTCGTTTATGGAATGCCTCAAGCAATTGCTAATGCGGGGCTTTCAAGTGAAAGCTTAGCATTGAGCGATGTTGCAGCGCGTATAATGAGAGAGGTAGGTTGTGGATAAACTCTCAATATTTGGACTATTGGTAGCACTTAGTGCAATAGGTCTAGGTTATTCTTTAGAAGGCGGTGTTGTTTCAGCTTTATTTAATGGCCCTGCGCTTATTATTGTACTAGGTGGCACGCTTGGCGCTGTTATGTTGCAAACCTCTGCTAGCACATTCAAAAAGATGCTAAATATGAGCTCGTGGGTTTTTTTTGCACCACAATACGATATTGAAGACGCAATAGAGCAAGTTAAACGATGGTCTCATAAAGCACGTCAAGAAGGTTACTTAGCGCTTGAGAATGAAGCCTTAGCTCACCCAGATGCGTATGCAGCAAAAGGTTTAAGCTTACTTGTCGATGGCTGCTCAGAGCAAAAACTACGTGACACGCTTGAAATTGATTTACTGCTAGAGCGCGATCGTTTGCTTGAAGCCGCGCGTGTTTATGAAGCAATGGGGGGTTACAGCCCTACCATTGGTATTTTAGGTGCGGTGCTTGGCTTAATACAGGCAATGTCGTTTATTACCGATCCACAAATGCTTGGCGCCGGCGTTGCAACGGCATTTATTGCGACCATTTATGGTGTTGGTTTAGCTAATTTATTGTTTTTACCTATGGCAAATAAGTTAAAACAGCGTGTAGAGCAAAAAATGCTTTACCATGAAATGCTTGCTGAAGGCGTTATTGCAATAAGCATAGGTGAAAGCCCAGTAAATATAGAATTAAAGCTTGAAGCCTATCGTGTAGAGCGCCCTAATTTAGTGGACGAATAACATGTTACGCCGACGACTTCGTCACTCTGCTGCTAAAAGTCAACATACCGAACGTTGGCTTGTATCGTATGCCGATTACATGACTATTATGTTTGCTTTTTTTGTGGTTCTGTATGCGATAGCGATTAATAAAGAAGAACAATTCCAAATATTGTCAGATTCCCTTGAACAGGTTTTTGATAAGTCAGCTCGCCAATACTCCCAGCAAGGTGAAGGTGTCAACGGTAATGGAATATTGACAGATAGAGTGACACCTGAACAAGAAGTTCTTTATGGCGAAAGTATATTAAAAGAAGAGCAAGGTCCTGAGCTACTCGACGGCCAAAGTGATACAAGCAACATCCAGCAAAAGTATTTAGGCAAACCTCTTGATAGTTTATTAATTAAATTACAGTCAGCGCTTATTGATGAAATCCGTGATGGAGAAGCCAGTTTAGAGCTTAACCAAGATTGGCTGATTATAGAGCTAAGCTCAGGTATGTTATTTTCAAGTGGTAGTTCAGTTGCACACTCTCGAGCAAAACAGGTCGTCAAGATTGTTAAAGATATTATTGCACCAGTAGACAACTATGTAAGAGTACGAGGTTATACTGATGATGAAAGTATTCGCAATGAAATATTTCGCTCAAATTGGGAACTGTCGGTAGCTAGAGCCACGTCAATTTTAGTAGAGCTGGAAGCATTAGGCATTAATTCAGCTAGAATGGCGATAGAAGGTTATGGCCAATATTCACCTTTTGCAAGTAACGATACAGAACAAGGGCGCGCAGAAAATCGTAAAGTTGTTATCGCACTTTCTAAGTATGGATTACCGCCAAAACAAGAGGTTAAAAGTGACGGGCAAGCTGATGAGCCTGCAGTGATTGAACCTGAAATTGAACTTCCTTCAGATGACGATACAATAAAAATAATTCGTTTGCCTCATGGTGGTATTCGCATAACAACGCGCAATGAACAGTAATTAGGATGTAATGTGAAGATTTGGACTGTCGCTAATCAAAAAGGAGGGGTTGGTAAAACAACAACCGCTGTGAGCCTTGCCGGTATTTTGGCATTACAAGGTAAACGTGTGTTGCTTATAGATACAGACCCTCATGCGTCACTCACTTATTACTTTGGCATTGACTCAGAGGATTTAGAAGTCAGTGTGTACGATATTTTTGCCCGTGGTACAAGTATGCAAAGTGAAGAGATACTCCAAGCTTTGTGTCCATCAACACTTCAAAACCTGGATATTTTACCTGCGACTATGGCAATAGCTACACTTGATCGAAGTATGGGTAATAAAACAGGGATGGGGTTAATACTAAAAAAAGCGCTTGCAAAAATTAGCGAACATTACGATTATGCCATTTTAGATTGCCCTCCAGTTTTAGGGGTGTTAATGGTCAATGCGCTTGCAGCAAGTGAGCGAATTTTAGTGCCAGTGCAAACGGAGTTTTTAGCACTCAAAGGGCTTGATAGAATGATGCGTACTATGGATTTGATGCAATCCTCTCAAGCAAAAGATTATCAATATACTATAATTCCTACCATGTACGACAAACGTACCAAAGCATCGTTAGAAGCATACAAAACATTGCAAAGTACATATGGTGATAAAGTTTGGCCAGGTGTGATACCGGTGGATACCAAATTTAGAGATGCAAGCTTTGCACAAAAAGTACCTGTAGAGTATTGTCCTCGCTCGCGCGGTGTATACGCATATAAAGCATTGCTAGAATATTTAATTGAACAAGGTTAATGAATGAGTAAGCAATTGTTTGCTAATGAAAAAGTAATGAAACAATACCTCGGGGCTTTGTTATGTGAAGATGAGCCTGTAGATAACCTTGAGCCAGTTGCAAAATTACTTGAGCAAATCCCAGATGATTCACAACAGCATATTCATTCAAAACCTAAAGAACAATTAAAAGCAGCAGAGAGTACATTTGATAATGACTTGCTCAATGTTGAAATTGAGCCAATAGCTGAGCCAGCGTTTGAAACTGAAAAAGTTAATGAAGTGGTTGACGAGGAAGTAATAGCACCTGCAATTGCTACTATAGAAAAGCCAGAGCTGGAGATTGTAACTACTAGCCAATCAGACTATTTTGATGGTGAATTTCAGGCACTGTTTTTTGAAGTTGCTGGCTTGACCTTGGCTGTGCCATTAAAAGCACTTGGTGGAATACATCAATTAGGTGAAGTAAATCATTTGTTTGGTAAGCCGAAATGGTTTAAAGGCGTTATGCTCAACAGAGAAGAAAAGCTCAATGTTGTTGATACTGCGCGTTGGGTTATGCCAGAAAAATATGATGATAAATTAGAGGCATCTTTAGATTATCAATATTTGATTACACTAGGTGATAGCCAGTGGGGTTTATTAGCTGAAAAGTTGATAAATAACATTACATTGAGTAAAGAAGATGTAAAATGGCGTACAAATAAAAGCAAGCGCCCATGGCTTGCTGGCGTTATAAAAGAAAAAATGTGTGCTTTGATAGACGTAGATAATTTAAATATATTATTAGAGAAAGGCTTAGATAGCCGTCAGTAGTAATGACCATTACGGGGTAATAGCATGAATCAAGATAAATTACTGTCAGCAAATAAAAACGCAGATAATAACGATGAAATTTTACAGTGGGTTACGTTTAAGCTAGAGGAAGAAACCTACGGCGTAAATGTAATGCAAGTACAAGAAATACTTCGTTATACAGAGATAGCTCCTGTACCAGGTGCACCTTCATATGTGATTGGTATTATTAACTTACGCGGCAACGTTGTTACCGTTATTGATACTCGTGCACGTTTTGGTTTGCTAGCTGCTGATGCAACTGACAACTCTCGCATCTTAATTATTGAAGCAGAAGAGCAAGTTATTGGTATTTTAGCCGACAGCGTATCGGAAGTGGTTTACTTGCGCAGCTCTGAAATCGACAGTGCGCCAAATGTTGGTACTGAAGAAAGCGCTAAGTTTATTCAAGGTGTTTGTAACCGCGATAATGAATTACTGATTTTGGTTGATTTAAATAAGTTACTCAGTGATGACGAATGGGATGAGTTAAGCGATATATAAGCTTTACCAAATAAATTATGGTGTTACTTAGTATAGCTATATCAGCGTTAGCGGTAGGACTTATATCGCTGGCGTTAATTATTGCATTAAAAAATAAACACGCGAATGAAATTAATGCTGTATCGCAGCAGCTTAAAGATAGCTCTGAGCAGACTCATATTTTGCGCAGTGAAATTTCGGAGATTAGAACCGGGCTCTTAAGTATTGGTAAGCGAGTGCTTGAAGTTGAACAACAAAACCAAGATTTAATGCAACAGCAAGCGGCGCAAAAATACGATGACCCTGATGCTAAAATTTACTCTCGTGCTGTAAAAATGGTTGAGTTAGGTGCAGACCTTGATGAAGTAATACGCGAGTGCGAATTACCGCGAGCAGAAGCCGAATTACTATTTTCACTACATAAACAAAAAGGTGCTTAGCGCCTTTAGTTTATGTGCGAATAAATTGGCTCAAGCCTTAATATTTAATTTACCTTGAAAATCCTGCCAACCTGGCGGAAATTGACCCCTTAATACATACGAAAACGCAATAAGCTCTGCAATAACATAATAAAGCTCTTTAGGAATTTCTTCCCCTAAGCTTAAATGCGACAACGTTTTAGCAAGTGCTGCATCTTCGTGGATCATAATTCCTTTTAGTTTAGCCGCTGCTATTATTTCATCAGCTAATTCACCAAACCCCTTAACACTTACAGTGGGTGTGTTACCAGCTTCGTACAAAAGCCCAATGGCTGACTTATTAATCGGTGTTTCACTCATAGCTAAACCTTAATATTAATAATTGCGTGAGATTTATAGAATGCCTGATTGTTGGCATCGCCTCGCCTTAAATTGAGCTCGCCAACTTGTAAGCCATGTTTAGCTAGTTTTGATCTTAAATTATCTAAGTGAGGGTGAGCAATTGCACTTACTTCTTGGCTCGAGGCTAATAGCTGGCAATCGAGTGCTTTATCCATTAACTCTGCAGTAATTTGTAGCTGCCCAAGTTGGGCATAATCAAAGTTTAATCTGACAAACCATACATTTTTATCTTCTAATTTACCGGCGCTTGGCTTTTTATACTGTCCAAGTGTTATTTCTGTTTGGGCTGCTTCTGGAGGTAATCTCATCGGTAATAAAAATTGTGCAAGCGGGTTTGTGTCTGGCTGTTGATTTGGCGTCGAGACACTTACTTGGGTAAGTGTGTTTTTAACGTGTACGATTTCGCTGGCCAAAGTTTGTACTTGAGCTTGTTGAAGCTGTTCAAGCATTTTTGCTCCCGTGTTACCCATTTTAAAAGTAGGTATAAGTACTTGTAAGAGAGCATCTAAGCCAGTTTGATTATTAAAACTGATAGGCGTTACTGATTGGCTAATCAGAGGCGCAGCTAAAATACTCACAGCCACCTGTTCAAGCCCTTTAGTGAAACTACTTTGCAGCATATCACCCGCTAGTTGAGTGGGCTGTAAAGTTGCAAGTATCTCACGCTGTATGGTTGCAGGGTTTATGTTATTACTTGAAACCATACGGTTAAATGCCTGATTAATTAAGCGAGTTAAATCAGGGGTGTCTTTTATTGCCTTATCTGTAATATCAGTAATTTGACTGCTTAAAAGTTGTTTATTGTAAGCCAGCCTATCTGTAGGGGTTGTGGCATCAGGAAGCTTTAATAATGTACTTAATAGTTTTGCTTCTATTGGTTGTAGCATTTGACTACGAGAGGGCGCATTAGATAACGGCTCAGTTAACAAGGTAATGCTTTTAGTGTTCACTGTGCTAGTGTTGTTTTGATTATTATCGTTTATTGCAAGCTGTGCTGAGGAGGTGGTAAGTCCCTTAGTGGCTACTTCATTGGTAGGGTTAAGCAAGGTGTTTGATTTACTGCTTTCACTAGTAATAAGGGGTTTTGGTTGGCTTGCTTTTAAATCACTTGGCTTAGCGCTCGCCACTTCACCTGGGGTAGTATTATTTGTTATTGGCGTGTAGGTTGTTGATGTGTTTGCAGGTGTTTGCCAAATACTAACACTTCCTTTTATTAGTTGCGTTAATTGTACAATCGGCGGGAGCCTTGAAAAGTGCTCTGGCAAAATATTGCTCGTATTGTTATTTAACGCATTACTTACACTTTGAGTAATGTTAACTCTATTTAGCGGTGATTCACTCAGCTGTATAGCTAAAGGCGTTTTTTGTTGCGTGGGCGAAGTTGATAGCTGCGTTAGCTCAGATTTACTTGTTGTAGCAAAAGGTTTATTTTCAAAATATTTAACCGCATCATTAATTCGCGTTTTTAAATCACTAAAACTATTTTGTAGCCACGATTTTATTGGGCTATTTAGGGTCAATAATGGATTTACTTTAATATTACTCGCAGAAACGGCTACTTCAGGTGCATTGCTTTTTTGCGCCAAAAGTAACTCGTTAAATGGTTTTGAGAATGAGTTGTTAAGCGTTACTTTTATATTGTTTGTATCGGTTTTAATAAATAACTTATCTGCCTGGTTCACTAAATTTACTTTAATAGGTGTATTAGGTAGCTCGGCAAGTTGTTGATTAGTAATAGGTGTTGTAAATGAACCTGACTTTTGAGGATGAGTTAAAATAGCCAGTTTTGGTGTTACTTGAAGCTGCGCACTGGGTAATAAGGCCGCGAGTAAATTAGTAAGTTTAGTTTGGCTAAGTGGTTGCGAGTGAACCGTATCAGCAAAGCGGTTAATAACATTAATCTGTGCGCCTTTATTAGTCGTACTAACAACTACTTTTAAAGGCTGTTCAGTTGTAAGTAACTGGGCTACGTCTTTATTTATGGCAATATTTGCGTTGAGTTTATCAATAACTAACTTGGGAGAAGGGGATACAGCAACTTGTACATCCATTGGTTGGCTTTGTACCTCAGTGCCCGTGCTTACATAATTTAACAAGCGCTGTAATTGTACTGGCTGATTTAAAGTAAGGGTTGTACTGTTTGGCGAGATGTTGAGCTGCTTACCATCAGGGCTGATTTGTATGTTAGCACTGACTATTTTTTGCAGGTTTTGTGGTGCGCTTGAAGTGCCAAGCCTTAATGTTTGCCAATGCTTATCAATAAATACATCAAGCGTAATCGAGTCTTTCGAAAATTGGATGTTTTTAGCCGCAAGTACCTCACTAGGTAACTGTGGTAACTCATTGGTCTGGCTGTGAGCAGATTGATTGATAACCAATGAGTTAGATAATGTTATTTGCGTTGGTGTATTCATTATTTTAAATCAAGTTTTTGTTAATCGATTATAAAGCAATATTCGTATTACCCTATCATTATGGTAGACTAACGCCTAATTTTTGGCAGAGAGAATCGTCATCTTGTTACACATTAAGTCCGTCACCTGCATCAAGCAAGATCGTTGTTTGTTTGCGGATCTTAATTTTAGCCTTAATAGCGGTCAAATCATGCAATTAGCGGGTCCTAATGGGGCTGGTAAAACATCGCTATTGCGTATTATTGCTGGCTTTTCTGTGCCTGATGAAGGGTCTGTTTTGTTCCAAGATCAACCTATATCTAAGTACTATGAAGAGTATGCCAGAGAGCTGCTTTTTATAGGGCATAAAACAGGTGTAAGTACTCAGCTTAGTGCAGTTGAAAATGTTCGCCACTGGTTACAAATTAATGGCTACATAAATGAGCCTGATTTATATCCTATTTTAGCGCAACTTGGCCTTGTTGGACTTGAAGACGTACCCGTTAGAATGTTATCTGCTGGACAACAAAGACGTGTAGCGCTTGTTAGGCTTTGGTTAAGTGATGCTAAATTATGGGTACTTGATGAGCCGTTTACCGCGCTTGATAAAAGCGGGGTCGCCTTTTTACAGCAGCGATTTACTGAACACTTACAAAGCGGTGGTGCTATTTTATTAACGACTCACCAAGACTTAACGACCCACTTTAGTAACTTACAAACGGTTACACTGGAGTATCGCCACTAATGACTCGTCAACACTCTTATTGGTTGCTATTTAGTGCGGTATTTACCAAAGATGTAAAACTTGCGTTTCGCCAGCGCGCCGAAATTGTAAATCCTATTTTATTCTTCTTAATTGTAATTTCATTATTTCCGTTAGCAATAGGGCCTGAGCCCGGTCTACTTGCGAGAATGGCGCCAGGTATTATTTGGGTTGCCGCATTACTCTCTACCATGTTGGGCTTAGATAAGTTGTTTAGGGATGATTTTAACGATGGCTCGTTGGAGCAGTTAATTGCATCCTCTTATCCATTATCGCTAACCGTACTTGCTAAAGTGGCTGCTCATTGGGTGGTAACAGGTTTACCGCTTGCATTAATGACCCCGCTATTTGCATTGTTGTTAAACCTAGAAAGTACGGCGTTAACAGCGACTGTTTTAACATTATTATTAGGCACTCCACTATTGAGCTTTATTGGCGCAATAGGCGCAGGGCTTACTGTAGGATTACAGAAAGGGGGTATTTTGATGAGTTTACTCGTACTGCCTTTGTATATTCCTGTTTTGATTTTTGCAACGTCGGCTATCGATACCAGTACAATGTCACTGGATTATAGTGGGCAGCTTGCCATCCTTGGTGCAATGTTACTTATTGCTATTATTAGCGCACCAATTGCCATATCGTCAGCTTTAAAAGTGAGTGTAAGTTAATGTGGAAGTGGTTACATCCCTATGCTAAAGCAGAGCGTGCATACCAGTTATGCAATACGTTACTGCCATATTTTGCCGTAGTTACCGTAGTTAGTATGATTGTTGGATGGGTATGGGGGCTTGGTATTGCACCTGCCGATTACCAACAAAAAGATAGCTACCGTATCATTTTTATTCATGTGCCTTCTGCCATTTTATCTATGGGCGCTTACTCATCAATGGCTATTGCAGCTGTTGTTGCACTTGTATGGCAACTACGAAATGCCGAGCTTGCTGTTATTGCTATTGCGCCTGTTGGTGCATGTATTACTGCTATAGCGCTTATTACTGGCGCTGCATGGGGTAAACCTATGTGGGGTGCTTGGTGGGTATGGGATGCACGTTTAACGTCTGAGCTTATTTTATTATTTTTATATCTTGGCGTGCTTTCGCTTTACCATGCATTTGAAGATAAGAAGTCAGCAGGGCGTGCGGCTTCTATTTTAGCAATTGTTGGCGTAATTAATTTACCTATTATTCATTACTCTGTTGAGTGGTGGAATACGTTACATCAAGGTGCAAGCATTACAAAGCTAGACACAAAAGCAATAGATCCAAGTATGTTTTGGCCTCTTATGGTTAATATTTTAGCCTTTGCTGCTTTTGTTGGAACAGTGACTTTAATTCGTCTTAAAAATGAAATTTTGCAACGTGAAAAGCATCGACCGTGGGTGCGCTCGTTGTTAAATAAGGGGTAATTATGCAGTTTGACTCTTTTTCTGATTTTATTGCAATGGGAGGTTATGGATTTTATGTCTGGCTTTCTTTTGGTACATGCGCACTTATTTTACTCGGTATTTTAGTGAACTCTTTGAGAGACACCAAACGTATTATGGCTTCAGTGGAGCAACAAATAATACGTGAAGCGCGAATTAAAAAAGCTAAGCAGGAACAAATCTCATGAATCCAAGACGTAAAAAGCGCCTATTGGTAATCATTGCCGTACTGTTTGGTATTGGTGGGTCAATTGGTTTAGTGCTTTATGCACTGCAAGAAAATATTAATCTTTTTTATACGCCAAGCGAATTAATTGATGGCAAAGGCCCTAACAAAGAAAAACCACATATAGGTCAAAAGTTACGTATTGGCGGTATGGTTGTGCCAGGCACGGTTGAGCGTAATGAACAAAGCTTACAAGTAAGCTTTAAGCTAATAGATACAGGTCCATTAGTGACTGTGCGTTATCAAGGCATATTGCCAGACTTGTTTCGTGAGGGGCAAGGCATTGTAGCGCAGGGCGTATTAGTCGAGCCTAATGTTATTGAAGCATTTGAAGTGCTAGCAAAGCATGACGAAGAATATATGCCAGCAGAAGTTGCAGAGGCAGTTAAAGGTATTAAGCACGAAAAACCAAAATACAACTTAGATAGTGGTAATTAGCTATGATCCCAGAAATTGGTTATTTTTCTTTAACGCTTGCCATGGTGCTAAGCGTTTTACTGTGTATTTTTCCTCTTTGGGGCGCGCATACTGGTAATCTTCGATTAATGCGTGCGGCTCCATCTTTAGCAATAGGCCAGTTTGCTTTTGTACTAATCTCTTTTGCTGCACTTATTTATGCAAGTTTAACAGACGACTTTACCGTATCTTACGTAGCGTATCATTCAAGTAGTACGCTGCCTTGGTACTATAAAATCACCTCTACGTGGGGCGGTCATGAAGGTGCTATTTTATTATGGTTAGTAATGCAAGCGGGTTGGACTGCTGCTGTAGCAGCGCGTTCTAAATCATTACCTTGGGTATTACGTGCTCGCGTACTGGGTGTACTTGGTTTTTTAGGTGTAGGTTTTATGATGTACACCTTACTGCTTTCAAGCCCGTTTGAGCGTCTGCTTCCTTATTTTCCGGTAGAAGGGCGTGATTTGAATCCGCTGCTTCAAGATCCAGGTATGATTATTCATCCACCATTACTGTACATGGGTTATGTGGGGCTGTCGGTTGCTTTCTCTTTTGCTATAGCTGCATTGTTAACAGGTAAACTTGATAACACATGGGCTAAGTGGTCACGCCCGTGGACGATGACAGCATGGGGGTTCTTAGGTTTAGGTCTTACTATTGGTAGCTGGTGGGCGTATTCAGAACTAGGCTGGGGCGGCTGGTGGTTTTGGGATCCAGTAGAAAACGCAGCGCTTATGCCTTGGCTTGTTGCAACCGCATTACTGCATTCATTAAGTGTGACAGAAAAGCGCGGTATATTTAAATCATGGACCGTATTACTCGCAATTGCAGCATTCTCTTTAAGTTTGCTAGGTACGTTTATTGTACGCTCGGGTATTATTGTATCGGTACATGCGTTTGCTACAGACCCCGATAGAGGCTTATTTATACTCGCCTTTTTAGGCATCGTTGTCGGTGGTGGCTTGGCGTTATATGCAATGCGTGTGTCACAAGTTCACAGTGAAGGACGATACAAGCTGGTATCGCGCGAAGTGGCCTTATGGCTCAATAATATATTTTTAGTTGTTGCTACATTAATTGTTATGTTAGGTACATTGTTGCCAATGGTTCATAAAGAAATGGGCTTAGGTAGCATTTCTATTGGCGAACCGTTTTTTAATAAGATGTTTGCAATAATTTTAGTACCGTTTGCTATTTTGATGGGGATCGGACCACTTTTACGTTGGAAGCAAAACAAGTGGGCTTTTTTGCAAAACAAAATATTAATGGGCGTATTAGCAAGTGTTGTGATTACCTGCGCTTGGTTATTCTCGAGTTACGATTTAGTAAAACCACTTACGTTATTAGCGACAACACTGGCGGTTTGGATTGCAATATCAACAGGGATTGATATTTACACCAAAGCAGCTGTGCACGGGAGCTTAAAAGAAGGCTTAAAACGCTTTACTGTAAGTTACTGGGCTATGGTACTTGGGCATATTGGTATTGCATTTATTATTGCGGGCGTAACACTTACCTCGGCTTATTCAGTAGAGCGTGATGTATCGATGAAACCGGGTGAGATAGCACAGCTTAATGAGTATGAATATCGCTTTGATGGCGTTAAAACTATTCGTGGGCCAAACTACAGCGGTCATGCGGGCGTTGTATCTGTGCTTAAAAATAATGAGCTAGTAACACGTTTACACGCCGAAAAACGTAAATATGACATTGGTATGCAGTTTATGACTGAGGCGGCAATAGATGCCGGTTTTAAACGTGATTTATACCTAGCATTAGGTGAGCAATTAAGTGGTGATGCATGGTCACTTCGCATTTATCATAAACCATTTGTACGCTGGATATGGATTGGTGGCGTGCTTATGTCATTAGCAGGTTTCATGATTTTGTTTGATAAACGTTACCGTACATCAGCTAAAACAGCCCGTAAAGATGTTCCGGAGAGTGTTTTATGAACCGTAAAATTTTAGCTATTGCGCCGCTTTTAGTGTTTGCTTTTGTGTGTGTATTTTTATACCAAGGTCTTTTTGCCAACCCTCGTGAAATTCAAACAGGGCGGTTAGGTCAAGAAATGCCAGCATTTAATTTACCTGATTTAATGCAAGACAATAAGCAGTGGACTAACGAGTCGTTAAAAGGTGAAGTTTACTTATTAAATGTATGGGGTACGTGGTGCCCAACATGTTTAGTCGAACTTGGTTATTTAACTAAGTTACGTGAGCAAGGCGTTAAAATTATTGGACTATATTACGTACAAGGTTACGACGCTGATTTTGATGGCCCGTTTGATATGCAATCACTTCGCAGCGAAGTCACTGATATGCTGCAACGTGCAGGTGACCCTTACCAATTTAATATTTTAGATTTACACCGTACTTTGTCGTTGGATTTAGGCGTGTCGGGTGCGCCAGAAACTTTTTTAGTCGATAAAAAAGGCACTATTTTGTTGCATCACACCGGTGATATAAATCCGCGAGTATGGCGAGCTAAATTTGCGCCAATTATGCAGGAGCTTAAATAATGAAGTGGTTACTACTTACGCTTAGCCTTTTTGTAAGCATGGGTGCGTTTGCACAGCAAGATCGCTATCAATTTGATAACAACAAACAAGCAATATTGTTTGAAGAGTTAACCAAAGAACTACGTTGCCCTAAGTGTCAAAATCAAAACATTGCGGACTCCGACGCTGTTGTTGCTAAAGACTTGCGCGATAAAGTGCTCGTATTGGTTAAAGAAGGTAAAAGCAAAGACGAAGTGATTGATTATATGATTGACCGCTTTGGTTATTTTGTTCATTACGACCCACCTGTTACACTAGCGACTTTAGTGCTGTGGGTACTACCGGTATTAATTGTAATTGTTGGCTTTGGTTTTATTGTTATTCGCCAACGAAAAGCATCAGTAAAACAAACATGGAGCAGCGACGATGAAATGCTGCTAGCGAAGCTAATTGATGAAAATAAACGTCAGGAGCAAAGCTAAATGATTTTAATGTGGGCGTGTTTTGCCTTACTCACACTGGTTGCTCTTAGCTTTGTTATGATACCTTTTTTAAAAAAAGAGCGTGTTCAAACGATTACTCATAACGCCAATGCTGAATTAATTAGTATTTATGAGCAGCGTTTAGTCGATTTGCAAACTGATTTAGATAATCAACGCATTGATAGCGTAAATCACGCAGAATCAATTGTTGAATTAAAACGTCGCTTATTGAACGAGCTATCACCAGAGAAATCACTTAACAGCAAAGGTAATAACCGTATTTTTGCTTTAACAGGCGGTGCATTTGTTCTTGCACTTACAGGGATTTTTTATAGTTTTACAGGCAGTCAGCAGCAAATTTCGGCTTGGCATGACGCAATGGATAATTTAGCTGATTATGGCGAGCGTGCTGTAATGCAAAAAGGTGAGCCGCTTAGTCAAAATGAGCTGCAGGCTTTTGCATTGGCGCTTCGTACTAAACTTAGCCGCTCTGGCGATGATGAAGTTGCTTGGATGCTACTTGGTCGAGTGGCTATGTCGCTTAATGAATTTGACATGGCGCAGCAGTCATTTGATAAAGCACTACGTATGAACCCTGATAATATGCAGGTTCTTATTAGTTACAGTCAGGTTTTATTACTTGAAGGTAGCGAAGCTAATATGACTCGCGCGGCAGGTATGCTTTCAAAAGTGCTAAACGTTGAGCCTACTAATTTAGATGCTATTTCGTTACTAGCGCTGATAGCGTATGAGCGTAAAGATTGGCCGCAAGCTAAAACTGCATTTGAAGTTTTATTGGCGAGCATGGAAAAAAATGATTCACGTTATAACATGATCTCAGAACGTATTGCTGATATTGAGCAGCAAATGCAAAGTGAAGGCTCAGTTATGCCAGTTACTACTACAACGGGTGCTATTGCAGTTACAGTCGACATTGCAAAAGAGCTTATTGATAAACAGCCAAAAGACGGTATTTTGTTTATATTTGCAAAAGCTGCAACTGGCTCACCTATGCCATTGGCTGCTGTTAAGCTGACTAAATATTCATTTCCAATTACAGTTGAGTTGAGTGATAGTAGTGCAATGGTTGCAGGGCTTAACTTATCTAGTGCAGAAAATATTATTATTTCGGCACGTATTTCTATCGATGACTCTGTTATGCCAAGCTCTGGTGAGCTAGAAGGTCATTCACAGGCGTTAAAGCGTGAAAGTGTAAGTGACTACCAACTTCAAATTGATACATTAATACCTTAAGGACGTTAGATGTTAAAACACAGTTTTACTTTTTTATGTTTATTGATACTAGCCGGCTGTGCTCAAGTACCTCAAAGCAAAGTAGATGACAGAGATCCGCTGCAAAGTATTAATCGTCCATTATATGACTTTAATATGGATGTACTGGATGCTTATTTATTGCGCCCAGTTGCTGTAGGTTATGTTGAAGTAACGCCTGTACCGGTAAGAAACGGTATTGTTAATTTTACAGGTAATATCACCGCACCTGTAGATATGATCAATGCGGGTTTGCAAGGTAAACCGGGTAATGCAAGTGTGAGCTTAGCACGCTTTTTAGTTAACTCTACTGTCGGTCTGTTTGGTATCTTTGACGTTGCAAGCTCACTAGGTCTTGAAATAGTCGATGAAGACTTTGGACAAACGTTGGGTGTATGGGGCGTAGGTGATGGCGCCTATTTAATGCTACCAGGTATGGGGCCAAAAACAGCACGTAACCTGACCGGTGATGTAGTCGATAACTTTGTATTACCTGAAGTTGCGCTAACGACTCCACAAACTATTTTAGTATTTGTTTTAAAAGCAGTTGAGGCGCGTGCATCATTAATCCCACAAGAAGGGCTATTAAATGATTCACTTGATCCGTACTTATTTGTAAAAGATATTTACTTCCAGCGTCAAATTTATGAGCTGTACGATGGCAACCCACCTATAAAAGAAGAGCCAGCTGATTTTGATGAAGACTTTTTAGAAAGTTTATAATTGAAGCCAATGATAAAAACGCCAGCTAAATGCTGGCGTTTTTATTGACTGTTTATATATAATCTGAACTTTGGCTAGAGAAAAATAAACTTAAGTATCATTATGATTCAATATATTAGTAAATACCTTAACCAGAGTTCGGGTTACTTATTTTTCGTTAACTATTAACTGCATTTGCTCATTAACCCAAGTGAGTGCTTCATGATAGGCATCAGGAACTTTTTCACCTAGGTTTAGCTCTTTCGTTAATTCGTTTGCGGCTGACCAGTTAGCTTGTTCATAATACTTAACTAAGTTTAAATATTTTGCCAGCAAGCCTTCATCGTTTAATAAGGCTGCTTTTATGTCATTCGAAAGTGGAAGCTTTTTCATAACGCTTTGCATACTCTCATCTAAAATAGCATCCATAAGAGACATCATACCGGTTAAAAATGCCATGCCGGTATCTTTAAATTGTCCATGGGATATAGCGAGTAACTCACCAAAACGAGCGCGCGTAAGCGATAGCCTAATTAGCTCTACAGGTTTATCTGCTGATACTTGCGCTGCAAATAATAATGATAATAGTTTTTTAATTTCGTTAGCACCAAGCACTATAAGGGCTTGCTTAATGGTACTTATTTCAGCACGCCTTGCAAAGGCAGCAGAATTTGAATACCTAAGTAATTTGTAAGATAGGTTTACATCACGCTCAAACACATCAGTGATTTTTTTAAGATCCATATCAACGCTTGATGTTTCGTAAAGTAATTCAGCTAATGCCATTTCTGAAGGCGGTAGAGCCTTACTTTGTACCATTTCAGGTTTTGAGAAGAAAAATCCTTGGAAATAATCAAAACCAAGCTCTAGAGCTTGTTGGTAAATTTCATAGGTTTCTACTTTTTCGGCAAGTAACTTAATATGCGAGTGCAGTTTTAAATCATTAAGAACCGTTTTTATTGTATCTATATCAGATGCTAAAAAGTCTATTTTAATAATATCAATAAATGGATAAAAGTGGCGCCAAACAGGCTGATGAATATAGTCATCAAGAGCAATAGTGTAACCTTTATCTTTTAGATCTTTCACTATGGCTAATAATCGCTTCCCAGGTTGCACAGTTTCAAGGATTTCTACAACTACAGTATCTTTGCCCAATAGTGTTGGATAGCCCTTTGATAGCGTCTCTAGGGTGAAATTTATATAGGCGGGTTTATTGTCGGTTAAATCTTCTAAGCCGAAATTAAACTGACTACCTTCAATTAGTCGTGTAGTTGCCTCGTCACCGTCTATATTGGGAAATACGTTATCAACGCCATCGCGAAATAAAAGTTCATATCCGATGAGCTTTTTATCTCTGTCTAAAATAGGTTGGCGTGCAGCGTAAAAATACATAAACAGTTCCGTAAGAGTAATCTAATTAGTTATTGTAATAATATATGGCAAAAGACTCAAAATAGCATTACGTATATTTGCTAGATTAATAAATTATCATTAAAAATTAAGGTGTTTCTTGTATTTAATTTATTATATTTCACCAATTCGCTTTAAAATTATTCAACATGAGTATTTTTGTATCAGGTGAGGGCAACAAGTTGGAGATTTTATTATCAAGCATGATATAGTCAGCGAGAATGGTTTTTACCCCAATAGTGTCTTAACTATAAAATTTTAAGAGTCATTATTTGGATTAAAGCCTATTATTAATAATTATGCGGAGGCTAATTTGGAAACAGGAATGATTATTTCACTAGCATTATATTTTATTGTAATGTTAGGTATCGGACTATATGCATATAAGCAATCTACTGACGATGTATCTGGTTACATGTTAGGTGGACGAAATCTATCTCCAAGTGTAGCTGCACTGTCTGCAGGTGCATCTGATATGAGTGGCTGGATTTTAATGGGCCTACCTGGTGCGATGTTTGTTACTGGTTTTAGTAGTACATGGATAGCAATTGGCTTGGTGATTGGTGCTTGGTTAAACTATCTGTTAGTTGCACCGAGATTACGTGTTTACACTGAAAAAGCAAACGACTCTATAACAATCCCAGATTATTTTTCAAATCGCTTCAATGATAAATCTAATTTATTACGTGTTGTATCAGCTGTGGTAATTATTGTTTTCTTTACTCTTTATACTTCATCTGGTGTTGTCGCTGGTGGTAAATTGTTTGAAAGTTCATTTGGTTTAACTTATGAAATGGGTTTATACATTACAACGGGCGTAGTTGTTTTATATACCTTGTTTGGTGGTTTTTTAGCTGTAAGCTTAACTGACTTTGTGCAAGGTTGTATTATGTTCATTGCACTTATTCTAGTACCAACGGTTGCATACTCTTTGCTTGAACAACCTTTAGAATCAACTTTACATAGCGTAAATCCAGATATGCTTAATTGGATTGGTGCAGGTTCTGCATTAGGTATTATTTCTGCAATGGCCTGGGGTTTAGGTTATTTTGGCCAACCACATATCATTGTTCGTTTTATGTCGGTACGTAGTGTTAAAGATATGCCTAAAGCACGCCGTATTGGTATGACATGGATGATTGTTGCTGCCATTGGTGCTGTTGGTACTGGTATATTTGGTGCAGCTTATACTTATGAGAACAACATTGTAGTTGAAGACCCTGAAACAATTTTCTTAATTCTTTCTGAGTTGCTGTTCCACCCACTTATTGCTGGCTTTTTACTTGCTGCAATTTTGGCTGCGATTATGAGTACTATCTCATCTCAATTATTGGTTAGTTCAAGTTCATTAACAGAAGATTTCTATAAAACATTCTTACGTAAAGATGCCAGTGATAAAGAGCTAGTTGCTGTTGGCCGTATTAGTGTTGCCGTAGTTGCTATGTTCGCTATTTATTTAGCTTACGATAGAGATAGCTCTATTTTAGACCTAGTAAGTAATGCGTGGGCTGGCTTTGGTGCTGCGTTTGGACCTCTTGTATTGTTCAGCCTTTATTGGAAACGCATGAACTTTGCAGGTGCGTTAGCTGGTATGTTAGTAGGCGCACTTACTGTGCTAATTTGGATATATGGACCATTTACTATCAATGGTGAAAGCTTAAGTAGCTTTATGTACGAAATAGTACCGGGCTTTATTTTAGCGAGTATTGCAATTATTGTTGTTAGCTTAGTAACAAAAGAGCCAGAGCAAAACATCACTGCTTTATTTGATGAAGTAGAAAAAGAGCTTTAATTAGCAATTACTACTTATTTTAAAGTGAGTAGTAATTAATACCAATCCGCAATAATACTTAATCATTTTGCGGGGCTAAACGTGTTGCTACCGGCGTTAAAAAATTCTCATTTAGTACAACTAAATATCGAATTTTTGCCTAGCTATCAACACGTTTTTCCACCCTCAAAGAGATCACTTAATTAAGCGAATTGGTATAATAAAAAAGGGAGCAACTTAGTTGCTCCCTTTTTTATTTAGTTTGTCCCGTTCGAGGAGGGAACATTCTATGAATTAACTTACTTTTTTATCGTTGTTATCTTCAATTGATGCAACGTTATCTGACTTTTTACTTTTTGCTGGCGCTTTGGTAACAGCTGGATCTTTGCCACCTTTCAATATGGTCATAAAATCATCTTTGCTTTTCGCTATTTCTAAAGCAAGTGATTCAATTTGTTGCTCACTAAGCGGTACGTCTACCTTTTCTAGCATCAGCTCAAGTGATTCTGCTATATCGAGCATCTTGTCATAAGCATCAGCTTCTTTTTTGGTAGTAAACGTCATACGCTCGACTCCGTTTCGTTCTACAACATATTTAACAACAACAGCCATGATTTCTCCTGCAAAATTGCTTGGCACCGTGGTTTTTTAAAAAACCATTAGATTACTGTTTTTATGTACAGTAATGGTTTGTAAGTAAATTTGCAAGCGCGAAGTATTAATTTTTAGGTGTCTTAAATTTGACAAAAAACGGTAACTTTACTTTAGTTAAGCAATCACTTTGTTGTACCAGCTGCATTTTCAGGATTTCGGATCTTAGTGATAATGCGTTTAGGTACACTTTAAGTGATGAACTTTACAGTTCCTTATTTATTGATTTCCTGAGCAATACTCAAAATTAAGAAAAGAAGAATAAGGGCAAGTTTAATGAAAACGTTAAAAAATTTACTCATCATAAGTTTATTATGTTTACTACCCGCGACTACCGCGTATGCACAATTATCAGAAGTAACTAAGCAAATGCCTCAAGCTGAGACAATTAGTATAAATAATGCTGATGCAGAGATGCTTGCTAAGTTACCTGGTATAGGTAAGAAAAAAGCGCAGGCAATTGTGGATTATCGCGAAGAAAATGGCGAATTTAAAAGCGTTAGTGATTTATCGCAAGTTAAAGGGGTTGGCAAAAAACTTTTAGCTAAATTAGAGGGGAAACTTTCACTTTAATATTTCTAAATAGTAATCAGGGTGCTAGGCGCCCTGATTAAATTGTTTTAGCGCATCGCTTAAGTGCTTTTTAGCAAAGTTAATCTCAATAGGTGTAGTTAATAGTGGATAGCACAATCCGCCAAGTATCAAAAATGGTATTAATATCCAACCTTTAAATACAGTGAATATTAAAAATAGTGGGCTAAGTAATAGCAGTTTTATAATACGCAATAGAACTTTATCAGTTGGCGATAGCTTACTTAATGCAAGCGCAATTACGTCTTGACGCTGGCGTACTTTTAAATGCTTAAGCTGGGCTAATTGGCTTGAAAAAAATGTAAACATATCAAATCGACTTTTTAATTAATAAACGGGCAATAATTATAATAAATAGCGTTAGTGAGAAAATCCCAAATATCACTTCCATCCAAGCAGGCATGCTCATGCCAACAAACTGCCAATCTATATTTCCACAATCTCCGGTAGCTTGAAAAAAGCTAGGTATCCATTCATGTAGTGGCATAAATGATGGGAAATTTGGTTCAAACTCACAGCTAAATGCAAAAGGGTCTGTGGTGGTTTGCATATCAATATGTTCGCGAGCAATTAAGTATCCCCAAACACTCGATATCCCCCAAATAGCATACGCTATCATACGCACAGTTTTACTTTGTGGTTTACTCGAGCCTACAATCCCTGCGCCTAATAAACTCAATACTGCAGTGCGTTGATATATACACATTATGCAAGGCGCTAACCCCATTTTGTATTGAAAGAAAAGAGCGGTAACTTCAAGTAAAAAAACGATAGCTGTAAATAAAAGCCACGGGGTTCGTTGGGTAGGTAATTGTGCAAGCCAGTTCATAAAAATTCCGCGTTTTAATAGGACGTTAGATTATGACGTAGGATAAAGTATGCAGCAACAAAAAGGAAAAAAAAGCTACCGAAGTCGCTTTTTATAAGATGAAATTAATGACTACTCAATTCAGCCTTAGCAAAGGTTAAATGACGTTCTATTATTTCCCCATCGATACATAAGCTCAGCTATATTGCTTACTTATACTAAGGTGATGCATCATCTAAAGAATTTTTTATGGTTGCACTTTTTTTACTTTTTCTTATGGCAAGTGCGGGATAAGTTAATTAAGCTCAGGCGCTGCGTAAATAAAAATATCTCCATAATAACAATGTACCTACAATGAATATTACTCTAGATATTCATGAATTGTAGCTAAATTAGAGAAACCCAAATTTAATTATTTATTAATTTTAAATTTCTACCCATTTGCTTTATTAATATATTACTTTACTTGTTAGTTGTGCTTCGTCTGGTACAATCAGTCAGTTATTCGTGTAAAACGATGAGTGTTGATTAATTCGAGTGGGAACTGGATGAGAATTTTTAAAGCGAAAAGCCCAGCAGGATTTGCTGAAGAATATATAGTTGAGTCCATTTGGAACGGCGATTTCCCTCCAGGTTCAATTTTACCTGCCGAGCGAGAACTTTCAGAGTTAATTGGTGTTACAAGAACAACCTTGAGAGAAGTATTACAGCGTTTAGCGCGTGATGGTTGGCTAACAATTCAGCATGGTAAACCTACAAAAGTAAATAACTTTTGGGAAACGTCTGGCTTAAACATTCTTGAAACATTAGCGCGCTTAGATGAAGACAAGATGCCAGAGCTGACAGATCAGCTTTTATCTGCACGTACTAATATTAGTGCTATTTATACACGTGCTGCAATTAAGTTAAATCCTGAACGCGTGATTGAAATTTTATCACAAAGCAATGAGCTAGAAGACACCGCTCAAGCATTTGCTGACTATGATTATAAAGTGCATCACGAATTAGCCGTTGCGGGTAATAACCGTATTTATGTATTAATACTTAACGGCTTTAGAGGTTTTTATTCAAAGATTGGTTGTCATTACTTCTCTGATGCCGGAACTCGTGAACTTGCTCGTCAGTTTTATAAAGATTTAACCATTTTGGCAGAAAAGAAAGAGCATGATGGTGCTATTTCTATGATGCGTAAATATGGTCATCAAACGGGTGAGATTTGGCAAAAAATCCGTGGTGATATGCCCTCAGATATAATGGACTAAGTCTAAGCGAGAAACCTGCATTTGCAGGTTTTTTTATATCTGTAAAATTTAGCGCCACCGTATATGAAATTCTAAAAAGTTTAATGTATAAACCACTTCGATATTTTTAAAATTTCTACTTAGTTACAACGCAACTTACACTTTAAATTAGACCTATTATTTAAGCATATTAGCGCAAGTTGCAAGTGTTCGTTATTTTCGATTGCTCACATCGTTAAATGCGATTGTTCTTTTGCAGTGAATAACTTTAGAATGCCAATTAATTATATGTATGCGCTATTGGTTTTTAATTTTTAGCGCCCATATAAGTACCAGCATTGCGAAAGCAATTGAAAACAAACTCAAAATATTTGGAGAATAAAATGGGTGTATTAGTAGGCCGCCAGGCACCAGACTTTACCGCTGCAGCTGTTCTTGGTAACGGTGAAATTGTAGATAGCTATAACCTTCATGAAACAATTAAAGGTAAAAAAGCAGTTATCTTCTTTTACCCACTAGATTTCACGTTTGTATGTCCTTCTGAACTTATTGCATTTGATAAGCGTTTTGAAGAGTTTCAAAAGCGTGGCGTAGAAGTAATTGGTGTTTCTATCGATTCACAATTCTCACATAACGCATGGCGTAACACTGCTGTAGCAGACGGCGGTATTGGTAAAGTTCAATACGCACTAGTTGCAGACGTTAAACACGAAATTTGTAAAGCATACGACGTTGAGCATCCAGAAGCGGGTGTTGCGTTCCGTGGTTCTTTCTTAATTGATGAAGAAGGTAACGTACGTCACCAAGTAGTGAACGATTTACCACTAGGTCGTAACATCGACGAAATGCTTCGCATGGTTGACGCGCTAGCGTTCCACACTGAGCACGGTGAAGTATGTCCTGCTGGTTGGACTGAAGGTAAAAAAGGTATGGACGCAAGCCCTGAAGGCGTTGCTAAGTTCTTATCTGAAAACGAAGGCGAGCTATAATTTAGCCCTTAGTTTTAAATAAAAAAACCGCCAATTGGCGGTTTTTTTATTTGTAGCGTTAGCTCACTTTAAAATAAGCTCGCAAAGTTAAAACGAGAAACTAACTTTAGTATAAAAGTATCGGCCTCTAGGGTTGTGTACACCTGAAGCATAACCGTATAGATCAGCGTCGCCATCACCAATTGCAAATGGTGGCTCTTCATCAAATAAGTTATTTACACCTAGCGATACTTTAGTTGAGTCAGTAACACGATAAGATGTTTGTAAATCTACCAGTGTTTGCGAATCAACCATACGTGATGTATTGCTATCAAAGTCTAAATTACCGTCAAAATCAATATCTGGGGTATCTTCAAACTCACCTACATAACTGATGTTTACGTTTGTATTAAACTCGCCAATTTCCCAGTTTGTAGAGAAAATCCAGCGGTGCTCTGGATAGCCATACTCACCGGTGTAATCGCGGCCATCTTTTTCAAATTTATCTTGGTATGCCCATTCTAAATTAAATTTCAATAAACCTAAGTCATCAAGTGAGTGATTGTAGTTAGCTGAAACATCAACCCCAGATACTTCTTGCGAAGAAACGTTTTCAAATGTGCTGTAAATTTTTTGAATTGTTCCTAAGCTATCGCCACCTGTAGGTGTTAAGCGTACACATACAGTACTATCTTGGTTATTACACTCAGAGTTATAAATTGGACCAAACTCTTGCTCATCAATTTTGTTATCTTGAGTGATGCTCCACACATCGACACTTAAACCAAACTCAGCAGAAGGCGCCCAAATAAAGCCGACATTCCATGATTCTGATTCTTCAGCTTCAAGGTCAGGGTTACCAGCAAATTCAATGTTGTAATCAAGTGCATCACAATCAAGGCCTGTTGCTTCACATCGGTATGTATCTACAAAGAATTGGCTTTCTTGAGATGGACCTAAACCAACTTGTGCCAAAGAAGGCGCTCTAAAGCCTTGTGCCCAAGAGCCACGCACTGTGATTTCATCAGTAGGCGCCCAGCGAAGAGCTACTTTAGGGTTTGTTGTTGTACCGAAGTCACTGTAGTCATCGTAACGGCCAGCAAGTTGTAGCTCTAAATTATCAGCAAGAGGGATAGAAAACTCGACATAGGCAGCGTATTGTTCACGATCTGCAGATGCAGATACAGACTCTGTGCCAAATATTAAACCACGTTGAAATTGATCATCAGGAATGTCATTAACGTCTTCTTCACGGTACTCAATACCTGCAGCCATCATTACTACATCATCGCCAAAACTAAATGCTTCGCCTGTAATGTTTGCATCAAAGGAAGTCATGTGAGACTCACCACGACGCACTAAGCTTGTTGTAATACGATTAATTACAGCAGGGTCGTTGTATGTGCCACCAAATGGATTGTAGTTTCCTGCATCAATTTCTTGTTGTAAGAAATCAGTACGCACCCAACCTTGTGTTCTATCACCTGTTTGCAGAGATTTACTTCGGCCTTTTTGTACAGCGGTTTCCCAACTCCAATCATTAAACTCACCTCTAAGCCCTGCAACAAAGCGAAGAGTATCTGATTCAATATCCCATTGGCGTGCGCCAGCATCAACTGTACGGTAACGACCAATTTGAATGTCTTCACCAAATGGATTGTTAGGGTGGCTAGCTGGGACAGTTAAGCCTGCATCTTCATCAAGTGGGGTAGGGGCTCCGGCCGCAACAGACGTATTGTGCTGTACTGCCATTTCTAAAAAGCCCGTAATGCCATTATCAAAGTTATATTCAAATTGAGAAATAGCACCCACGCGTTCAGACGCTGGTGCGATATAACCGTAAGGGCCGTAATCAAATAAACAACTGCCACTTGAAGTTGCATTTTCAGCAGGACAAGCCGGATCAATTGTTTTAACACCGTCTACATAAAAATATCCAGGGAAGCCACGAGATGAGCGAAAATCTTCACCACCATAAGGTGATTGATTTGCTGTACCTAAGCTGCCCATTTCATCAGAAGAAAGAGATGTATTTTTGAAGTAATCGATAATAACTGACGCGCTACTTTTCTCGCTAGTAGTACCCCATACTAAACTTGCTGTTGTTTCTTCATAATTTGGACCATCAGTACCACCGTAGCCCAAATTAACTTCAACACCGTCAATGTCTTTTTTCAAGATAACGTTTACAACACCCGCCACTGCGTCTGAGCCGTAGATAGCTGAAGCACCATCTTTTAGTATATCGATTCGCTCAATGGCAGAAACTGGGATACTGTTAATATCTACAAATGAGTTTGTGATACCTTCGGCAAATGCACTAATAGATACACGACGGCCATTGATTAGTACGAGCGTAGCATCAGCACCTAAGCCACGTAAACTAACAGCAGCAGAACCATTTGCAGTTGAATCTTGGTTGTTACCACGTGTTGAGAAAGTACCGCTACCCGCGACAGGCATTCTTTCGAGGAGTTGTTGTAGGTTGTCATAACCCATGTTCTCAATATCAGCTCTTGCGATTGATTGAACCGGAGAAGGTCCTTCGATATCTGAACGTTTGATTCGTGAGCCAGTTACTTCAATGCGCTCTACTTTTTTAGCTTCTTCAGCAGCGTAAGTTGTTGTTGTAAAACCTGCTGAAAGTGCGATTGTAGCACCTGCAATTAAGCTAGGTGTAAATGCAGTTGATTGCTTCATCCTTAAGTCCTTGTTGATATGTTATAAATTTAGTTGCTCTATACCAATCCTTTTTAAATTGTTAAATAAATCCCATATTTAAGCGGATTGATATAACAAGCGACGACATTAATATCATGTAACTTAAGTGTTAGCAATTAGACTGAAATGTGATTTTAGTATGGTTTTTTGTATGTTTTTGGATGATTTTAAAGCAGATGTTATGCGCTGAAGGAGGTTGAAATAGGCGCACATGCTTTATTTTGGAAATAACAAATACAGCCTAAATGCGAGTAATAATTAAATTAATTAATTCACAATAAAATTGTAATAAATTATTTACATGTATATTCTGAATGAATAGTAATCTTATTGTATATTAATAAAACAAATAATAGTTGGCTTTTTAATAAAAAAAACGCCTAACTTGTTAGTTAGGCGCTGTGCTTATACTTTGTGTTTCATTAAACGTTCTTTTTCGCGAGACCAATCTTTATTTTTCCCGTCGTCACGTTTATCGTGCAACTTTTTACCTTTTGCTAGATGAAATTCAAGTTTCACCCAACATTTTTTCCAGTACATAGCTGTAGCTATTAATGAATAGCCATCTCGCTCTGTTGCACCGAGTAGACGGTCAAGTTCGCGTCTGCTTAATAGTAACTTACGATAACGCAACGGATCGCAAATTACATGGGTTGATGCACTATTAAGTGGCTGGATTTGCGCGCCAAGCAAGAATGCTTCGCCATTTTTAAGATGAATATAAGTTTCGGTGATGTTTACCTTACCTGCTCGGATACTTTTTACTTCCCAGCCTTGTAGTTCAACACCTGCTTCAAACTTATCGTGTAAAAAATACTCATGTCGCGCTTTTTTGTTTAGCGCGATGGTATTACTTGTCGATTTTGATGAATTTTTCTTAGCCATAGTGCCCTATAATATACGTAATGTGAGATGTTTTACATCGATTTTTTTAATAATGCTTTTAAAAATTAAGCTTTAATTTAAGCAGCATGAAAATTTGGGGAAACGCGCAAAGCTTGCTAAAATTCGCCCACACAGTTGGGAGTGAGTATGCCACAAATAGAAAAAAGTGCGCTGGTTATGTACAGCACTAAAGAGATGTTTGATCTAGTTAATGATGTAGAAGCTTATTCGCAGTTTTTACCAAATTGCTCAGACTCAAAAATTGTTTCACAGCATGATAATAACATGACCGCGAGTTTAGAAATATCCAAGGCGGGTATAAAAAAGTGGTTTACCACCGAAAACACCTTTGTTGATGAGCAAACCGTGTTGCTAAGCCTTGTTGATGGACCATTTAAGACGTTAAAAGGGCGCTGGCACTTTCAAGAGCTTGACGCCAAAGCATGTAAAGTTCACTTGCAACTAGAATTTGAATTTTCAAGTAAGTTAATAGAGCTTGCCTTTGGTAAGATTTTTAACGATGTTGCAAAAAATATGGTGAGTGCATTTACTCAACGTGCAAAACAGGTTTATGGAGCGAGAGCATGATTAATGTTGAGGTGGTATTTGCGTTACCAACCACGGCCACGTGTTTATCAATTGAAGTGCCACAAGGGACTACAGTCGAGCAAGCTGTTATTCAGTCAGGTATTATACAAAAGTGCCCTGAGATAGATGCTACATCGCTAACGTTAGGTGTGTGGAATCGAACTGTAAAAGCTAACTATGAGTTAAAAGACGGTGACCGTATAGAAATATATCGTCCATTAATTGCAGACCCTAAAGATGCGCGTAGAAAGCGTGCAGAAAAAGCTAAAGAAGAGGGGCGTGCAAATAAAATAACAGGTGGCCGCCCACTCGAAAAGTAACGAAGATCGGTATAAACGTGGAAAATTTAACGGATTAAATCACACGCTAACGTTGTTTAAAATGGTAAAAGCTTTTAAATAAACCAATAAAAAAGGTGAGCCATGCTCACCTTTTTTTACCACTTGAGAAATTTATTGCTCGAGCGGTGTAGTAAAGTTTTCAGGTTGGTCATAATCACCTGAGATTGAAACTAACTTTTCATTTTCAAAGTTAATTACTAACTCTTTATTTTGCTCGTTTTTACGGCCCTTATTAAAGCTGTAAATATAACGCCAAGTATTGTTATCAAAGGCGTCCTCAGCAATAGGTCTGCCTAGTACGTAAACAACTTGCTCTCGAGTCATATTTACACGAAGTTTTTCAACATCCGATTGCTCTAAAAAGTTGCCTTGGGGGATGTTAATTCGGTATACCCAGCTAGAGCAACCTGCTGCTGAGCTAAGTGTTAAAGCAACGATAAGCCAAAGAGAAAAAGTTTTTAACGACTGCATTGTTAGTTGTGATCCTTATTTTTTATAATCTGCATGATACCGATTAGTCACTGAAGGTAAAACCCTTTTAAGCAATTGTTTTATGTTAAGGGCGTTAAGGTAATGTTTTGACCATTAATAATGAAAAAAGTTTACAGCACATCGAAACGAATATTTTAAAAACGGAGTCTACTTGGTTTTTATATATAGTTGAGACACGATTTGGTCATTGGTACACAGGGATCACGACTAATGTTGAAAAACGCTTTGCAACTCATCAAGCCGGCAAAGGGGCCAAAAACCTTAGAGGGAAAGGGCCGCTTTTACTTATCCATCAACAACAAGTTGGTAATAAAAGTGAAGCAAGTAAACTTGAGTATCAATTAAAAAAGCTTTCTAGAGCCAAAAAAGAAGCATACGTTTTAGCATTTAATACCGGCGACACTAAAATTATTTAGTTAATTTACTTAGATTAAACCGTATTCGCTGTGGGCAAAAGCTAGCTTTTAATATAGCTTTTGCTCACAAAGGAAATATAGCAGTTATAGCTGCTTAGCGATGTTTTTCAAAGGTAGCGACAAGTGCATCGAGTGTTTGAGCGCTGTTTGCCAAGTCACTAATAGCTTGCTCTGTATTGATTTGCTCGCTCATTGCTTTATCGCTAATTTCACTTATTTGCTCTATGTTACGACCTACATCAGCAACCACATTACTTTGCTGCTCAGTTGCAGTTGCAATAAGCGTAGCCATATCGTTTATTTGATTAGCTGTTTCGGCTATCGCATCGAGTAATTCTACTGAGCTTTGCATGGCTCCAACGCTTTGCTGCGCTTTATCTTTTGATTGGCTAATATCGTTAACTACATCATCAGATATTCTTGTAAGCTCTTCAATCATAGACTGAATTTCGGTGGTTGATTGCGATGTACGGTTTGCCAGAGCGCGTACTTCATCAGCAACAACAGCAAAGCCTCGGCCGTGCTCACCTGCGCGAGCGGATTCAATTGCCGCGTTTAAAGCAAGTAGATTAGTCTGATCCGATATCCCTCTAATTGAATCCACAATACTTGCTATATCAACCGTTTTTTTAGAAAGCAAAGTAACTTGCTCTGTTATGCCATCAATATCGCTAGCTAGGGCTGAGATAGTTGCCTGGCTTTGTAATACTTGTTTGTGGCTTTGAATGGTGTTCTCACGGCTGTTATCGGTTAACTTAGCTGTATTCGCTGCGCTTTGTGCTATTTCTTGCACTGTAGCGCCCATTTCGTTGATAGCTGCTGCGACAGATATTGTTTGCTCTTTTTGATTATCAATTGCTTGCGAGTTTCGTTTTGCCTGTTCAAATACATGATCAGAACTTTGGCGAATATCGTGGCTTTCACTGGCAACTTGAGTAATCGCTGTTTCTATTTTATTTATAAACTGGTTAAAGCCATTACTTAGATTGTTGAGCTCTGGTTGGCTTGATTCTGGTAAGCGGTACGCTAAATTTGCATCGCCAGAGCCTAAGCGTGAAAATAACTCAGCCATTTTAGAAAGTGGAGACGAAAGAGAGCGAGCAAGTAAGTAACTAATCAAGCTAGCAACTAACGCGGTAATTACTGTAAAAGTAAATATTTGCCATTGTAGGGTGTTTACACTTGCGAATACTTCACTTTTTGGTACTTGAGCTACAACATATAAGTCAGTGTTTTTAATTGGGGTTGCAGCTATAAGAGTAGGTTCGCCATTTAAGTTAATTTCTTCTAGTGCAAAGCCATTACTATTAAATAGTTGGCTGTGAATATTTGCAGTATATAAATCGTCAATATTTGCTTTTGCTACTTTATTGGCATCTTTATGAAGTTGAATTAATCCATTTTTATCTGCAATAAATACAAAACCTGTTTGCTCAATTTTAAATTGCTGTAATAGCTTTTGCATATCAGTGATGCTTTTTGCAAGACCTGCTAAACCAGTACCATTAGCCTGCTGATGATTTACAAACATTTTCACATCATTGGCTGACTCTTGATAAATACTGATAGAATAAGGTTGTTTTGATTGCTTAAAAGCAAAGAACCAGCCATCGGCTGCATCATTTTTTAACACACGCAAAAAACCATTTTGGTTCCAGTACTGTGCAGTGTCTCTATTTGCCCAAGATGCTGTGGCTAAATCGTATTGCTGGGCAACGCGATTTAATTCTTTTAATAGTAATGTATCGTCTTGGTTGTTTGATTGAGCCCATTGTAAAACAAATTCGTTTGATGATAGTTGCTGAGCAGCACCAAGTAACTCATTAATTTCACCGCCTATATGATTACTAATTGTTTGCAGTTTACTAGGTAGCTCTGACTCGATCATACGTTGCTCAATTATGTCTTTAGAGCTGTATAAAGAGGTCAAGCCAATCAGTGCCGCTACGCATATAGCAATAACACTGCCTAAAGCTGTGATTTTTTGAGTAATAGAAAGGTTTTGTATCGTCATGATATTAATTAATTTTACAACTGAGTAGAGGACTATACTAGCACATTATTTATTTAGAGCTAGATATTGCCTACTGTGAAATGAATAGAAGGTAGCGTGTTATGGTTAAAGTTTTATGAATATGCATAAAAAAGCCCATAAGCAAAGCATATGGGCTTGGTTTCTAACAAGCGAAACATTTATCGTTTAGGGTTAAACAATCTTTTTCATTGCTGACATGTAGCCACGTAATTTAGCACCTACTTTTTCAACTGGGTGTTCACGAAGGGCGGCGTTAATTTGAATTAATGTTTGGTTATCAACTTGGTTACTGTGCTCGCCAAGGCCTTTACCAATAACATCTGTATCAATTTTTTTCATAAAATCTGCAAGTAATGGCAAACATGCATGGTTATATAGGTAACATCCATACTCTGCAGTGTCAGAAATTGTACGGTTCATTTCAAAAAGCTTTTTGCGTGCAATTGTATTAGCAATTAATGGCGTTTCATGTAAAGACTCGTAGTAAGCTGACTCTTCAATAATACCTGCTGCTGTCATGGTTTCAAAAGCAAGTTCAACACCTGCTTTTACCATTGCTACCATTAAAATACCGTTATCAAAGAATTCTTGTTCTGAGATTTCTACATCGCCAGCAGGAGTCTTTTCAAAGTTAGTTTCTGCTGTTTCAGCGCGCCATTTAAGTAAGTTTACGTCATCGTTATTCCAGTCTTCCATCATGGTGCGTGAAAAAGTGCCGTCGATGATGTCATCTTGATGCTTATTATAAAGCGGGCGCATAATTAGTTTTAGCTCTTCGCTTAGTTCAAACGCTTTTACTTTTGCAGGATTTGAAAGGCGGTCAAGCATGTTTGTAACGCCGCCGTACTTAAGTGCTTCGGTAATTACTTCCCAGCCGTATTGAATTAGCTTTGATGCATAACCCGCATCAACGCCTTTTTCTATCATTTTATCAAAACATAAAATAGAGCCAGTTTGTAACATGCCACATAAAATGGTTTGCTCGCCCATTAGGTCTGACTTAACTTCAGCAATAAATGATGATTTAAGTACACCTGCACGGTGTCCGCCAGTCCCTGCTGCATACGCTTTAGCTTGTGCTAAACCATGACCTTGAGGGTCATTTTCTGGGTGAACAGCAATTAGAGTTGGTACACCAAAACCGCGTTTGTATTCTTCACGTACTTCAGAACCAGGACACTTAGGCGCAACCATGATTACAGTAATGTCTTCACGTACTTGCATGCCTTCTTCAACAATATTAAAGCCATGAGAGTAGGCAAGTGTAGAGCCTTTTTTCATAAGCGGCATAATTGCACTTACTACAGCAGTATGTTGCTTATCTGGTGTTAAATTAAGTACTACATCAGCTGTTGGGATTAGTTCTTCGTAAGTGCCAACAGTAAAGCCGTTTTCAGATGCGTTCAAAAATGATTGGCGACGCTCAGAAATAGCTGATGCGCGTAATGTGTAAGAAACATCTAAACCAGAGTCACGTAAGTTTAAGCCTTGGTTTAAACCTTGTGCGCCACAGCCTACAATAACTAGTTTTTTACCTTTAAGTGCATCAACGCCATCGGCAAATTCGCCTGCGTCCATAAATTCACATTGCGCTAATTGCGCTAATTGCTCGCGTAAAGGTAAGGTATTGAAATAATTCGCCATTGTTAGTGTCCTATAAAGTCATGTTTGTTAGATGCGCAATGTTTACTGCGCTTACAAACACCATATGTAAAATCGTTGCTTGCGTAAAATGATATATTTGAATTAAAGTGTTTCATAATATGAAATGCAGGGGGTTGGATGGAACATAAGCACTTAAACTACTTTTTAGCGTTGGCTAAAACACTTCACTTTGGGCGCGCAAGTGAGCTTTGCCACATAAGCGCACCCACTTTGAGCCGAAATATAAAACATTTGGAAGAAGAAGTTGGAGTGGCATTGTTTATCCGCGATAACCGAAGTGTTAAATTAACGCGTGAGGGGGAGTCCTTTATTGATTACGCAACGGCAACGCTTGCTAATTGGCAACGTTTTAAAACGAATGTAAAAGACCCACAACAGCATATTTACGGCAAAGTAAGTATTTATTGTTCTGTAACTGCATCTTATAGTTTTTTACATCAAATATTAGAACAACTTCGTGCGCAGCATCAGTACATAGAGATAACATTAAATACAGGCGACCCAGCACTTGCTATAAATCGTGTACTTGATGGCCACGAATTAATGGCAATTGCAGCTAAGCCTAATAAATTACCGTCGCAAATTGCCTTTGTTGATATTGGGCACTCACCACTTTTATTAATTGGCCCAAAAATTCAATGTCCGATCACACAAAAGCTTACACAAAATAGTGATGACATTAATTGGTCTGATTTAGAGTTTATTGTCCCAGAACAAGGTTTTTCTCGCCAAAGGTTAGAGCACTGGTGGCGCAAAAATAATATTCACGGAAAAATCTACGCCCAAGTTGCAGGACATGAAGCAATGGTATCTATGGTGAGCTTAGGGCTAGGCGTCGCAATGGTCCCTAAAATAGTGCTAGATAATAGCCCGCTGCAGGATAAGGTACAAATACTAACACCAAAAATGCAAGCACCTGAAGGGTTTGATATCGGTTTGGCGGTATTAAGAAAAGAGTTAAATGACCCTGCAATCAGTGCGTTGTGGAATATTGCGCAAACTTTAGAAGCAAAAGCAATTTAATATGCACACAGAGCAAGCAAATTAGTTAAATAGTATGAATATAGGTTGCGTATGAGTTTACTATTACTTAACATTGAGTGCTAATAATAAAAACAATGACGCTTGAGAGTTTATTTATGAACCACGCCGTATCACTTGCTCATTCTGCTCAATGCCTTAAAAAGGCGATTCCTTTGATGGTAAAATACCGTATGCCGGTAACCCCTATCAACTATGCAATTTGGTACTGTTACATTCAAGGGAGTAACCCTTCATTAAATGCTGAATTAGACCATGTTATTGCTGAGCAACAAACATGCTCACAAGACAAAGCAAAAGAAATTTTTGATAAGCATTTAACGCAAGACGATCTGGCTTTCTTTCAAGACATGACTGAAAAGTTCCATACAACTATGGAGCAAGTCCAGCAAGATATAAGCACCACGCTTGAGCATTCCAAAAGCTTTACAACAAGTTTAGTTGATTCACAAAATGAATTAAATATGCTTGCTGATGTAAATTCTTATAATGAAATATTAGGTTGTGTAGAGCGCTTAACCGACGATTCTATTGCTATGCAGGATTATGCTAGAGAATTTCAAACTAAGTTAGCTGTTGCTTACAACGAAATAAAAGATTTAAAAGAAGCACTTAATATTTCAAAAGAAGCAGCTGATACCGACACGCTTACGGGGTTTTATAACCGAGGTAAGTTTGATTCAGATATCGTAAAATTTTGTTTTGAATACTCAGAGAAAGCACAGGAAGATTCTCTTGCCGTACTAATTATGTTTGATATTGATCACTTTAAACGTTTTAACGATGACTTTGGTCATCAAAAGGGTGACGAAGTGTTGAGGTTAGTTGCCAAAAAAGTGAGAGAAAATACAACTGAAACAGCAAATATATATAGATACGGTGGCGAAGAGTTTTGTATAACAGCTTATTTTGACACTATTAACGATATAATAGCGTTTGCCGATTGTATACGTTTAGCTATTGCGAAATTAGCGATTCGTAAAAAGCATGATATAACAGCTAAACGTGCTATTTCTGCAAGTTTTGGTTTAGCTATTTTACGTCCATTTACTAATAGCTCAGTTTTAGTTGAGCGTGCAGATAGAGCCTTATATATCGCAAAAACACATGGCCGAAACCGAATAGAAATAGCCCCTGATATTTAATAAGCATCAGAAGCTTGATTTATTACGGCTAAAGCCGCTATTAACTTTGGTAACCTAGTAGCTTGTAAGGTTAATAAAAAAAAGTTGTTAGAGTTGGCTTCCTGCAGATTTTATTTGAATTAAAGCATTTGCGAGGTTATCCCTCATTTCCAAAGTTTCTCAAAGCAGTGCCAGCTTAGCCAACGCACATAACTAATTTGAAGGGTTTGTCACTTCAAAAACACAAAAGTTAACATTTGTGTATACAAATTGTGAATAATTGTAACCAGCTAGAGCTAGTTTAAAAAGACCTTGCTAGTATGGGGAACTTACTTAATTTAATACTTTGATGTACGCTGATGCGGTATTCCTTCTCCTTATTAACTGCTCTATGTTTTAGCACTTTGTTTGCTTCGGTGCAAGCAACACAGGCAAGCAAGCATGCTGACGATTATACAGAGCAAGATATAACAACTGATCGCCTGCATTTGAGTTTAAGTGTTGGGGCTGGAGTTATAACCAACCCTTTGCATGGTGGAGATAATATTCCGCTTGTGCTTATTCCACAAATTGCGTTTTATGCAGAGCAATGGTTTTTTGATAATGGCCGCCTTGGCTATTCATTTTCACAATCCCCAAAGCATCACTTTAATCTAGTTAGTGAACTCAACTCTGAATCTCGCTTTTTTATAGACTGGCACCCTAAAAATGTATTTGCATTGCAAAGTAGTGCACTTAATAATCAGTTTGTAATGCAAAATGAAGCCTCGTCCTCTCGCTACGCTGATATTGATAATTTGCATAAACGGCAAATTGCCTTGGATGCGGGTATTGCATATCACTATGTAAATGAAGACCATGTTTTTTCAGTTCAGGCTCTGCATGATATAACCGATGTTTATCGAGGTGTACGCGGTGCATTGCAGTGGCAATATCATACTGTGCTAGGAAAGCTTAAAATAAAGCCAACACTTGGAATAAACTATAAATCTGCGGAACTAAATAGCTATTTTTATGGACTTAATGAGGGTGAAACTCAATTTGGCAAAATAGACGTTGGTAGTAGTTGGCAACCTTATGCTAAAATCGACGCACGTTGGCCACTGAGTAAGGCTGACTCTCTTCGTTTTCATGTAGCATATTACGACTATTCGGCTATGGATGGCAGTCCGCTCTTTGAACGTACTTATTCAATGACTGCATTTATAGGATTCGATCGTACTTTTTAATATGAAGTATTCAATATTAGTTGTGTTTATTACCACTTTTTTTAGTGGTTTTAGTGTGGCACAAACCCCTGTTTTTAGTGTTTCTCCAAAAGTCTGCGTGGTTTCCGAACAGCAGGATTTTTGCGATCTTGATTTACAGTTTAAATGGCTATTAAACACCTATAGTGATGTCTGTTTGTATCAACAAGAACAACTACTTCAATGCTGGCAGCAGCAGCGTTCTGGGCAATTTAATTATAAAGCGCGTGTTCAGGTGGAGACCATATACTCCTTAATCAATCCTCATACGGGTGTGTTAATAGCAAAAACACAGGTTGAAGTACAAAGCGCCCATGCTAAAAAAAATAGGCGTAGGCTTCGCTCTCCGTGGAGCTTTTTTTAATTTAGGAGCAACTAATGCCAAAAATTTTACTTGTTGAAGATGATCTCGGTTTACAACAGCTAACAAAAGATTACCTTGAACATAATGGCCTTGAAGTCGAAGTGTTAGACCGCGGTGACGAAGTGTTTAATTACCTAGAAAACAATACACCCGATTTAATGATTCTAGACGTTATGCTGCCAGGTAAAGATGGCTTTAGCGTTTGCCGCCAAGTAAGAGATAAATTTACTCTACCAATTTTAATGTTGACTGCTAAAGGTGAAGACTTCGACCAAGTGCTTGGTTTAGAACTTGGTGCTGATGATTATGTAATAAAACCAGCAGAGCCACGTGTATTACTAGCGCGGATCAATGCATTACTACGACGTGGGCAACCAATAGTAAAATCTAGTGAAGAGCTGCAGTTTGGTGATTTAGTCATCGATAAAACAAGCCGTATTGTAAAACTAAGTGATTCAGAGATTGTATTAACTTCGCACGAGTTTGAACTACTATGGCTATTAGCGTCAAATGCGGGTGAAGTACTAAGCAGAGAACATGTGCACCAACATATGATTGGCCGTCAATACGACGGACTTGATAGAACTGTGGATGTACGCGTATCACGAATTCGTAAAAAATTAGGCGATAATAGTGATAAGCCGTATCGTATAAAAACCGTATGGGGACAAGGCTATTTATTTGTTTCTGATGCATGGGATCTTTAGAACTATTTAAGGTTAATCGGCTGTAATGGGAAAACTGTTTACCAGCTTATACTTATATATCATTGTTTCATTATTTGTTGTAAGTGGTGTTATTGAGCAGCTGTGGCCCTATGAAGAGTCGCAGCAGCAGGTCTTCTTAGACGATGAGTTTGGGCAATCACTGTGGTTGCTTTCACAAACCCCAAATGGTCTTAAAAAACTAAAGCATAACTTTGAAAGTAAAGTGATTGAACGACGTGATTTAATACTTCCTCAAAAACAACAATCGCAGCTAAATCAAAACCACTACTTATATTTGTATGATAAGCAACAACGCATTGTTTGGTATGTAGATCTCGGTAATGATTCATTACTTCAAGTAGGACCGGTAGGCGTATTAACGCAGCAATCATCTTCTGTTTGGCCGTATTTATTACTACTTATTATTGTAGGTATACCAGTTGGGCTATGGAGCTTTTTACTCTGGCGTGACTTTGCAAAGCTACGTAAAGCGTGTGAAGCGGTAGAGGGTTTGCAAGACTTTCAACTAAATGACTCTTCTAAGTCTTTCTTTTTACCTATAACTGATACATTAAAGGTAATGCAGCAACGTATTGAGTTTTTACTTAGTGCGCAGCAAGAACTTACCTCATCGGTGTCGCATGAGTTTAGAACGCCACTAGCACGTTTAAAGTTTGCAATAGTCATGCTACAAGAACAAATGCTTGACGAAAAAGGCGAAAAATACCTAACAAACATGCAAACAGATATTAGTGAGCTTGAGTCACTAGTTTCTGAAATGCTTGAATACGCGCGATTAGACTCTCAACAACCAAGTTTACAGCCAATAAACTGCGATTTAGCTGGGCTGGTAAAAACCACTATTGAAAAGCTAAATTTTGAAGCTAGAACAACGCTCTCTATAAACCTCCCTGAGCATTTAAATTACTACTGTGATAGCCACTTTATGGCGCGAGTATTTCAAAATTTAATTGGCAATGCGCTCAAATACACTCATCAACAAGTCAAAATTTCATTGCTACAAGAGGCAACTCACATCGTATTGATTGTTGAAGATGATGGTGAAGGGATTGACCCCGTTGAGCGAGAAAACGTATTTAAGCCTTTTACTCGATTAGATAAAAGTAGAGGCAAGGACACTGGTGGCTTTGGTTTAGGGCTTGCTATAGTTGCTAAAATTGTGTCGTGGCACCAAGGGGAGTGTAAAGCAGAAAGCTCAAGCTTAGGTGGTGCTAAATTTATTGTATATTTACCTCTTAAATTTAAGACATAAAAAAAGCGCCTAAGGCGCTTTTTTTGCGGTTAAAAACCAAAATCAACAAGTAGCAATATAATAGACCGCAAGTATTTAAAAAAGTTCTCAATTATTTTTTATTTTTTTCAAGTAATGGCATTAACATTTGCTCAAGGCCATTTAGTTTAACCTCATACATCATCGCTAGTTGGCTACCAAGTTTCGAGTTAGGAAATCCCTGCTGTTTGAACCACACCAAATAAGGTTCTGGTAGTAGTAATAAAGGGCGCCCAGCATATTTCCCAAAAGGCATCGTTGTATTTACAGCTATTTTTAATTGTTTTGGATCCATAAGAGTTACTTAGGTTTTAAAGTCTGCGTAAGTGTAAGGGATTTTAGAAATATAAAATAGGCTGTGACGGGCAAGAAACAGCCTATTTTGCGAGGGAGTAGGCCCTCTGATTTAATAATTTTTTGTTGATTAATATAAACCTAGTTGAACTTTAATTAGCTGGGATCTAATTAAGTTATTATTAGAACATGGGGTTTTATTTAACCAACATGGATAGTCTACCTGTTTTTTATGGTCGTGGTGAAATGGCTTGTAAAGGAATGTAAATAGAATTGCTTTTCATTTAAAAACTAATAACAAAGCCTTAATGATTTTAAGGCTTTGTTATTTATAGACGTTATAAAAAGTGATTATTCGTTAAATAGCTCTTGTTTAACGTGCTCTGCAAAACCACTACCTGCTTCTAAGTAAAAGTTATAAGTAGAATGAACACCCATTTCTTCTAGCTCTTTTTGTTGATCAGGGTAGTTTGCAATAGCTGTTACTTGGCCTTTATAACCTGAGGCTTGTAGTTGCTCTAGCGCAAAAATATTTTGCATATGCTTTGGCATTGCAAGCATGACCATTTCTACTTGCGAATGATTTACTCGTTGCCAAAAGTCAGGATCTGTTGCATCAGCAATTAATACGTTGCGGCCTCTGTTAACGTGCTTATCTACCACTTCAGGTTTTATATCTATGCCTGCAACAACATTTGGGTGAGTCGCGTTGATTGTTTCATAAGCACCAGTACCAATACGTCCCATACCAAAAATGACTATTTTAGTATCGTTTAGGTTAACAGGTAGCTCTTCAGCTAAACGAGTTTTGCTTTCAAACTTTAATAGCCAGTGCTCTATTTTTACGTATAGCTCGTTTGAGCGCTTATTTAACGGCGAGGCAATTACAAAGGTAATAGAAACAGCAATTGCCATTACGGCCAGCCACTCAGAAGTGATCATGCCTGTGCTAGCTGCTACTGCACATACAATTAACCCAAATTCACTGTAGTTAGATAAACTAAAGGCGGTAAGTAATGATGTACGTGCGCGTAGTTTGAATATATTTGTGAACACGTAATAAAGCGCTATTTTAATAGGTAAAACTAAAACAAGTATAATAGCAACGATTAATGAGCTAGTGGTTAGCTCTGCGCTCAAGCCAATACTTAAGAAAAAACCGACTAATAATATGTCTTTTAAATTAAGCAGAGATTTTGATAGTTCTCCTGCTTTTTTATGTGGTGCAAACATCATCCCAATTATGAGTGCGCCTAGGTCGCCTTTTAATCCTGCAAATTCAAATGCATGATAACCAGTAACTAAAGCAAAGAAAAAACCAAATAATGGTAATAGTTCACCATGTTTAGAGCGATTTAATACGCCATACATGACAGGTCGTAATAAAGGCAGAGCAATTATTAATGCAATTGCCCATACATTTGGAATTTTACCTGTACTAATCGCTAAAAAGATAACAGCAAAGATATCTTGCATGACTAGTATACCAATGGCTATTTTACCGTGAAGGCTTGCCATTTCTCCGCGTTCTTCAAGCACTTTTACTGCAAATACAGTACTTGAAAAACTAAGCGCAAACCCTACTAATAAAGCACTTTGCCAACTTAAATCAATAAACAGTGGAATAGCGAAAACACCAAGCAATAACATAAAGCCACTAAAAAGCGCGCTGCTAAAAATAATATGCAATGTTGCAGGCGCCCACACTTGGGGTTTAATTAAACTGTTTACCTTTAGCTTTAAACCAATACTAAAAAGAAGAAGGGTTACGCCAAGTGCTGCTATTGTATCGAGCAACTCTGTACTTTTATAACCCGATAAATTTAAAGCAAAACCTGCTAATAAAAATCCAATAAGAGGAGGCAGCTTTAACTGATAAACAGCAAAGCCACACACAAACGCGGCGGCAAAATAGATTAGTTCCATAATTCTTAATATCACTTCATTTGGGGTTGCAGTGTAACGAAAAATTTATACCATTGAAAATAAAAATAGACCTAAAAATGAACGCGTCTAATCAAATACTTGCCTAGCTGTGTATAAAAAATGCGCATCAAACATATATTTAATCGTAAATAGCATGTAAATAACATTTTTTCACTGACATTGGCTTTTAAATATGGTTAAGATGCGATAACGAAGAAGTTTAAGCAAGAGCAAATAATAGAACCGCTCAGCTTAAGGAGAAATATATGTTTAAAAAGATTTTAGCGTCGGTAGGTATTGGTGCTGCAAAAGTAGATACTGTTTTAGAGACTGAACACCTACAACCTGGTCAGCTTTTTAATGCACAAATAGTCATTACCGCAGGTGATGTTAGCCAAGATATTGCAGGCTTAGATTTATTACTTATGACCCGTGTTAAAGTGGCAGGTGATGATGGTGATTATTTTACCAATCATGTGATTGACCAATGGCGAATTACAGATATAGGTACAATTGAGCCTGGCGAAGTTAAAAGTATCCCTTTTGAAGCACGTCTTCATTCTGAAACACCTATTACAGAAATTAATGCAGGTTACAATCAATCTCATGTGTGGCTTGAAACAGGTTTAGATATTGATTTAGCACTTGATCCGAGCGATAAAGACCATTTACATATTTACCCTAATGAAGCTGTTAAAACGTGCATGCAGGCGATGGAAAAGCTAGGTTTTAGCTTAATGAAAGCTGATGTAGAAAAAGGCCATTTGCGCGCTTCAACATTTCAATCGTTATCGGGCTGTTATCAGGAACTTGAATATAAGCCAAATAGCCGTAGTTTATTTGGCATTCAAGAGATCGAGTTGTCATTTGTACCAGAGGCACATAAAACACACGTGCTTATAGAGCTAGACAGGGCCTTTAGAGGCGATGGTTATGTAGATTTAACGATAGAGCATGACCACGTGAATTTATCGCAGTTGTGCGACCAACTAGAGCGCTTATTTGCTTAATATAAACTAACAAGTGAATAATTTTATTATACCCGGCCTAGGCTGGGTTTATTGTTTATAGGATTTAAAATGCAATTTAAATGTGAGCAGTTTAATGCTTTAGATGCGCATACTCTTTTTACTATTATGCGAGGACGTGTAGACGTATTTGTTGTAGAGCAGGCGTGCCCTTACCCTGAACTTGATGATGTAGATATTGATTTAAATACACAGCATTTATATACACTAGACAATGGGCGGCTACACACTTATGCCCGATGCTATGAAAAAAATGAGCAATACAGCGCAATAGGGCGCGTGCTGGTAAGTAAAAGTGCGCGTGGCAAAGGCGACGCCACTGTACTTGTAAGTAAAGCTATAGAATGCTGTAAAGAGCGGTGGCCTGAACGAGATATTTATATTGGCGCACAAACCTACTTACTTGATTTTTACCGCTCCTTTGGCTTTGAAGATTACAAAAGTGAATATCTAGAAGACGGTATACCTCATCAAGATATGATTTTAAAACTCACTCAATAAATCTAATTTAAGTAGCTATAAAAAAGCCCGCTAATGTGGGCTATTTTATTTAAAACTATTTTAAGGCTAAGGTATCATTTAGCTCAATAGTGAGTGTAAAAACACCATGCCAATAGCAAGTGGACATACAAACTTAGTATACCAAGGCCATATTTTCCAAAACAATGTATTGTGAACTTCAGGGTTACCCTCTTGAATTGCTTTTAGTAATGAGCCTCTATACCAAATCCAGCCTACAAATATACAACACATAAGACCAAGTAAAGGCTGAGCTACTTTTGTAGTGAGAGTGATTACTAAGCCAAATAAGCTGCTAAGGTTACACACAATTGTAATACTGACGATAGCGATTAGCGCCCCAATTAACCACGTTGCTTGAACGCGTTTCATCCCAAAGCGCTCTACGGTGTATGATACTGGCGCCTCTAACATTGAAATAGATGATGTTAAAGCGGCAATACTCATTAACGCAAAAAATGAAAAACCCACAAATAAGCCAACTTCGCCCATTCCATCAAATAAAGCGGGGAGTACCTGAAACACTAATGTATCTTCAGAGAGTAGCTTACCCGTTGTGGCCGAGAATATTTCAACGCCTTGAGCTTGTGCTACGTACATAGCCGGAATAATCAGTAAACCTGCAACAAAGGCTATAAATACATCAATAAGGGTCACATAGGCACCTAAAGAAACAAGATTTTCTTTTTTACTAATGTACGAGCCGTAAATAATCATTACGCTAGTGCCAAGCGATAAAGAGAAGAAAGCTTGCCCTAGTGCACTTACTAATAGTTTTGCGTCAAAAATAGATGAAAAGTCAGGAACTAAGTAGGCTTTTAAGCCTTCCATAGCACCATCTTGCGTCATCACATAAGCAATAAGTGCAAATAAAATGCCTAAAAGTGCAGGCATTAAACGCTTAGACCACTTTTCAATACCGTTTTCAACGCCTCTACTTATAATAGCGACAGTTAGTACAATAAATATCATAGTGAATATAATATTTCGAGTAAGTGATTGCTCGCTTAACCATGTAGATGCTGTGTTGGCACCAACTAAAGTGGCTATGGGTTCAGCTGTGGCGCTGAGCATCCAACCGGCAACAATGGCGTAAAAGCTTAGTATAAAGCCAGCGCATAAAATACCGCCAAAACCAACAGCAAAAGCAAAGTGTTTTTGCCATGACTTATTAGATATTTTTTGAAGTGATGACACTGCGTTTGCTTGGCCATGACGTCCAATCATAAGTTCAGCCATTAAAGCGGGGTAGGCTAAAAAGAACGCAAGCACTAAATATGCGACTAAAAATGCAGCACCGCCATTACTTGCTGTTTGTGTAGGGAATCCCCAAATATTGCCCAAACCAACGGCAGAACCCGCGGCGGCCATAATAAAACCAAAGCGAGAGCTAAACTCGCCTCTAACTGCGCTCATATTATTGTACTTCTCTATTGTGTGACGGCGGTGACAATCTACTGGAAATGTAAAAAAATAAAAAGTGCTTATTTGCTGATCTAGCACAAATTAATAAGTAAAGTGTATGTTATAACCATCGATTTTAATTGTTGTTATTAAGTCGTTTAAAATAACGAGTTGATTTTGTTTAATAATTGTTAATTACAGTCTGTAACTATTGCTTTACGAATTATGGTGCTGTGCAATAGTGAGAGTAAAGCACGCCCCCCCTAACTGGGTGCTTTTACTTACTTTAACGCTGCCATGATGCCAATCAGCTACCTTGGTAACAATGGCTAGGCCAAGGCCATAACTCTTATCGGCTCTGTTACGGTGATCTTCCTCTCTAAAAAATGGGCTAAATACATTACTAAAGTTCTCTTGTGCGATACCAGGGCCGTCATCTTCTACCGTTATTATAAGCTGTTGCTCGTGTAACTTTGCACTGAGGTAAATATGTTGGTTTGCAAAATCACATGCGTTAGTTAATAAGTTAGTAATTGCACGAGCCAGCCAGTGAAGATCTGCATTTATTATTTTATCTGTACTATTGAGCTGTACGTTGAGCATTTGCATTTCAAGTTTTGGTGCAAGTTGAACTAAAATATCTTCAAGGTAGGATTTAATATTGGTTGATGAATAGGTTAGTTTATTCGCGTTTTGCTCTAAAGTAGCAAATGCTAAATAGCTACTAAGCATCGATTCCATATGATCTAAATCGTTTTCCATACGGGTTAAATACTGTTTTACTTTTTGCTCATCATGGCTATCTAATGCCGCATCTAAACCAAATCGCAGGCACGCGATAGGGGTGCGGATGTCGTGAGACAAGCTCGAGGCCATTAGTTTGTTTTCGGCGACAAGTTTCTCTATTTGGCTAGCCATGCGGTTAAAAGTAAGCTCTACATCTTTTATATAGGTAAAGTGCGATACCTTTATTCGGACTTGAACATTACCAGAGGCAAACTTTTTAGCGGCTTCATTTAAGACAGTTAGCCGTTTAGCTAAGGGCGCGATAATAAACCCCATAAATACACATAGGCCTGCGTAAAATAGTAGAGTTAATATAATGTCGTTATGCTGCTCGCTATCAAAAATTTTATCTAAGCGCATTGATAAGTGAAAAGGATTTAAAACGTCGCTACTATAAAGCATATAAAAGCCTTGCTGATCCTCTAAAATCAGCCCACCTGGCGTGTGCATTTGTAATAACAAAGAAGGTGGTAAGGCGAGTGACTCATTTGGCTTGTAGTCAATTAAAACATCAAACTCTCGGGCTAGTTGTTTTACATAATCGCTGCGCTCAGATGTAGGTATGTTAGCTAACTGCTTATTAAAACCCATGATCATTTTACTTTGCTGACTAAATTCATCTTGTGGGGTATGCGCTTGTTGACTAAAAGCATCAATAAGCCAGCCCAATACCAAAATAGATAAAAGTGCACTGCCTAGAAGCGATATATAAAACTTTTTCATTTATTTATTCATCGCTCTATTACCACGCGGTAGAAACAAGTAAATATCCACGGCCCCAAATAGTTTTAATTTTTTCGGGGTTTTGTGGATCATCATTAAATTTTTTACGAAGTGCAGAAATAAGTACATCAACACTTCTATCAAGCCCGTCGTACTCTCTACCTTTCGTCGCTTTAAATACGGCATCGCGTGAGACAACTTGACCTGCATTGCTTGCAAGGTAGTGTAATAATAGATATTCGGCGCTTGATATGTTTATGTCTTGCTCGTTAAGGGTCACATTTCTAGATTCGGTATTAATACTAAGTGCACCAACTTGAATAACGCTTTGGCTAACCTGTGGCTTATTTGGCTCATTGTTTTGACGCAGTGCTGCTTTTATTCGCGCTAGTAATGCACGCGGACGCACCGGTTTCATTATGTAGTCGCTTGCGCCAACTTCTAAACCAATAACTTCATCCATCTCTTCATCGCGTGCTGTGAGCATTATAATAGGCGAATTATAAAAGCTACGAAGCTCTCTACATACGCTGATACCATCTTGCCCCGGGAGCATAATATCAAGGAGCACAATATTTGGGTTTAACGTTTTGACCTTGCTAACAACTTCGTCACCACGATGACAAACATGCGTTGTATAGCCTTGCTCTGTTAAATATTCAGCAACCCATTGCGCTAGTGATGCATCGTCTTCAACAAGTAAAATAGTGCCGTAGTTATCCATAAAAAATCCCTAATGCGATTGGTATTAAAATAGTCGCCAGCGGCGTTTTTTTTGTCTGTTTTGATAAACCCATTGTAGTTTTACTTCTGCTGTACTGATGACTTTGGATGTATTGCTATCAAATAGTTCAAATGAAATGCTTTGCTGTGAGTCAAAAGCATAATTAAAAGTACCACTTTGTTGCTTTAGCCAACATTGCATAATGTACTTTGAAGTTGCATCGCGTAGGCAGTAATTGCCAATGATAGGTTGCTCCCACGTAAGTGTGACATCGGCATAGCAATTACGCCCTTCGCGCAGTGCAACACAAGTGTCGGGTAGTGCTATGAGTGCTTCAGGGGGGTCCTGCGCTTTAACAGTAAAGGTACTGGGAAAGATCAGTAATACCCAGATCCATCTAAAATACATAACGTAGGCCTACCTTGGCTTTATGTTGATATCCTTGGGAAATAATTGGGCTGTCGTCAATTTCTTTTGAAAACCATGTAGTAAGCCAACCGGATAAAAACACCCAATCTTGGCTTATTGGATATTCAGCATGGAACTCAAAGATAATACTAGTACTGGCATTGCTGGTATAAATCGGGCGAAGGCTGGTGGCTTCATCGCTATCAATGCCAAAGTAATAATTGGTAAAGTCAGCAGAGTAGGCGCTTAAACCAACACCAGACCTAAATTCCCAGTTTCGCCATGGCAAAATGTGGCTAAAAAAGCTATTTATAACCCAGCCATTATGGGCACCAGATATGTCATGAAGGTATTCAAAGGAGAATTGTGAGTTTTCAAATCGGCGCGAGAGCCTAAGACCAACATCAAAATCGTAATTACGTTTTTTAATACCTTGGAGTTCTTTTATAACACCGTGGTTATAAAACCCGAGGCCTTTTTCGTCAAACCCGGCTTGAGTATTTGTGCCAAGTATATCTAAGCCCCAATCAAATTTATCTATAAGGCTGTAACCAATTACAAGACCACCGCTGAGTTGATTGTGATCAAAATCAAGATAAAATTTATCGTAAGAAACAGCAAGACTTAAATCAAGCTCAACGCCCTTATCGTAAGATTCGATACCGATTAGGTAAGAATCTTCAATATAAAAGCCCGCACCTGCACTCCAATCCCAGGCAAAGCCTTGGGTTGGCTCTAACGTATTGTCTGCATAATAGCGATTACTTGCCATACTTGTGGTGCTAAAAATAAAGCAAAAAAGCAATGTTATGCTCACTAAAGTATGGTTAAGCAAAGTGTTTCTCATCCCTATGGGGCCTAATTATTATTTGTTATTAAGCGTAGTATATTGTTAATTCGTTCCTTTAATCTGTAAAAAAATGTAGTAAGTGTTAGGTCTGTTGAACTTTTAAGGTTAAATTTTCAGCAGTCTGTTTGGTATATAGGCAAGGCAGAGCCTATGCAGTGTGGCTATTCCCCATAAATGGGCGATAACGTAGCATTAATGCCAAACAGGCGCTGCCCAATGGGTTCTTCCTAAGGGCTATTTACGCTTTGTTGCTCGGTTTTTACTTATTCTTACATGGATGTAAGCCATTAGAATAACGCAGGAGCAGTTATCGAGCCCACTAGGTTACAAACCGAGCGCCGCGATTAAATAGCCCCTAGTTTGAACAAATTTTAATCCGTAAAGATCAACAGACCCTAATTTACTGAACTTTAATTTTATCGATTAATATACTGCTTAAGTAAAACTGCATCATAGGCGTTAATGCGCTTACTTCTGTTCTGTTACATGGACCACTAAGCTTGGCAAGGCTAGATAACTTTGACAACGTTTTGTACTGAGGAATTTGAATGTCTTTTCCAAGTCTTTCCATGCGGGCTTCATCAGTATTTTGCTGATGGACAAAAGCGACAACCTCAAGCTCATTAGTTATTTTTTGCTCTTCGGTGAAACTATAAACTAGTGGCTCACGATGAAAACTTGCACTATCAATAGAAGATTTAGCAAACCAAACAACATCACCCGATGCTTTGTGTGTGAGGCGCATACTTACTTGTGCGAATATTGCAGCGCATTCCTGAGTTGGGTATTGCTGAGCAATATCTGAATATAATGTAAAAGGGTTCTCAGGTTGCTTTATTGCGTACTTAACATCGTCAGTGAAAGTTAAATCAAGTTGCTGAATAGTTAGTGTGTAGTCGCTGTTATTTTTAGTGGTTACTTTTAGCTGTTTATCGTTAAGTGCTTGGCTAATTTGCGATAAAAGTTTATCGGTTACACTTGCCTTATCGGTAATAATTTTTACTGTTTGGTTTCTAACTACCTTATGTGCAGGAAGTTGAACGGATTTAACTTTTGGGGATGAGTGTTCTGTGGTGTACTCAAGCTGGTAGGTCTGACTTTTTAATGTTGGCTTTAATGGCATAGCCAGTGGCTCGGCCGGCTGCTTTGTAAGAGTACAACCAGTTGATAATATAACAAAAAGTGACACAACTAAAAAACGCATAAGTACTAAACACTCACTAAAAACCAAATAATTGTCGTATTGTACGTTAGTCCAAACAAAACTTCATGATATTATCTACATAGATGTAGTTAAAAAGATAAAATTTATAAAAATGAAGTATCTCAAATCTTTATTGTATAGCCTACCTGCTTTGTGTTTGTTGTTTAGCTCTGTGAGTTTTGCAGCAAAAGCAGATCCTGATTGGGATGCATTTGTAAAAAAGTACGGCCGTTATGCGCAAAAAAAACTGAAAAATAAAGGTATACCAGGCGCTGCACTTTCGATTGTAAGTACAAACAACTCAGACTACATCCACACCATGGGTGTAACTAAAACCCGAAATGGACAAAAAGTAAATAAGCATACCCGGTTTAGGCTCGCGTCTGTTTCTAAAACATTTGCAGGCTCGTTATCAGCTAAATTAGCCAATGAGGGTTTACTTAAATTAGATAAAGCTGTTAGCGATTACATAACTGAGTTCAAAGGGACTGTTTATCAAGATGATTTAAAGGTATTTCACCTTCTAAGTCATGCAAGTGGGTTAGTGCCTAATGCGTACGATAATTTGATAGAGTCTCGTATGGATTACCCCAGTATTGTTGAAAAATTACTTAGTGTTAAACCTATTTGCAAACCAGGCGAATGTTACGGTTATCAAAATGTTATGTTTAGCCTTATAGGTAATGTGATATTACAAAGCAGTGGTAAAAGTTACGCGCAGTGGTTACGGGAAACTATTTTTGCGCCTTTAAAAATGAGTGATGCCAGCTTAGGTTTTGAATCTATGGTTCAGGATGAAAATTACGCATTACCACACGTGCGCGGTACAAAACGTTGGTATAGCGCTAAGCTTAAAAAAAATTATTATAAAGTGGGACCTGCAGCGGGTGTAAACGCAAGTGCAAATGACATGGCCATTTGGTTAAAAGCCCAGCTAGGGCAATACCCAGATGTTTTGTCATTGGATACTCTAGCAAAGCAAACGCGTCCTTATACACATACAAAAAAAGAAATGCATCGCAGGGTGTGGAAAAAACACCTTAATGAGGCTTATTACGGACTAGGTTGGCGGGTTTATAATTACGCTGATGAAACGCTTTACTATCATAGTGGCTGGGTGCAAGGATATAGAAGCGATGTGGTTGTGTTTCCCCACTTAAATGTTGGTTTTAGTTTAATCGTTAATGCTGAAACCGGCGTAATAAATGAATTAACAACTGAATTTATCGACAGGCTATTAGAATACAAACGAGGTAAAAAAATATGAATAAAATAATATTAGCAATCACTTTTTTAGCCTTGTCATTTAATTGTAGTTTGGCATTTGCCGCCCCTGACGAGGTATATTTGTTTCGTCATAGCGAAAAGTTAACGGGGAAAAACCCAGCGCTCTCAGAAGAGGGGAAGGCACGTGCAAATAATTTAGTTACTTTGTTTAAAGAACATCAAAATATACATCTTTTTAGCAGCAACTATAAACGCACGTTGCAAACAGCCGCACCTTTGCAGGCACATTTTAATACCAAATTAAATGTGTATAACGCAGGTGAGCTAGGTGATTTAAAAAATGAGTTACTCAAACTAAAGGGTGTAGTTGTTGTTATTGGGCACAGTAATACGACGCCGCAACTGGCTGAACTACTCTCCAATGAAAAAGTGCCAGCTATGAGTGAGACACAATTTACTCAGTATTTTATATTGCATAATAAGCCCAGAAGTAATGGCACTGATTATGATGTAACGCACCATACAATGAGCTTTTAAATTAAAAAGTGTTATATAACAAAAAACCAGCATTAAGCTGGTTTTTTAATTTAAACGTACTAAATCCTTTAAATAGGATTAATTAGTTACGTGGTAAATGTATTTTTTTCTCAACACTTTGACGATAAAGCACAATAGTGTGACCTATCGTTTGTAGCTTAGTCGCACCAGTTTCACGTACGATTGCTTCAAAAATAAGTGCTTTTGTTTCACGATCATCAGTTGGAACTTTAACTTTGATTAATTCGTGAATTTCTAATGCACTTTGAATTTCGACTACTACGCCTTCGGTTAAACCGTTAGAACCTAGTAAAACTACAGGCTTGAGGCTATGTGCCTGACCTTTTAAAAACTGCTTTTGTTTGTTTGATAATGTCATGTTTATACAAATTTTGCTGAATATGGCTTGAATTAAGGGTATTCTAACGCCATCTAGAGAATATTACTAATTAGTTGCGTGTTAATTTATGACAAATAAAAAACAGTCAGCCAGTTCACAGCGATGGCTGAAAGAACATTTTGATGATAAATATGTTCAAGAAGCGCAAAAAAAAGGCTGGCGTTCACGAGCGGTTTTTAAATTAGATGAAGTACAAAATAGAGATAAGTTACTTCGCCCTGGTATGACCGTTGTTGATTTAGGAGCAGCTCCAGGAAGCTGGTCACAGTATTTGGCAGAAAAAGTAGGTGACAAAGGTCAAGTAATTGCCTGTGACATATTACCTATGGACTCACTTGCGGGTGTTGACTTTTTACAAGGTGACTTTCGTGAAGAAGCTGTGTTAAATGCGTTGCTAAAACGTATTGATGGTAAAAATGTTGATGTGGTACTCTCTGACATGGCACCAAATATGAGTGGTAATAACTCAGTAGATCAAGCGGGTAGTATGTATTTGGTAGAACTTGCGCTGGATATGTGTAGTCAAGTACTAAAGAAAAATGGCGCATTTATTGTTAAGGTTTTCCAAGGTGAAGGCTTTGATCAATACTTGCAAGATGTACGTAATAGTTTTAAAGCAGTGAAAATACGCAAACCTGATGCCTCACGTGCCCGTTCTCGGGAAGTATATATAGTAGCGACTGGATACAAACTGTAGTACAGTTGCTTGGCGTTTAGTTGAATTTAAATTAATTGGATACAAGAGGTTAACCCCTTGAGCGATATGGCGAAAAATTTAATACTATGGCTGGTGATTGCAGTTGTGCTGATGTCAGTCTTTCAGAGCTTTAATGGTGGCGAGCAAGTTGATCGTCAAACAAGTTACACTCAATTTGTTAAAGATGTCCGCAGTGGCTCTTTACAAGAAGTTATTATCGACCGCGGTACAGGAAATATTACTGGTACTAAAAGCAGTGGTGAGCGTTTTCAAACAACGATGCCAATGTACGATGAAGACTTAATAAATGATTTACTTAAAAATGATGTAAATGTGAAGGGTGTACAACCTGAAGAACAATCATTCTTAGCAAGTATATTTATTTCTTGGTTCCCGATGATACTGCTTATTGGTGTATGGATATTCTTCATGCGTCAAATGCAAGGCGGCGGCGGTAAAGGCGCTATGTCATTTGGTAAGAGTAAAGCTCGTTTAATGAGCGAAGATCAAATTAAAACAACGTTTGCAGATGTTGCTGGTTGTGATGAAGCGAAAGAAGATGTTACCGAATTGGTAGACTTTTTACGTGACCCTTCTAAGTTTCAAAAGCTTGGCGGTAGTATTCCTAAAGGCGTACTAATGGTTGGTCCTCCTGGTACTGGTAAAACGTTACTTGCAAAGGCTGTTGCGGGTGAAGCGAAAGTACCGTTTTTTACAATTTCTGGTTCAGATTTTGTTGAAATGTTTGTCGGTGTTGGTGCGTCACGTGTACGTGATATGTTTGAACAAGCTAAAAAAGCGGCACCTTGTATTATCTTTATAGATGAGATTGATGCGGTTGGTCGTAAACGTGGCGCAGGTATGGGCGGCGGTAACGATGAACGTGAGCAAACACTCAACCAAATGCTAGTAGAAATGGATGGTTTTGGTGGTAACGAAGGTATTATCGTTATTGCGGCAACTAACCGACCAGATGTTCTCGACCCTGCATTACTTCGTCCAGGTCGTTTTGACCGTCAAGTTGAAGTCGGTTTACCTGATATACGTGGTCGTGAGCAAATACTTAAAGTACACATGCGTAAAGTGCCATTAGGCGATAACGTAGAAGCGGCTGTTATTGCACGTGGTACACCTGGTTTTTCTGGCGCTGATTTAGCGAACTTAGTAAACGAAGCTGCACTTTATGCTGCACGTGGTAATAAACGTGTTGTAAGTATGGCTGAATTTGACGCTGCTAAAGATAAAATCATGATGGGCGCAGAGCGCAAAACCATGGTGATGAGCGAGCAAGAAAAAGAAATGACAGCATATCACGAAGCAGGCCACGCAATTGTGGGCCGTATGGTTCCTGAACATGATCCGGTTTACAAAGTATCTATTATTCCACGTGGCCGTGCGCTAGGTGTAACAATGTACTTGCCTGAACAAGACCGTGTTAGTCATTCAAAAGAGCTTTTAGAATCAATGATTTCAAGCCTTTATGGTGGCCGTATTGCTGAAGCGCTTATTTATGGTGCTGATAAAGTAACAACGGGTGCAAGTAACGATATTGAGCGCGCAACTGATATTGCACGTAAAATGGTTACACATTGGGGTTTAAGTGAAAAGCTAGGTCCATTGCTTTACGCTGAAGATCAGAACGAGATGTATATGGGTGGTGGCGGAAGCCGTGCATCTAGTATGTCGGATGATACTGCTAAAGTAATTGATGCTGAAGTACGCTTGTTTTCAGATCGTAACTACCAAAGAGCAGAAGAAATATTAAAAGAAAATATTGATATTCTTCACTCAATGAAAGACGCGTTAATGAAATACGAAACAATCGACGCTAAGCAAATTGATGATTTAATGGCGCGCCAACCAGTGCGTGAGCCGCGCGATGCTCATGACCGTCATGAAGCTAAACCGGTAAAAGAGCAAGAACCTCAAGAACCAGTTGCTGATGAAAGTCAAAAGACTGATGATTCATCGAAAAAAGATGAAACAAACCTTGATGATAAAGCTGAATAATCGTTAAAATAGCTAGTGAAAGCCCCGAATTTCGGGGCTTTTTTGTATCAGCTATTTAGAAAAAGAATAAAGGTTGGCAATGACTAATATATTAAAGCTTCCCAGAGGACGTACGCTCAGTATTGAAAAGCCTGTTATTATGGGAATATTAAATGTAACGCCAGACTCATTTTCTGACGGCGGGCAGTTTTTAGACCCCAAAATAGCGCTAAAGCGCGCAATGCAGTTATTAGATGACGGTGCGACGATTTTAGATATAGGGGGAGAGTCAACCCGTCCAGGCGCGCCAGATGTGAGTTTAAAAGATGAACTTGCTCGCGTGATCCCTGCAATTAAAGCGATACGTGAGTATAGTGATTGCGTTATTTCAATTGATACTAGTAAAGCACCGGTAATGGAACAAGCAATACTCGCAGGGGCAGATATAGTCAATGATGTAAGGGCTTTGCAAGAAGCTGGAGCCTTAGAAACTGTTGCACAATTTAAAGATGTTGCTGTTTGTTTAATGCATATGCAAGGGCAGCCCCGGAGCATGCAATCGGCACCTCATTACGATAATTTGTTTGCAGATATAAATATGTTTTTTAGTGAACGTATTAAAGCATGTGAAACAGCAGGGATTAAGTTTGAGCGACTTATTCTAGACCCTGGTTTTGGATTTGGAAAAACACTTAGCCATAACTATCAAATATTGGCTAAGTTTGATGATTTTAATAAATTAGGATTGCCGTTATTGGCTGGGTTATCTCGTAAGTCGATGATAGGTAATCTATTAAATAGAGAAACAAATGAGCGATTAGCGGGCAGCTTAGCGGGTGCGTTAATCGCGGCGCAAAATGGCGCAAAAATTATTCGTGTACATGACGTTAAAGAAACCGCAGACGTACTTGGTGTATATCAAGCCTGCGAGAAAGGAATTGCATAATGAAAGAAAGAAAATATTTTGGTACTGATGGCGTACGTGGTCTAGTAGGAACGCCACCTATTAACCCTGAGTTTGCAATGAAGTTGGGTTGGGCTGCAGGGCGCGTATTATCTCAAAGTGGTACTAAAAAAGTCATTATAGGTAAAGATACGCGTATTTCTGGCTACATGCTTGAAACTGCACTTGAGGCTGGTTTAATTGCCGCTGGTATTGATGTTGTATTACTGGGTCCAATGCCGACACCTGCAGTTGCGTATTTAGCGCAAACATTTCGTGCAGAGGCAGGCATAGTAATTAGTGCCTCACATAACCCTTATTATGATAACGGTATTAAGTTTTTCAATGGGCAGGGTCTAAAGCTTGACGATGAAGTAGAACTTCAAATTGAAGCGATGCTTGATGAACAAATGACCTGTGTTGCTTCAGATAAATTAGGTAAAGCTTCGCGTTTAGTTAGTGCAGACGGCCGTTATATAGAGTTTTGTAAGAGCCAGTTCCCCCAAGGGTTATCTTTAGAAGGTCTTAAAATTGTTGTCGATTGCGCAAATGGGGCTACATACCATATAGCTCCTTCTGTCATGCGCGAACTTGGCGCTGAAGTTATAACACATGCATGTGAGCCTAATGGCGTTAATATAAATCATGAATGTGGCGCTACTCATGTAGATACTCTTAAACGCAAAGTGCTTGAACTCAAAGCTGACGTAGGTATTGCATACGATGGAGATGGCGATCGTGTAATGATGGTTGATCATAATGGTCGTGTATTTGATGGTGACGATTTAGTTTATATTATTGCTTGCCAAGCTGCCGAAGATGATATGTTGGGTGGAGGTGTAGTTGGCACTGTAATGTCTAACATGGGTCTTGAAAATGCTTTAAAAGCGAAAGGTATCGAGTTTGCTCGCAGTAAAGTGGGTGACCGCTATGTAATGGAATTACTACAGCAAAAAGGCTGGAAAATTGGCGGTGAAAGCTCAGGCCATGTATTAAATTTAGATTTAATTAGCACGGGTGATGGCATTATATCAAGTTTGCAAGTACTTGCAGCTATGGTTGCACAAAACCGTACACTACAAGATTTGGGTGCTGGTTTTACTAAATATCCAATGAAAATGATTAACGTGCGCTATACCGCTGGAACAGATCCGACAAAAGCGCCAGAGGTACTTTCAGCTGTAGCAGAAGTTGAGCTTGCTTTAGGCGACAAAGGCCGAGTTTTACTGCGCAAATCAGGCACAGAACCTGTTGTTCGTGTTATGGTTGAAGCCGAGCAAGAAAAAATTGTAATAGACAGCGCTCAAAAAATTGCAGCTGTTGTAGAATCTATGAGCAAACAGACTGATTAATAACAATAACCTCTTGTAACTTTGGGCGAGAAAAGTTAGTATCTCGCCCGCTTTCTAATGTGGAGTGGAAAATGGCAATACGCAAGGCGATGGTCGCAGGCAACTGGAAAATGAATGGTTCGTTAGAGCTAGTTAAACAAATGTCTGATGCTATTAACGATGTAAAATCACAAGAGATGGACATTGTTTTATTTCCTCCATTCCCACTTGTACCTGCGATGATAGCTAGTGGTGTTTCTACAGGTGCTCAAACTGTTTCTGAAAATACACCTGGTGCGTTTACCGGTGAAGTAGACGGACAGCTTCTAAAAGATTTAGGTGCAACTTACGTACTCGTTGGTCACTCTGAACGCCGCAGTATTTATAACGAAAGTAATGAAACTGTCGCTGAAAAGTTTGCTAGAGCACAAGAAGTTGGGTTAACACCAATTTTATGTGTTGGCGAAAGTGAAAGTGAGCAAGAAAACGGTCAAACCGAACAAGTAGTTGCTGCACAAATTGATGCAGTAATTGAAAAATTAGGTGTAGCAGCACTGAAAGATTCTGTGATAGCATACGAGCCCGTTTGGGCCATAGGCACAGGTAAGACTGCATCGCCAGAGCAGGCACAAACTGTTCATAAATTTATCCGTGATAAAATTGCTGCACTTGATAGCACTTTAGCACAAGGGCTTACCATCTTATATGGTGGTAGCGTTAATGAAAAAAATAGCGAATTATTATTTGCACAAACAGATATAGATGGCGGCTTAATTGGCGGCGCAAGTCTAAAAGCAGAATCTTTTTCTGCAATCTGTAACAGTGCAAAAGGGACTGTATAAGATGTACGAAATTTTATTAGTAGTTTATTTAGTTGTGGCTTTAGCTCTAGTTGGAATGGTTTTAATTCAACAAGGTAAAGGCGCAGATATGGGTTCTTCATTTGGCGCTGGTGCATCAGGCACGGTTTTTGGTTCGTCAGGTGCTGGTAACTTTATGACAAAAACAACCACAAGCTTAGCAACAGTATTTTTTGTTTTAAGCATTGTGCTAGGTAACCTAACTGCAGGTCAAATTAAAAAGACTGACGAGTGGGAAAACCTAGAAGCAGCTCCTGCAGTGGAAACTGTAGTTCCTGTTGAAGAAGATGTTCCGTTAACATCTACGAAAGAGCAAAGCTCTGACGTACCGAACTAATTTAGCGTAATGTTATCGTTAAACGATTTATACTCCTCAAATAAATCATATGTTTAACAAATAAGCGAGAGCTTAAAAATGCGGATGTGGTGGAATTGGTAGACACGCCACCTTGAGGGGGTGGTGCTTTCGGGCGTGGGGGTTCAAGTCCCCCCATCCGCACCAAATTTAGAAACCAGTAACAGAAATGTTACTGGTTTTTTTGTGCCTGCGATTTAAATTGAGTGTTATTTGTACTTTCTTTTTTAAAGGGCAATTAGTTATGTAGAATTTTGAATTCTTTGTAAAAAAAACTAGAAATATTACAAATTTAGTTAACACTTATGAGTAATAAGCCGATAATAGATTTAGACAATAAAATAAGGTATTCACAATGGCTTCAGGCTTCTCTTTTCAAAATCTCAGCATAAGTAAAAAAATACATGCGATTACGAGTATTGCTGTCGTTGCATTTTTAGTGATTGTTCTGATCAACTATTTTGCTATGAATGATAATAGAATTGCACTTGATGAAATGGAAAATTCATCCTACAAAGTTGTTAAGTTAACATCAGCTAATGTTGGCATTTTAGAGAAGCTGGACGAACTTTACACCCAAGCCGTAACATTTGGTGAGCAAGATTTAGTCGAGAAAGCATCTGACACATACAAGCAACTTGAATTGAATATTATTGCGATAGAAAAAATAAATGCCTCTTACATTCACAGTAACACTAAAGAGCAGCTCGCAAATTACGAAAAAATATCAGCGACTATCGCAAATGGCATGGTAAATGGAACAGCAGATTTTAGTAAAATTCAACAACAAGCACAGAGGAAAACAGCGCTTTATAACGATGTCCTAGAAAAGTTTAAGGCAGCACAAGTCAAAGCTGACGATCGTTTTTTTGAACTTGTTGCAAGCACAAAGGACCGCTCTGATTACGCCCTTACGCTAATGTTAGTTGTTTCTATTGTATCGCTTATTTTATTGCTCTTTATGGCTATTTGGATAGCTAAGCGAATTGCTTCTTCGGCAAGTGATGCGGCAAATAATTTAAGCTTATTAGCAAGCGGTAAAGGCTCGCTAAGCACTAAATTGACAGTTAACTCTGAAGATGAAATAGGTCAAGTATCTATAAACTTCAACTCTTTTATTGGCATATTGAAAAGAACGGTGTTAGAAATTATCGCGGTTTGCGAACCGTTAATGGAAAACTCTACTCGCTTAGTGCAGGGGATGGAACAAGCGGAGCGTGCAACGACTAAACAAACCACTGATGCTGAGATTGTAAAGCAATCGATGGAAGAGATGAAACAGAGTGTAGGAGATATCTCTCAATCAGCTGCAAGTGCCTCTCATGCAGCGCAAACGGCTGAGAAAGAAGTTGAGCAAAGTCGAACTCAAGTACAAACATCAGTAACCGCTTCTCGTACGTTAAGTGATGAGATTAATCACGCTGCTACAACTATCAATAAATTAGCAGACGATACAAAAAATGTGTCGCAAATATTAAATGTTATTACATCAATAGCGGAGCAAACAAATTTACTAGCACTTAACGCTGCCATTGAGGCTGCCCGTGCTGGTGAGCATGGCCGAGGCTTTGCTGTTGTTGCTGATGAAGTTAGAGAGCTTGCATCGCGAACTGCTCACTCTACAAATGAGATTAGAGAGCTGTTGACTACTTTAACTGAAGCGGCTAACGAATCAGTTACTGCAATGACGACTGCAAGAGATATGGCTACAGATAATGCAACTGCAGCAGAAAAAACAGGTATTTCTATAGAGAAAATTGCAGAACAAATGTTAGAAATAAATGGAATGAACTCACAAATTGCTGCTGCCACAGAAGAGCAAACATCAGTTGCTGCTATGGTTGTAGAAAACGTGACAAACATGCACGTATCATTTGAAGATACAATGGACTCGCTAACAGCTGTGAGGGATGTAGCTAAAAACCTTCATTACCTTTCAGATAACCTATTAGATGCCACAGCTAAATTTAAAATTGAGTAATGTAACTACACCAATTCGCAGTAATGCTTATTCATTTTGAGAGGGCAGGTCAGACGCTAGCCGCGTTAAAATTTCTTATTTAGAATACTAAATAAGAAATTTTTTGCCTTGCTATCGACACCGTTTTTCTCCTTCAAAATATCTCACTTAATTGAGCGAATTGTTATTAAAGTTAAGTTATAAAAAAACCACCGATTAGGTGGTTTTTTTTATTTAATAATAGCAATTAAAAGGTAGCAATCACTTTAACTTTATCAGTTGCTTTACTGCTATCTATATAGCCGATTGAATCACCATTAGCGGCAACAAAGTCAATGACAGCTTGATCTGAATCAAACTTTTCAGGCGGTGTCCCTTTACCTGTAAAAACAAGTTTTGACCAATAGGCATTTAATTGGCTGCTCGATTTACCTACCACTTTAGAATTGAATTCATCAGCAATAGCGGTACCGTTTTGAGTTGCTGGGTTGACCTTATTGCCGTTATCAAACGACTTGGCCTTTCCTAAGTAAATTTTCTTAATAGTCTCTGCATCGAGTGCATTTGCATTACCAGGGTTTACAATTACTGCAACTTCAGCCAAAGCACCGAAAGAACATAATGAAAGCGCACTAGCTAGGATTAATTTTTTCATATTCCGCTCCAATTAAAATACTAAATCAACACCAACGGCTACTACATCCGTTTCAGTGTCAGTGATGTCATCATCAAATCGACTAAAGTCAATTTTAAATGCAGCTGAAGGGTGGAAGTCATAACGTGCGCCAATTGTGTATACGTTACTCTCTGCACGCATGCTCTCTAGGGCAAAGTTCACTGTAGTATTTAATAAAGGAATTGATTCAAGAGTATTAAAACGTGACGAATCATGTTTATCATCATTTTTTTCATAGGTGAAGTGAACAATAACATCATCTATACGATAACCGGCAGAGGCATAGTATTGTGATTGTTCAGCCAAAATACTTCCCTCTACTTCAAACTGTGTATATTCAGCATCAAATAAGAAGTTATCATAGTCAATAGAGAAGCCAATACCAACAAAAGTTGTTTCATCTTCGTCAGTAATAAGATCATTTGCTGTGCTCGTTAAACCGTTAGTATTAAGTACTTCAACAAGTCCAATTAAACCGCTGTCATTAGATGAAATGCTAGTGTCGGCCACAATATATGCAGCTCTTGCACTGAACCAGTCGTATGATAGACTCCAGTTTATACCGCCTAAATTATTTAACTCAGCAGGTAAGCTATCTCCAAATACATCTATATCGCCATCAAAAGCGCCATAAAACCCTTGCAAAGTAGAGTCCCAATCTCCTAATTGATTGTTGTAAACAACACTCAAACCTTCATAAGTCGAAAATGGGATACCGTATACTGAGCGAGGTGGACGTACCCAGCGATAAGCATAGCCAACATCCAAGAAATCTGAGTATTTATAGAAAGGAACACGCATTTTACCAGCGCTAAATTGCAGTTCATCGCTGTATTCATAAGTAACATATGCCCATTCGAATGTGGCGTCAAAGTCGTCCTCTCCACGCGCAATAATTTGAGCCGTAGCCGTTAGCTTCTCTTGAAGATCAGCAGATAGTTGTAAAGCGAACTTACTCTCATTTTTAAATGAGATATCGTCGTCATATCCGTATAAGGTTTGATCACTGTCTAGGCTTTTACCACCCACGATAGATGCAAAACCATTAATACGTACTTCAGCGCTTGCATAGCTAGATGCAAGTACAGCACATACAGCTACTGCTACAGATAGCTTTTTCATATATATTTCCTATTTGTTATTTGGATGTTAATTTCTTTATTATAGGTCCATAACTTCTATTTATCTAATAATTAGAATAGTTTAAGTTTTTTATTTTAATTTTAATTAGTATTATTGTTTTTTTTTATAAATTAGATGCAAATATTTTATGTTTAAAAATGTTTAGTGTCAGATTTGGGTCTCTAAATATGTGGGTAGTAACTTTTTTATTTTTGCTTATAACTTTTTAAGGTAACTGATAAGTCGTAAGTATTGTATTTATTGCTTCATAGAGCCTTTAATCTTCCACTCTATCGATTTTGAGTAAACTATTTAGTTTAAATGTTTATATTTTTGTATATCTCCCATAGTTGAAATTATCAACAAGTAAAGCTAGTCATAAGCAAATAACAACTTTCTAAACGGCAAATTTATCATAGTATCAGTCTTGTCTTAGCGAGGTCGGTCAAAGGAGATGGCGCGGATGAAGAAGGTAATATGGTTTTTGTTATGTTTCTTTGCAATGAATGCATACAGTAACGATGAAGTAAGTTTAACTTTGGTAGGTTATATCTCACCAGTGTGCGGCTTTACTACACAAAACAATAACCTTCACTTTTCTTCAGATGGCCTCGCGAGTACAAAGCTAGTGATTAATTGCAATTCACCTATGCGAGTATCAATGCAATCTGAAAATGGTGGCCTGCGCCATCAGCAAAGTACTCAAATAAATGCTTATAACTTGAATTGGTCAATAGAGGGCGTTTCAAGCGAAGTTTCTGCAACGGCACTTGAACTTAAATCTATCTACAATTTTGATGTTGATGAGATTCTATTTAACAGCGTAGCTAAATTACAACTAAAACTAGATAAGCCTTTAATTTATGCAGGTAGTTACCAGGATGTGCTCCGCATAGAAATGACACCATCGGTTGTATCTGGTGGAGTTTGGTAAAACACTAACTATTAATTAAAACAAATATGTCACATGGATAAGGAATATTAAAATGAAAAAGTTAATCGTGTTATCAGCAATCGCAACTCTAACATCTGGCGCAGCATTTGCTGAAAATCTAAATGTAGGTGGCGCAGTGTCATCGGTTTGTGGGGTGAGCAACATTAACACTACACAATTCTTTCAAACATTGTCAGAAGGTGCTACTAAAAATGTAGGCTTTGATTTGCAGTGTAATGATGTTGATGGTGCAACAATGTCATTAACAACGTCTGAAGGGCACTTACAAAATGCTGACCATGAAGATCGTGGTGTCGGCTATACTGCCAAGTTAACTGCAGATACATTTGATTTTACGCTTTCTGCTGAGAATGGCATAAATGATAAATCTGAGTCGCAAAGTCGTCCTGGTTCACCAACCCTTGCAGCCGGTGGCGTAGCTGGAAATATATTACTAACTGTAACACAAGCACCCGTTTATGCAGGTACTTACGCTGATACACTTATGTTGGCAATAACAGCTAACTAAGCAGCATAGTAAAAGGCAGTAGCTACTGCCTTTTACTTCATTAAGAGGGATTTTATATGCGTTATATATTTCTATTTATAGTGTTGTTAACTTCATATTCTACAGGGGCTTTTCAAGTTAAACCAATGGTCGCGGAGCTAGAGTCTTCAGGTAGCCAATCACAGCAAACCATTCGTATATCAAACCCTTCAGACAGTCCTTTAACTATTGAGATATCTGCGTTTGATTTACTAATTGACTCTAATGGCGATGAAACATTAAAAGTAAACGACGATGACTTTTTAATTATTCCGATGACTACGATTATTCCGTCTGGGCAAAGTCAATCAGTAATTGTTCGATATATTGGGGAACCAATATTAGAAAATTCAAAAGCGTACCGTGTAGCCATTGATCAGGCATCTGTTGATTTAGAAAAGGCGGGGCAATCAGGCGTAGGTATGTCAGTTAGCTTTAGAACTTTGTTTAATGTTGTTCCCAAAGGTGCGGAGGCAAAATTATTAATTAAAAATAAACGTCAAGTAGATACAGAAACATGGAGTGTACTACTAGAGAATACTGGTAATAAATATATCCGTTTATCTCAGGCACAGTGGCTTATTAAAGGTGATGAACAACAGCTATTATTAGAAGGGGCTGAATTGAGTAAAGCATTGACTGGAAAAATTTTATTACCTAAATCTAGCCGTGAGGTTTCAATAAAAATTCCAACAAGGTTTAATGCAGCAAGCAGTGATTTAGAGGTCAATTTTTAATGCTACGGATATGCAGTTACTTTTTTATATATGTAATTGTAATGACACCTGTTTTTGCTGTGGAAGTAACGCCTATGGTGGTTACTTTCTCTCCTGATAGTCGTTCAAATAATGCTTCTAGCTTGGTTCATAATCAATTACCAAGAGACATTGCTTTTGATATCCAAATTTACGAAATTGACTTTTCTCAAGGCACGCCTAAATTAATTTCTTTAGATGATTCTCCATTGTGGGTTTTTCCTCCATCACTATTTTTGCAACCAGGGCAAAGCCAACAGTTGCAATTTAGATGGTTAGATAAAAAACTTCCTAGTACAGATAAAAGCTATCAAGTTAGCTTGATTGAGCAGCCCATTGTAAACCAGTCTATAGATAAACAGTCACAACTAACAATGCTGTTAAATGTAAATTTAATTGTTCATTTAGACCAGCCTAGATTAGTTCCTAAACTGACTATAAAAGAGCCTCACGTTGAAGATGGCTTTATTGTCACTGAAGTATTAAATGAAGGAAAAGGGGCAGGACGATTAAGTGATTATGAAATAAAAATTACTAAAAATAAAACTCTAAGCGATCGAATTTTAAAAGATCAATTAAAAGCAAACGGATACGATGTTTTTTTTGCTCCTAATAGCACCAGTGTTATAAAAGTCCCAATTCCGCAATCTTTACAGAGAGGAAGCTTAAATCATTTACGTTTAGTGCTGGCTCGCTAGTTATGCGAGTTTTATTATGCATATTTTTATTGAGCTTTACTCAATTATGTTATTCAAAAATTAACCCGTCTAAAAGAACCATCGAACTCAGCGTTGAGGCAGAGCTGAATAAAAATGCTATTGGCAAAATAACTCTTGCAGTTGATCCAAATGATAATTTATCACTTAAATGGAGTGAAATTAAAGTTTCATTTGAACGACTTTTATTTTCAGAGGATTTTGATTCTTTAGAGTCTAAAGTTAATAAAAACATTATTGATACAAAAGCATTAGAGTTATTTGGATATAATATTTCATTCGATATGAGTGATTTTAGCTTAGCAATTTCAGTACCTCTTACATTGACTCGCCCTCAACAGCTAAGTTTAAAATCAGATTCGAGGAATTTAACAGCATTTGCACCTGCTAAACTGAGTGGATTTTTTAATGCTTATTCAAGTTATTTGTATCAGCAAGATAAAGGCGAGAATACAACAGATGACCTCTTAGCTATTCGCTCTGAAATGGTAGTGAGTTGGGAAGGGTGGGTTTTAGAAAACGAAGTGGAGTATTTATCTGAAGTAGCTCCTACTTCATCAAATATTAGGCGCTTAGGTACTCGTGTAATACATGACCTACCGCTTAGTGGGCTTCGGATATCCATTGGCGATAATTATAGTTCAGGTAGTTACTTTCAATCAACGGCACGGGTACTAGGTTTGTCGCTTTCACATGATTTTTCGCTAGTTTCTGACAGGCCTATTAGGCCCAGCGCTTCACGTAGTTTTACCTTGGAGAGTCCATCCTCTGTTGAGGTATTAGTTGGCGAGCGGATATTACAAAAACTTAATTTAGCCGCAGGTATATATTCTCTTGATGATATTCCCCTTAATGAAGGAAGTAATAATATTACTTTGAGGATTACTGATATAGCAGGAGTTGTCCGTTTTGTTGATTTTGATGTAACGACCGGTTTAGATCTTTTTGCTCAAGGGCAACTGGAGTATGAGTTTCATTTAGGCGTTCCCTCACGCTTAGGTAGTGAGCTAGATTATGATTACGACGAGCCACTAGCTAGCTTTTATCTTGATTATGGCATTACACCTAGCTGGACAGCCGGTGCGGCAGTACAAGGTGATGAGTATTCTCAGCAGATTGGTTTTAAAAATATTTATGCAGCTGCAGTTGGACAAATTGCGTTTGAAAATGCGATAAGTTTCAATGAAAAAAAAGGTCATGCTTATCGCATTGTTTATAGTAACTATAGAAATCATAGTGATAATAACACTGACATTACGGTGGGTTATGAATACTCATCAAGGTATTTTACAGGTCTTGGCTATCGACCTGATTCTCAATCTAGTTCTCGCTTAAGAGAGCATTATATTCAGGCTAATTATAGTTTTTTTTGGGGAGAGAATACGCAAACATCTTTTTTTACAAGTTTATCAAGGTCATATGATGAAGCTCAATTTGATAAATCAGTTGGAGTTAGTTTTTCTGGTGAGATCGATAATAGCCAATGGAGATATAGTTTAGGTGGGCAGTGGGAGGGTCTCGCTGAAGAAAGTCAATGGGATGTAAGGTTGTCTGTCACTTATAAGTTTTCTAATACTCGGCGGGCTAAATTATCTCATCAATCTAGGCAGGATAAAACACGCTTAGAATTCTCTCAAGATAGTAATCAGCGCTATGTTGGAGCTTTGAATATAAGAGCTGGGCTTGAAAAAAATGATCAAAATGAAGCTGTTTTTGATTTAAATACTCAATATAACGCGAATCGTTTTGTTATGAACTTTGATCATGGGAGTTTTTACGAGCAATTTAATGAGGCCTCAGCTTACCATCAGAGCCGATTAAGCTTGGCATCAAGCATAGCATTTGCAGATAAGAGTTGGGCTGTTGGGAAACCCATATACGATAGCTTTGCTTTGATAGAACCCCACTCTAGCCTTAGAGGAAAAAAGATCACCTTGGGACAATATGAGGATAACTATAGGGCTGATAATGAAGACTTCGAAACTATTTTATTAAACGATATTAGTTCATATGCCTCAACCAACGTTACAGTCGATATTGATAACTTAGAGCTGGGGTATGATATTGGTTCTGGCATAATTACCCTTTACTCACCTTATCGAACAGGTCATGCAATCACAATAGGGACTGCTGCAAACATATCAGTGATTGCGACTTTGTATGATCAACAGAAAAAACCCTTATCATTACAAGTTGGTACAGCAATTTGTATCGATAAAAACAGCCAAAAAGAGCATACATTTTTTACAAATAAAAAAGGACGATTTGCATTAACAGGTTTAACCGCCTGTAATTATAAAATTACACTTAAGAATGCAGAAAAGTCACATTTTACGATTCAAGTATCTGAAGGTGAGCAATTACAGCGCAAAGGAGCTATTTATGTACAATAAAAAAGTAAGTTTATTATTGGGTGGTTTAGCACTATTTATTTTTACGCCCTTAATTCATGCGCAATGCGCCGCTAGGTTCGATAAGATTGAACATATTTATGATGATTTTGAAAGCTACCATGCCTTACAGCAAGTAGACTCTAAGAAAGAGCTACGGATAAGCGTCACTAATGATGAAAGCTGTCAATTACAACTCGTGCTAACAAGTGAGAATCAAGCTCAGCTAAAAGGGCAATTTCAAAGTATTCCCTACGAGATGCAGAGTATACAAAGTAAGTTAGTCAGCTCATCAACTTTAAAGTTAAACTTTACTGATTCTTCGACGATATTGACATTAGTCCTACCGTCAGGAACACCAATTAAAGCAGGTATATACTCAGATAGGCTCCAAATGAAATTATATGATCAGGGGAGTAAGTTATTAGATGAGCGAGAATATAGTATTCAAGAAAATATTGCCCCTAGGACAAGTCTTTCTGTACTTGGGTATAATACATTTTCAAATACTATCAATTTGGGAGAACTAATTCCGAGTAAGGAATACACTATGTTACCTAGTTTACAAGTCGTTACTAATTCAGATGTTCAATTGTCTGTAAGTTCAGATAATAATGGGAAATTAATACATAGTTTCTATAGAGACAGATATGCAATTAATTACAGTCTAGATCTGGCTGGAAGTTGGCTTCAACTAGATAACTTATCACAACATAAATTTACATACTCAGGACAAACCGTTTATCTATTACCTTTAAAAATTCAATTAAATGATTTCGAAAGGCAAGCTGCCGGTGAGTACTCAGATACAATCAGGTTTCAAATAAGCCCGCTTAACTATTGATCTTACTTAAGTTTTTCTTACACCAAAGTAATGCCTGTTGCTTGTTTTTTACAGCGATTTTTTGATACACTTTGTGTAAATGTACACGAACTGTAGCTTCACTGATAAATAAAGTGTCTGCAATTGCGCTTGAATGTAAGCCAGAAAATAACAAGTTTAATACTTTCATTTCTTTGCAGGTTAAGTTATTTGATTGCAGCGCAGTTTGTTGTTCACTCGCTAGCATTTGTCTCATCCAACCATCAGTTACCGCACGTGGAAACCAAAGTTTTCCTTGTTCTATTGCTTCTAATCCTTGCTGCAATAGTACTTCGTCAGTGCCTTCATAAAACAAACCTTTTAAATTAGGCCACTCTTTTAATGCCAAAACATCACCGTCTTTGGGCACGTCAAAAATAACGAGACCTTGATGACCGTTTTTTAGCATAAACTGATTTATAAGTTCATGGTTGATAATGACGTTTAAAGCTTGATAATTGACAAGTAGGACGTTGAAGTCAGCTGCAACACAAAAAAGTGACGTGTAATTTGGGCTGGTGAAGCATGTGGGGCTTTTATTGACTGTATTTTCAATATTCATAATATTCTATCCATAGACTACATTTTAGTACTATATTCTTATTTTTAGTTAATTTCAATGATACCTGAATGTGTTTTAGCTCTTTTTTTATACACTAAAGTACATGTATGAGTATGTTTTATGCGCTCTTTAAAGTAGTATTTATGAGATTTTTTGTTTTAAAACAATTAATTAGTGAGGTAAATATTAGAGGGGGTTATTTATGATAATTCATCTAAAGCTAACAATGCTTAAATTACTGTCATTTTCTATGAATTTATTTAAATAATTTTATACATTTATTCACAATAATGTCATATAATACCTGTCCAGAGGAAAGATGCTATTTAGCGTCTTTTTTTATGCCTAAAATTTATATTATCAATATAAAAGCATAACAAAAATCACACGGTATCCTTTGGAGAATATTTTGAAACTACGCACACTCTCACAGTTAAGCCTAGCAATTGTCGCTGCACTATCTACCTCAGTAAATGCTGAAGAAGCTAAAACAACAGCAAAACAAGACGCGTTTGAAAAAATCGAAGTCACAGCTCGTAAACGTACAGAGAGCTTATTTGAATCTCCAACCGCTATCACATCAATTGGGGCGAACCTAATTGATAAAGCCAATATGAGTAATCTTGAAGATATTGGTAAATATGTTCCAAACTTAAACATCACCCGTTACGGTGTTGGTAATGCAGCACATGCGTCTGTGTTCATTCGTGGTATTGGTCTGCAAGATCACATAATAACTACTGATCCAGGTGTAGGCGTATACTTAGATGGCGTTTATTTAGGTCGTCAAATGGGTTCTAATTTATCATTACCTAATGTTGAGCGTGTTGAAGTGCTTCGTGGTCCACAAGGTACTTTATATGGTCGTAATACATTAGGTGGCGCTGTAAATGTAATTACAAAGCAACCTGGTGATGAAGGTATTGTAACAACTTCAGCTAAGCTGGGAAGTCGTGGACGTATTGCTGGTGATGTTTATTTTAATAACTCACTAAACGATGAACTAAGCATGTCTGCGAGTGCATCTTACAAAACACGTGATGGTGTTGGTGAAGCTGTTAATTTAGCAAATCCAGAGAAAGAAATTGGTGAGGAAGAGGAATTCAGTGGTCGTGTAGCCCTTAAATGGCAAGCGAACAGCGATTTAGCATTCACTTTTGCTTTAGATGGAGTTGATAACGAGTCAGGTCAATCGCCTTACACAATTGAATTAACTGACCCGCTAGATGCAAACGATGTGTTTAATGGCGACTTCCCATTATTGACTCAAGATTTAATTCCATCAGACCCTGATGATTTAGGTACAACCGTTGCAGGTATTGAATCAACTTCTTACTCAGGTTGGGGCACATCGTTCTCGGCTGATTGGGCAATTAACGATACTTATACTACTAAGTTTATCTCAAGCTACCGTACATCTGAGTATGAAGGTGGCCTAGATGACGATGCATCACCTTTAAACTTATCTGAGTTTCCAGAAGAGGGCGGAGCTGATCAGTACTCGTTTGAAATTCAACTAAATGCAACATTTGATAATATGGACTTTGTGTCAGGCCTTTACTTTTTTAATGAAGATGGCTTTACACGTTCAGGCCCATTTGTCTTTAGACCATTTAATACACCCAATGGCTTATTGAATGACGGAGTAACCGAATCATTTGGTGGTTACGGCGCTTTTGAAATTAACCAATAAACTAATTCTTACGCAGCCTACTTTAATGCAAGCTACGATTTAACTGACGATTTAACGGTAGGTGGTGGTCTTCGTTATTCAAAAGATGAAAAAGATGCAAATGCTATATTCCCATCATTTCCTACTCGTAAGTATGTAAGTGCAGATTTTGATGCAGTTACGTGGGATGTAAATGCATCTTATCAGCTTAGCAATAATATGAATGTGTATGGTCAGATTCAAAAAGGCTACCAAACAGGTGGTTTTCCACCGCGCCCATTTGGTGGACCAGACCAGTTTGTATCATTTGACGAAACGAAAGCGGTTAACTACGAAATGGGTCTAAAAGGCCAAGTACACGAAAATGTATCTATGATGCTTGCGGTATTTGTGACTGATTACACTGATTTAGCATTACCGTTTTCAGACCCAACAGCAGGTGGCGGTTTTGTAACAATTGTAGAAAATGCGGGTCAGTCTAAAGCGCAAGGTATTGAGCTTGAAACAACCGTCGCTATTACTGATGACTTTACTATTCGCAGTGCAGTTGGTTATTTAGATTCTGAAATAACAGAAGTGGCTGAGGGTGTACAAGGTATAGGTAAAGGCGATTCACCAGCACTTACACCACGCTGGACTGTCATGGTTGCACCTTCTTACTTTATGGATTTAGAGAGCGGCGCAACACTTGCGTTTAATGCTAACTATTCGTACCGAAGCGAAATGCAAGGGCAATCAGTTTATAACCAAAGTGAGACCATTGATTCTCGTGAACTAGTTGGTTTTAATATTTCCTACACTAATCCATATGGCGATATGGAAGTTACACTGTATGGTGAAAACGTTCTAAACGAAGTTTACGATGTTGGTCGTCTACAACAATCAGGTTTTGTTGGCGTAATGCGTAGTAATGATCGAAGTGAATTTGGTTTGAAATTCAAAAAAGATTTTGAACTATAAACTAAAATCAAGTAAATAAAATATAATGTAATTGAAGTTTATTTTGCATAATAAAGGCCGAATCATGCTGTGATTCGGCCTTTGTGTATTCAATAGTAAGGTTATTATTTGCATCGTTTAAATTCCTAATTTTAATTGCTGATTTAAAACAATCCACATCCCCATTTTTGAGTGTTTGTATTAACTAAAATGCGCCTTTTTAGTTTGTGTAAAGGTTAGGTTGTTCGCTACAATGGCGCCTCTTAATTGCCAAACGGACTCTGTAATGAAAATTCTTGCCGATCAAAATATGCCTTTAGTTGAGCAGTACTTTGCAGACTTTGGTGAGGTTGAGCGTTTTGATGGTCGTAAATTAACGCCTGAACAATTAATAGATGTAGATGTTCTTCTTACTCGTTCGGTGACAAATGTTAATCATGAACTTTTGGTACAAGCTAACAAGTTGAGCTTTGTAGGTACTGCCACAATCGGCATTGACCATATTGATACGCAATTACTACATGACAGAAATATTGCTTTTACAAGTGCACCTGGTTGTAATGCGGTTGCTGTAGCTGAATATGTAATTAGTAGCTTATTTGCATTAAGCCAAGAAAATGCGCGTCCATTGTGTGGTCAAACAATTGGTATTGTAGGGATGGGAAACATTGGTACATGTTTGGCGCAAAAATTAAAAGCATTCAACGTAGTTGTACTGCTGTGCGATCCGATTAAGCACGAACAAGGCTTACTACAAGAACATGTAGCGCTTGACGAGTTATTAGCGCAATCAGATGTTGTTACTTTTCACGTTCCCCTTGTTAAAAGTGGCGAGCACAAAACACTGCACATGATGGGTAAAGAGCGTTTAAAAGCACTTAAGCCAGGAACCACGCTAATTAATGCAAGCCGTGGCGATGTAATTGATAACCAAGCATTGCTTGAGGTAATGGAAGCTGGGGCTGATTTAGATTTAGTACTTGATGTATGGGAGAAAGAACCCAATATTTTAACTGAATTACTAGAGCATGTTCGTTACGCTAGTGTGCACATTGCAGGGCATACACTTGAGGGGAAAGCTCGTGGTACACAAATGTTGTATCAAAAACTGTGTCAGCTCAAAGGTGTTGAGGCGATTAAATCGTTGGATGATTTTTTACCAACACCAGCCGTTACAAATGCAACGGTTACGCAAAGCCTTAATGAGCAAGATATTGCTCGTTTAGTGCATTTAATTTATGACGTTCGCCGCGATGACGGAATTTTACTTCGTCGCCTAGAGAGCGACGGCTTCGATAGTTTACGTAAAAACTATCCTATAAGGCGAGAATTTAGCACCTTATTTCTACAAGGTGATAGTCCACAACTAGCAGCACTTAGCCAGCTTGGCTTTAGTATAGCTGAATAATTATTTAACTAACGATGTTGTTTAATGTCGTTTATAGAGGAAGAAATATGTCGCAAAAATATAACGTTGCCGTACTTGGCGCTACTGGTTTAGTAGGCCGTCAAATCATTGAAACGCTAGCAGATCGTAAGTTTCCTGTTGATCAGCTTTTTTTACGTGCTAGCAGCCGCAGCGCAGGTGAAGATATAAAGTTTCGTGGTGAGACCATTGAAGTACTTGACGTTGAAGGCTTTGACTTTAGCCAAGCGCATATAGGTTTGTTTTCTGCTGGTGGCAGTGTATCTGAAAAATATGCTCCTATTGCTGCTGAAGCCGGCTGTATTGTAATCGATAATACATCGCACTTTAGAAATGATTTTGAAATACCGCTCGTGGTGCCAGAAGTTAATGCCTCAAGCCTAGCTGATTTTAGAAATCGTAATATTATTGCTAACCCTAACTGTTCAACTATTCAGATGATGTTAGCACTTAAACCAATTTATGATGCTTACGGAATAGACCGTATTAATGTATCTACTTACCAAGCTGTATCGGGTGCAGGTAAAGACGCGGTTGATGAACTTGCAAAGCAAACAGCTAATTTGATGAATGCACGCCCTATGGATAATAAAGTATTTCCAAAGCAAATTGCATTTAACGTTATTCCTCAAATTGATAGCTTTGAAGATAATGGCTATACGCGCGAAGAAATGAAAATGGTAAACGAGACTCATAAAATTTTGGGTGATACCACTATTGCAGTGAACCCAACGTGTGTACGTGTTCCCGTATTTTTTGGGCACTCAGAATCAATTAATATTGAAACGCGCATGCCTTATGACTTTGAACACGTTAAGCAACTTTTAAAAGATGCGCCTGGTGTCGAGCTAATTGATGATGAAGGTGACTACCCAACAGCAGTGTCTGACGCTAGCGGTAACGATACTGTGTATATAGGTCGATTACGTGCTGATATTTCTCATCCTCATGGACTAAACATGTGGGTTGTAAGTGACAACACTCGTAAAGGTGCTGCAACTAATAGCATTCAAATTGCAGAAGAGCTTATTGCCAATTACATGTAATAGTTAATTGCGCTAAACATGCTTTTAAAGCGGTAAACAGTAGTTGTTTGCCGCTTTTTGTTTATATGGCTTGTCAAATTTTTGCCGTTTAATTTTAAAAATACAAAAACTGATTGATAACACTCAATAAATTAATATTTATAAAGATGTTTTAAGGCATTTATTTTCAAGGTGTTGCGATGGATATTACGCTCTAACTGGTTTATAGTTTGTAATTGGAATAGAGCTTGCAATAAAAATAGATTGTAATAATAAATGCGAGTCAGTCATTTGGCTGATAATAGCAATAATAAACAATATTTATGCACTTAAGTTTTAGGTGTTTTATTAATATTTAAATATTAAAGGATCAGCATGCGCGGTTTAGCTACACTTATTATATTAGCGTCTGCATTGATAGTAACGCCAGTTTACTCTCAGGACAGTACCCAATTAAAGGGGCCTAAAGGCGTTGACTATGGTGCGCAAGGGCGATCAATTGGGCCAATTAAACCAACTGATACGCTTTGGCGTATAGCAGCTAAAGTGCGCCCAGACAATTCTGTCAGTATTTATCAAGTTATGCAGGCTTTGTATAACAAAAATCCCGATTCATTTTTAGAACAAAATCTTAACCACATTCAAAATGGTGCCTATTTAAAAATCCCTACCTTAGCCGAAATAAAAGCTGTAAATACGCAGCTCGCAAAGCAACGCTCTGAGCAAGATGATGCATTATGGGAAAAGAAAAAAAATGGCACGCTTACACAAAGCGAAATTAACTCAGCGCAAACAAAAGTAACTCAAGCGCGTAAAATTGATGTAGACGATGCTAAAAAAGAGATACAGAAAGAATTAAATGAAATAAAAACAGAGCAAGGTACTAAGCTAGTTGAGTTACAACAACAGTTTAAAAGCTCAGTTAGTAATGTAGAAGAGATTTTAGTTGAAAATAATAATCTTAAAAAACAGTTATCAGGAATATCAAAAGAGCTCGAAAACTTACGTTTGCAATTAGGACAAGACAGCGAAATTCAAAATCAGTTAAAAGAACTCATTGTTAAACAAAACGAGATTATTGCCCAACAAAAAAAACAAGAAGTAATACCAAAAGAGTCATTTGATTTTGGCTCATTATTTTCAAATCCCATAGTACTGGGCTTGTTAATGTTTATTCCTGGGTTACTGATTATTTTTGCAATCGTTATGTTTTTACGCAAACGAGCAAGTAATCAAGAAGAGCCGCAAAACGATGATGACTTTTTACCACAAACCCCAACCTATGCTGGCGATGATGATTTAGGCCCAAGCTTAAATGACGATCCAATTGTACCTGACCCTTTAGATGACTTGAGTGTTCAATTAGATGATAGTCTCGAAAGTGATATGTTGCCTAATGATGATTTAGACGACGGCTTAGATGATTTTTCTGGCGACGAAAATTTACTTGATCAGGATGAGCTCGAAAGCTTGCTAAGCGATGACATTGTTTTTGATGATGAAAATACCGATGGCGATGATGAGCTCGATATTTTTATGCAGCAAGGGTTTGATCAACCTTCAGATGAAAACGCTGAAGATATAGATTTAGACTTATCTGATGACTCAATTAACAATGATGAAATCCTAACTAATGACGATTTAGATAGCTTGTTTGATGAAGACGATAGTCTACCTGAATTTGATGCACCGCAAACAAGCGAAGCTTTAGAGGATGACAGCTTAGAATCTCATGATGAAATGGCGGCTTTAAGTGAAGAGCTTGCAGATGAAGATAATTTTGATATAGATGAATTATTAGATCAAACATCAACAGAATTAGATACCTCAAATAACACTTCAGCTGAACTTGATACAAGCGACGATTTTGATTTAGACGATATAGATAGCTTAATTGATGAGGCGAATGACCCAAAAAGTGATGTGGTAGATGACTCACTTGATGCAGAGTTACTCGACGAAGATGAACTTCTAGAAGAAAGCGACGACTTTGATTTAGACGACATAGATAGCTTAATTGATGAGGCTGCAGTCGATACTGCAGATGACTCATTAGTTGAGGAAAGTGAAGACTTTGATTTAGACGACATAGATAGCTTAATTGATGAAGCAGCAGTTGATACTGCAGATGACTCATTAGTTGAGGAAAGTGACGACTTTGATTTAGACGACATAGATAGCTTAATTGATGAAGCAGCAGTTGATACTGCAAATGATTCATTAGTTGAGGAAAGTGATGACTTTGATTTAGGCGACATAGATAGCTTAATTGATGAGGCTGCAGTTGATACTGCAAATGACTCTTTAGTTGAGGAAAGTGACGACTTTGATTTAGACGACATAGATAGCTTAATTGATGAGGCAGCAGTTGATACTGCAAATGATTCATTAGTTGAGGAAAGTGACGACTTTGATTTAGACGACATAGATAGCTTAATTGATGAGACTGCGGTTGATACTGCAAATGATTCATTAGTTGAACAAAGCGATGACTTTGATTTAGACGACATAGATAACCTAATTGATGATGAAGTAAAAAATTCAGATGTAAGAGATTCAGAAATTGATAATGCATTGGCAGACTCAGTTGAGGATTTAGCAGATGCTCAAGAAGAGTTAAATGTTGATGATATTGAGTCGCTTGCTTCATCATTAAATGAAGAGCCCGAGCTTATAGAAGAACCTGAGCTTGAAGAAGAGCCTGAGCTTATAGAAGAGCCTGAGCCTGAAGAAGAGCCTGAGCTT